>NZ_CP048222.1:6723754-7046568 GCF_010119975.1 Rhodocytophaga rosea
TAGTTCGTAATGGTAAAGAAACGGCTATGGTGAAGGAAGTTGGCACCCGTATCCAGCGGGCTGTGGAAACCTACATGCGGCAAAACAACCTTACCGAAATGCTGCAAGGATTTAAATGGGAATTTAACCTGGTAGAAGACAATACGGTGAATGCCTGGTGTATGCCCGGTGGAAAAGTGGTAGTATATACTGGTATTCTGCCGATTGCCCAGAATGAAGAAGGCCTGGCTGTAGTAATGGGACATGAAATTGCTCATGCCATAGCTGCTCACGGAAACGAACGTGCCAGTCAGGGATTACTGGCCAATGGTTTATTACAGGCTGGTTCTATCGCAGTAGGGCAGAATCCGACATTGACGAATCAGCTTTTATTACAGGCTGCTGGTGTAGGTACCCAGCTTGGTATTCTGGCCTATGGACGTAACCAGGAATCTGAAGCCGACCACATCGGACTAATATTTATGGCAATGGCCGGCTATGACCCGAATGCATCTGTTCCTTTCTGGCAGCGAATGGCTAAAAACAGCCAGGGACAAGCACCACCTGAGTTTTTATCTACCCACCCGTCCAGTGAAACCCGTATCAAAGATTTGCAAAAGCTGATTCCCAAAGCCATGAAATATTATAACAAAGGCGGCGTATAAGTAAATTGATAATCCGTATTAAAAAACCATAGCCACGTCTTTTAAGGCGTGGCTTTTTTGTCTTAGTTTGTTCCTATGATTGTTAATAATATCCATTACCGCCCGATGCAGGCACCCGAACGACCCTTGGTAACCCAAATGATTAAAGCCTTGTACGACGAAGATCCGGAAGGCCATCCTCTGCCAGAAGCACATATCTCCCGTACTTTTGAGCAACTATCTGCACATCCAGATTATGGAACCATTCTGGTATTTGAATTTGAGAAGCAGATCATAGGATATGCCGTGTTGATTAATTTCTGGAGCAACGAATATGGTGGAATTGTACTTAGTATTGATGAACTCTATATTGTACCGGAATTCCGCAGCCAGGGCATCGCTACCCATTTTATACAATACCTTCATGATACTAAATTTAATAACGCCGTTGCCCTCGAACTGGAAGTTATTCCCTATAATACCAGGGCTTTGAAATTGTATAAAAAGCTTGGTTTTGAAACATCCAACCGGCATCATTTGCTTTGGTAAGTATCTAATGCCGGTCGGATAATCTTGCTTTTCATAAACAGCATATGTTATTTAGTTATGGAAATTAATTTTTGGGTGGATTGATCATAATATGGGCACCATGAGTACCAGCATGCATGATCCAGGGCATTCCTGGTGCTTCAGGACGTAAAGGTAGACCGGTGCTTTCGGCGGTAGCATAGGGAATATAAATCACATAGCGCAGGTAGCCTTCTTTTACATCACCGGTAGCCGGGGTAAAGTTTTCCTCGGAGGCTGAATAGGCAAACATAGTAGAAGGCTGTTTGGGCATCGCTAGTTTTCCATCTTTTACTTCTTTCTCTCTTGTATCAAAAATATCCTGCTGGTTCTTTCCTTCCTTTCTTAGTTGCCGTCCCCGTTCCATAAATGTATTCAGGTCACGGTGGTAGCAGACCACATTTAGTCCTTTTTGCGCCGGATCATCTGCCAGACAGATCATTTCGTTAGTACCCTTGCGCAGCACTTCAAATCCTTTCTGTGTATATCCATAAACCGTAGCTCCGGCTCGTTTATCGGCTGGTGCGGCCAGTACGGCTGCTTTAATTTGTGCTTCTGCGGAAGGAAGAGTAGAAGCAGTTTGTGAAAAAGCGGCAGTTGACAGCCCGCTACAAAACAGTGCCATTATAAAATGTCTCATAGGTGTAATTTGTTTAAAAGCAAAATATAGTTGTTCAGAATGGGTTATACAAACCTATTTGGTAAATAAAGATTAGAAAATGGAAGTTAGAAGTTAGAATTATTTTTAACTGGAATATGCTTACAGCAAGAATCTTTTAATATTCTCATCCTGCCTGCTGGCTTTTATCTTTCAAAATCTACCTTCCACAGATAATTTATATTTTTAATTTGACCAGTACAATTAATACCTGGAATAACTTTTGAAGGAACATAAGTGACTGATCATCCCGGCGAGTAAATCCAAATAGGGCAAATCCTTAAATTTCAGACACAAACATTACGAAGGAAGGAATCAGGACTCAGAGGGTTATTTGTGAAGATGTCCGATAATCAGTAGATTAAATTAATTAGCGAATCAATGCGGATGCGGCCTCCACAGTTTTTTATTCAATCAATGTATGAATGGAAAGAAAATTTCTTGATGCAACAACTATTGCTTCTGCGGAACAAAGTCTGGTATTCATTTCCTACCCAACTGCTCATTCTGCATAGCAAAAAAAACCTGTGGCTGCTGTGTTTCTGGATTGTTCTCTTTGGGATTGTATTGCAACAGGCCGGTACAATTTTCGGTATTCCTTACTTGTTTTTAGATCCGGAATACAATCATCAGGTAGGCTTTACAGGTTTGTTCATTCTGGGCGTTTCGCTTGGCGGTTTTATAATGGCCTATCATATTACCTGCTATATTCTGGATGCTCACCGGTTCGGATTTTTAGGTAACGAAACCAGCCCTTTTACCAAATTCTGCGTCAATAACAGTGTATTGCCATTCGCTTTTGTAGTAACATATCTGATTTGTTTCGTTAGGTTTCAATTGGCCAACGAGTTTGTAAGGGCAGGAGAGATTTTGTGGGAGGCTTTCGGCTTGCTACTTGGTACAGCCTTAACTATGTCGCTGTTATTCTATTATTTTATCAGCACCAATAAAGATATTTTTAAAGTACTGGCCGGCACCGTTAATAACCAGTTGCGGGGAAAACGCCGGATCAGCCGCACCAATGTGATGAAAAAGGTTGACCAGGTGCGCCGCAACCGTATCCGGGTGGAATATTTTTTTACTTCCAGATTGAAGTTTGTGAAAGCGGATAACGACCTGATGGATCTGCCTGCTGCGCTGAAAGTATTGAAACAGAATCACTTGAATGCATTTATTATTCAATGCTTTGTATTTGTGCTGGTCATATTGCTGAGTATTTTCCGGGATAAACCAGGCTTTCAGATTCCGGCTGGTGCCAGCATTCTGCTGCTATTTACCATGGCGGTACTTTTTGCCGGAGCTATTGCCTACTGGTCTGGAAAATGGTCGGTAACGGTTTTTATAAGCTTGCTGCTCATTCTGAACCTGCTCATAAAATACAATGTATTACAAACCGAATATGAAGCCTATGGATTGAGTTATACTGGCACTAAGGCCGATTATTCTTTGAAAACCGTAAGGAATCTGAGTAATCCACATAACCTGAAAACAGATATAGATTCTACACTGTCTATCCTGAGACGCTGGAGGAACAAATTCCCGCAGGAAACCAAACCTAAAATGGTATTTATATGCACCAGTGGAGGAGGTCAACGGGCTGCCGTCTGGACGATGCGTTCATTACAGGTGGCTGATAGTCTGGTGAATGGTGCATTGTTAAAGCATACCATGTTGATAACCGGTGCTTCCGGAGGTTTGCTGGGGGCAAGTTATTTCAGGGAATTGTATTTACAGCAACAAAATAATCCGGCTATTAACCGGTATAGCGAACAGTATTTAAATAATATTTCTAAAGACAACCTCAATTCCATTGCTTTTAGCCTGGTAGTAAGCGACCTGTTGTTCAAGTTCGAAACCTTTACCTACGGCGGACACCGCTATTACAAAGACAGGGGATATGCTTTCGAACAACAGTTGAATAAAAACACGGAAGGAGTACTGAATAAATCCATACTGGCCTACCGGGAACCAGAAAGGCTGGCGAAAATTCCGATGTTATTTATGGCGCCTACCGTGGTAAACGATGGACGTAAATTATACATTTCGCCGCAGCATATTTCCTACATGAATACGCCGGTGCTTACGCAGACAAACCGTTCGATCAAGGGTATTGAATTTTTACGTTTTTATGAAACCCAGGAGGCAGGAAATCTGCGTTTTTTGAGCGCCCTGCGGATGAATGCTACTTTCCCATATATTACGCCCAATGTAGCCTTGCCAAGCGAACCGGTAATGGAGGTAATGGATGCTGGTTTGTCGGATAACTTTGGCGTGTCGGATGCCGTTCGGTTCCTGTACATTTTCAGGGAATGGATCAATCAGAATACTTCCGGGGTGATTTTCCTCACCATCCGGGATACGCCCAAAGAACATGGCATTGAAAAAAATACGGTTAAATCCCTATATGATAAAATATTCACGCCTATTGGCAGTTTGTATCACAACTGGAATCATTTGCAGGATATCAACAACGACAATAGCCTTGATTTTGCCAGAGGATGGTTTAAAGGTAAGATCAGCCGGGTTGAGTTAAAGTATGATGTGTTTTTTTCGCCTCAATATGCAGCAAGTACTTTACCTTCGGATACTGCCAGCCGGCGGAAATTTGAGAGAGCCTCGCTAAGCTGGCACCTTACCGACCGTGAAAAAGCGAGTTTATCGGCTACTATTTTTAAGCCAAGCAACCAGCAAGCCATCGCTCAACTCGGATATCTGCTCAATCAGCAAAGCGAATTATTGAATCCTAAATTAGCCAAACGTACTTCTTTACAGAAAGTGATTGAGTAGCAGATTTTTTTTAGAAGGTTGAAGTTCTGATTTACGAGTTCTCACTACTATATACTGGTATCCTATATCTCAGAGATACTGATTTTCGTCCACTCATAAAAAATCCTGGGTACATGGGGTTACTGCACAGCAATGTCCTTCATAAAGCTCAAAAAACAGGGTAAGACCTCTGTTGTTTTCCATCCATCTACACTTTAACGATTTAAAATTTAATATGAAAAGTACCTTCCGTAAGGTCCTCAAATGGACATTAAGGTCATTAGCTGCCCTCGTAGTACTATTAGTGGTAGCGTATGCAGTTATTTATTTTATTACTGAAAAACGACTTAGCAAAACTTATGATGTAGACGTTGCGCATTTAACCATTCCCACAGATGCTGAAAGTATTGCCAAAGGTGGCCACGTAATTGCTACCAGAGGCTGCCAGGATTGTCATGGCAAAGATCTGGCCGGAAATATTATGATTGATGATCCGGGTTTAGGCCGGATTGTTGCCTCTAACTTAACTTCCGGAAAAGGTGGGGTAGGCGGAGAATTCTCAGCTGAAGACTGGGTAAGAGCCATCCGCCATGGTGTGGGTCCGGATAAAAAGCCGCTGAAAGTAATGCCTTCCAATGAATTTTCGGGAATTAGCAATGCTGACCTTGCCAATATGATTGGCTATATTAAAAGCCTTCCTCCGGTGGATAAAGAACTGCCTGACCATAATCTCAAACCCTTGGCCAGAGTATTGTTTGTAGCAGGCCCGCTGGCAGGTTTAACTACCGCAGACAAAATTGATCACACCCAGGAATTCACCGATAAATTAACGCCGGCTATTACGGCTGAGTATGGAAAATACCTGGCAGTCAGTTGCTCAGGTTGTCATGGACAGGATTTCAAAGGACAGGAGATGCCTATTCCTGGTATGAAGGCTTCTGCTAACATTACTTCTAGCGGTGATGTAGGTAAATGGACCGAGACCCAATTCATGACTGTATTAAAAACCGGAAAACGCCCTGATGGCCGTCAGTTAAACAACAAAGATATGCCCTGGGAAATGACCAGAAACTTTACAGATGATGAAATAAAATCTATCTACCTATTTCTGCGGAGTTTACCGGCAAAACAAGAATTGCAGGCCAGTGCTAAATAAATAATAGCTTAATCGTTGTTCGTTGATTGTTGTTAGTATTTTACATACAAATTCAACGCAACACAAAACTTATGTTAGTATCCATAACATTAAAGTATATAATACAGGTGTAAATATTAAAACCCTGCTTGTAAAAGCAGGGTTTTTAATGAAAAATCCATTAAAATTACCCCATATAGGAAAAGTGGGTAAGCATTACTGGATCAGTTGAATAGAAAATTTTTGGATATAACTATCGACGTTCTGCCAGTAAATACCGTATATACTTAAGTATTTTACAGCATTAAAACTACGGCTATTCAAACAACTCTTTACTCCATCCATTATGGCATCAAGGCTTGAGTCCGGCATCACCCTGCTTACAATGATTGAGCGGACTTTTAATAAGCTCAAGGATTCTAAACTATCCGAACAGAACCTGAAAAAAGTTACCGCCAGCCTCCGTTCTGACCTGACTGCCATTGCAAATTTTTTTGGATGTACCCAGGAAGAAGCCCTCTTTTTTAGCCTTATTTTTGGCCTGCGTGTAGTATGTAATAGTGTATATTATAATGATATTATTCATTACCTGGATTGTAATCCTTTTTTTATCGTTGGCAACGAACATGTATTTAAAAGTCTGCAAAAGAAAAGACTTATCATCAAAGACGATAACTGGGGCAGAAATTCGGTAAACCTCAATATTACCAAAGAAGCCTATCAGGCGGTAGCTGCCAATAAACTTATGCCGCATTCCAGTACTGGTACCGATAATTTGTACAGCCTGTTACAGAAAGTAGATGAACTGATGGCCGAACGCCGCAGGGAAGTAATATCCAGCCTTGAATTATTTGAGGAGATCCAGTATATCCTGCAAACAGAAAACAAGCTAACTATTATCAGCAATATCCAGAAACTGCATTTGCCGGTAAAAGAATCATGTGCGTTGTTATATTTGTGCTTTCAATTTGCCAACGGAGAGGAACATACAGACCTGAATGAAATGCTGCATGTGATGTTTGATAGTATGAGCGAAAAAGTAAGCTTTAAAAAAGACCTGCTCAACAAAGAAGCCATTATTGTACAGAAAGAATTGATTGGCTTTGAAAACGACTATTTTCTGATGGGCCGGTCTATTAAGCTTACTGATAAGGCAATTGAAGAATTGTTCCGGGAAGAAGCAGAATTGTTTGAACGGAAACGGACCTATAAAACGATACATGCCCGCCTGATTGCGCCACAACCAGAGAAAATGAAAGCCTTGTTCTTAAATGGAGAAGAGGAAAAACAGGTAAAATTACTAAATAGTTTGTTGCAGGAAGAAAAGCTTCAGCCTGTGATGAAGCAGTTTAAGGATGCAGGCATTACAAGTGGTATTGTGGTGTTGCTCTATGGCGATCCCGGAACCGGCAAAACAGAAACGGTTTATAACCTGGCCAGGCAAACCGGAAGGCACATTCTGATGGTAGATATTGCCCAGATGAAGGATAAATATGTGGGTGAATCGGAGAAACGCATCAAACAGCTTTTTTCGGAATACCGCAAAGCCATGAGTTACTTCGAAAAAATACCCATTCTGCTGTTCAATGAGTCGGATGCGCTGATCAATAAACGTATAGAAGTAAGCAGCAGCGTAGACCAGATGAACAACAGTATGCAGAATATTCTTTTGCAGGAACTCGAAGATTTTGAGGGAATTTTGTTTGCCACTTCTAATATGCATATTAATCTGGATAAGGCTTTTGAACGGAGATTTCTATATAAAGTGGAGTTTAAACTTCCTGACCAGGAGACCAGAGAAAAAATATGGCATAGTAAGGTGCCTGAACTTTCGCAAGCAGAACTCACTTTATTAGCTTCCAGGTATACTTTTTCAGGAGGACAAATAGACAATGTGGTCCGTAAATTTCTTCTGGAAAATATTATTACCGGGCAAACTTCCAGTATAACGGCGCTCGAACGAATGTGTGTAGAGGAGTTTTTTGGTAGACCTGCCTCAAAAATTGGTTTTTAGATAGCTGCTGATACAGGTAGTTCTTGCTTAACTCACCCAGTTTGCGCATACCGATGGGCATTATTTACTTTATATAGTAAGACAGCCAAATAATTTGATGGCATCTGAAAATAATCTATTGAGTAGCTTCAATAAAGGCTTTTAATTGAAATATAATTGCGATAGATCTGCTAAATAATAGTTTGAAGACCAGTAGAATGCCTATATTTAGCTATGCACTTCTGTTATGGTTTGGGTTGTCATATGTGATTCTCAGGAGATTTATCCTGCACTAGTATAAGAGAATGTTTTGAAAGGATAGAAATAGGGTAAAAGAAAGAATCAGTGAGTAAACTTGTGGTGTCCAACCAAAAAGTTTTATGCAAGAAAGATTCTTCGAACTCACTGATTGTGAGTGGGAAATTATCAAGGAAGTAGTAGATAACCAAAGAAAAATCAAACATGACAAACGTGTTATTCTTAATGCTATTCTATGGCTACTTACTACAGGTAGTCAATGGCGCAACATGGAAAGTAAATACCCACCCTGGCAAACCATTTATTACCATTACAGGCAGTGGAAGAAGCGAGGCATCATCGAAGAGCTGTTGGCTTTTTTAGCAATCAGAGAAAGAAAAAAAGCAGGCCGACAAGCCTTGCCAAGCGTGTTAGCTATTGATAGTCAAAGTGTAAAGATTGTACAGTTTACTTCCCAAGACAAGGGCATAGATGGCAACAAAAAGGTGAATGGCAGAAAAAGACATCTAGCAGTGGATTGTTTAGGTATTCCTTGGGCTGTGCATGTAACAGCCGCCCATGTGTCAGACACTACAGCCGGTTATGAGTTAGCAGCTAAGCTGAAGGGTAAGTCTTGCCGCCTACATACACTAAAAGCAGATAATGGCTACAAAGATACCTTTGTAGAAGAGATAGAAAGAGACTATGGATGGAAGGTAGAAATTGTACAAAAGCCTGAAAGCGTAAAGGGCTTTGTGCCGGCAGGAGGCCGTTGGGTGGTAGAACGCAGTTACGGATGGCTCAATTTTAAGCGTAGATTGAGCCGTGACTTTGAGAAAAGCACAGAAAGTTCGGAAGCTATGCTACAATTAGCCTTTATTGACACACTGCTTAAAAGAAAACCAGTATAATATTTCAAAACGTTCTCTAAGTAGAACTTACCACAAGTTCCCTCAATAATCCTGTACGATTTTTTATAAATACAAAATAATAATGAAATACCTTTTTAATCCGGTGGGATATACCACATCATACCAGAAACCTGATTTTGAGATAGTTTGCAAAAAGATGTGATAAATAGTATCATACATTTAAAAGCATCTACAGTTATGGAAACAGTCATAAATTCTTATGCAATGTCTCTTCCCGGAAATTTCAGCCTGAGCGAAGGCAGCCAGGAAATCATAATAGAGAAAAGATGGTTCAGTATAGCACACCTGGGCACATTGTTGTTTGCCTTACTCTGGAATGGCTTTACTTTCTTTTTTTATTCCCTAATGATGTCAGGTAATGTTTCCGTTATTATTTTACTGTTTCCCATATTACATGTAATGGTTGGTGTCTGGTTGATGTACTATGCCATCTGCGGATTTTTTAATAAAACAGTGATTAAAGCCAGCCATCAGGAAATTTCAGTACGTCATGTTCCGCTTCCCTGGAGTGGCGACAAATTGATTGAAAGAGCTTGTATTGAACAATTATATATTCTGGAACAAACTAAAAAACATAGAGGCAGCATTATTTATAGCTACGATGTACAGGTAGTAGTTCATAATCATAGCAATGTGTCTCTCATTACAGGGCTCGATACACCAGAAGAAGCGCTTTATATTGAGAAAAAACTAGAGCAATTCCTGCGCATTGAAGACCGCCCGGTGGAAGGAGCTTATATAGCCAGCTAACGCTATAATTACCTGCAGCAAGCATAGAATTTTAGTCTAAATTGACTAAGTTTAGCTAAAATTCTTGTGGCAACATGCTGTTTGAAAAACTAGTCAGAATCATCCGGGCCAATATGCTATCCAAAGAGGGCAAACTTCCTCCTGTAGATCAGCAATACCAGCAGTACACCTCATCCAGGCAGCAGGCAGGGCAAAAAAAACAGACCCCTCCGCCAACTGATATTTCTTCAAAGGAAAAGTCATATTACGAAGCCCTGGAAATTACGCCTCCAACTTCGTTTGAACAAATTAAAACTGCTTACAAAAAACTGGTGAGAAAATATCACCCCGACCTCTTTGCAAATAATCCACAAAAGAGGCAATACGCAGAGATTGTTACCCAAAAAATTAATGAAGCGTATGCCTACTTTGAGAAAAAAGCTGGGAAATAAAGGATAAGCACAGCCGCTAATCGATACGGATCAATCAAATCAGCTTATTTTTCAGCGCTTTTTCAATAGCTTCCGCTTTGGAATGTACCTCCAGTTTCCAGTAGATATTTTTAATGTGGGTACGAATGGTTTCCTTATCTACAAACAACTCATCGGCAATCGTACTATAACTTTTACCTTTAGATAGTAATTCAAGTACCTCCGTTTCGCGGGAAGTTAAGGGAGAATTCCGGTTCTTCTGAAAAGAAGATACCACCATCCGGGCAATATTGGTACTCATGGGGGCTCCTCCTTCCTGTATATCTTTAATGGCTTCCAGCAATCTGGCAGGCTGCATATTTTTAGTGAGATAGCCGCCGGCTCCGGCACAGAGTGCCTGAAAAACGAGGGCATCATTGTCATAAACCGTTACTACAATAATATTGGTCCTGGGACGGAGTTTTTTAATTTTTTCTATGCCTTCAATCCCATTCATGCCAGGCAATTCAATATCCATCAATACCACATCCGGGGAGTCATCAGACAGGTGTTTAATGGCATCTTCACAATTATTATACGTATTTACAATGGTATACCCATAGGTACTGTTGATCAGTAGCGCAAAGCCATCCCTGATCAAATTATCGTCTTCCACAATGACGATTCGAATGTTTTGCAAAGGCATAGGTTAACGGTTTAAAAGGAATACCGTTTTTCCAAGGTATTATCTTTTTAGAAAGCGAATACAGATAATTACACCAACGGCAGAAAAATATGGTTCTGATTATAGTTTGCAGGATGGCTGGTTAGGTGAAAACTTTTAGATTTTTTTCGAGTAAAAACTACCTCAATTGTATAAAAATGCATAAAATTTGGAAAGTTATGTATAATATACATGCCTGATATCACCCATAATGGGGTATGCCAGGTAATACCAAAGTAAAGAACAGATATATTATAGTAGCTTATTCTCTTAACGTATAAATTGCTTTTTATTCTACTATCAAACTAACCGCAGTAAGTATAGTAGGTTTTCGGCATCATCAGACCAATACATATGTTACTATTATTATGATTTAGCATATTTCTTTTTATGATTGCTGAAAATAACACCCTTTTTAATGAATCTACGTATGTACTGAGAGTGTTTTATTGTCACGAATTATTATTATCTAACCTTTTTGCATGAAAAAGTTTAACAAAATCTTACTCGTAGAAGACCAGGATATCGATGCTTTTCTAACAGAGAAAGTATTACTCATGGCAGAAGTGTCTGATAGTATCAGTATATGCAAAGATGGGGAAGAAGCACTGACTTATATACAGGATATCTGCCGGAAAAAGAATGCAAATGAATCAATTCCTGAATTGATATTGCTTGACATTAATATGCCCAGAATGAATGGGATTGAATTTCTGCACGAATTGAGGCGAAAATATGAAAAAGATTTTACAGTGGTGATTCTCTCTTCTTCTGAAAACCCGCAGGATGTTGCCCTCTCGGCAAAATACAATGTAGATTATTATCTGGTGAAACCTATTACAGAAGATAAAGTAAAAAAAATGGTAGAAAGGCTGTTTTACTAGTGACAGGACAGAATGAAGTGAATGGGTAATTGAATCAAACGATAATATTTTTAATAATCCAATAACTCACTTCCGGAAGGGATCGGAAAATTCCGGGTTAGTAATAAATGTAGAATCCGTGAGCGTATGTAAAAAGGTAATCACCATTTTTTTCTCGGAGGGAGACAATTGAAGTGATTTTCCTTTTATTTCATTAGTGGCTTCTATGATCAAAGGATCTAAATTATTGCTCTGGCGGATGTGTTCATTATAATGGTCGAGCACTTCTTCAAGAGATTTAAAACGGCCATCATGCATATAAGGACCCGTAACGGCAATATTCCGGAGAGAAGGAGCCCTGAATTTGGCACGGTCTCTTTCCTTTTGTGTAATCATTTCCCGGCCTTTGTCGCTGGCAATAGAATCGAGCCCATTGTTGTGAAAGCCCTCCATAAATACTTTATATGTTCCATGGCAATCTCCGCAATTGGCACCCCGTAGTTTTTCGATAGGTTCCGGATGCGTCATAAACAAGTCCATACCCCGTTTTTCTTCCATGGATAATTTGATTTCCCCCCGGAGAAACTTATCGTACCTGGAATTAGAAGAAATAAGGGTACGCTCAAACTGAGCTAAAGCTTTGGCAATCAGATCAGCTGTGATTTTTTTTGTACCAAATGCTTGTTCAAAAAGTTTGGGATAAGATTTAGTCCGCTGAAGTTTTTTTACAGCCCCATCCAAAGATTGGTGCATCTCCAGGGTATCCTGTATAGGAATCAGTGCTTGTTCTTCCAGTGTAGAAGCCCGGCCATCCCAGAAAAACCGTTTAGCCCATAACAAATTCACCAGCGACATGGCACTTCTGCGTCCTTTTTTTCCGGCAACACCAAAACTAAATGCCTGGCCGTCTGTAAAGGCAAATCGCTGCTGATGACAATTCGCACAGGAAATGGTATTATCTCCGGAAAGTTTTTTTTCGTAAAAAAGCATACGCCCTAAGGCAATGCCCTGCATAGTAAGCGGATTATCAGCGGGAATAGTAAAGGTAGACCCAAACTTATGCGGAATCGTAAGCGGATATGGATCAGGCGAAACAATGTTATTCATTTTGCCAGCCGTACTGAAGATAAACACCCATATAAGAATTGCTATAGATAGGGCTATCTTTTTTGAAAAAAAGCGCATACTTGAATGAAAGTATGTAAATATACACAGAACCGCTTAGTTATTAAAATTTTTACGTGATACAGCAGGCATGTACTTACCTTCTGAGAAGTATGTTTTACGGAGACCTGAAGCGATTTACATTATTTATTCACCAATATTTGTACTTTCGGTTTCAATCTATATATTGGATGCCAAAACAATCCGCCCGATATCTGATATGAAGAAAATTACCGACCTGAGCAAACTGAAAGTACATTCCGGAGACGATAGTCAGTTTGTGGCCATGATCAACGAATGTAACCGCCTGATTGACCAGTATCATGCCATTGCTGACCCTGAAAGTGATGAAGCTAAAAATTTAAAGGTGCAGATTGTAAACTATAAAAATAAAATAGAGAAAATCCGTAAAGGATATTAGAAATCTGTAGCAAATGATTTAAAAACAAGCCAACCGGAGCAGTGCATGCCCGGTTGGCTTGTTTTAAGAGGTATATCTGTTCTGGAAAATATTTATGGCTAGGGCATTGAAAATAAGATTAATGACAATTAAATTGATAATGATCTATTGCCAGGAGATACCTAGTGAGCGCATACGACAACAGCTATAGTAACACGTTATTCTTAAGAAAATATACCCAACTCTATGTCAAATCATCACCCATTTTTTGTTCCTGCAAACGGGCAGGGAAGAAGAGAATTTTTTACTACCATAAGCAAAGCAATTGGTTCAGTTATGCTGTTGCCGATGGTATCTAATAGTGTACAGGCATATTCTTTCCCGCCCAGTCAGTCCTGGACGGTGGGGCAGATTATGGATATGTTCATAAAAGAAGTGCCTGGTGGAACAATAGATAAAACGGTAGATACCCTAAAATCTGGCAGTCGTGATATAGTAGTGACCGGAATTATTACAACTATGTTTGCTACCCTGGAAGTAATTCAACAGGCTATTCAGGCAAAGGCTAATTTTATTATTGCCCACGAACCTACTTTTTACAATCATCTCGATGAAACTGACTGGCTGGCACAGGATGAGGTATATACCTTCAAAGCAGACCTTCTCAAGAAGCATAACATTGCCATCTGGCGTAACCACGATTATGTCCATACGTTTGTTCCGGATGGTGTAAAAACTGGTGTAGCCAATCAATTAGGCTGGCAGAAACAATACGATATCAAATCCAGTATCATTTCCTTGCTTGCCCCCATGAGTCTGAAAGCTATCATAAGTCAGGTTAAAGATAAATTGCATATTAGCCAGGTGCGGTATATTGGAGATTTATCAAAGCCTTGCCGGAAAATACTGCTCAATCCTGGTGCAACCATGGGAAAAGGACCGATACAGGCAATGATGCGGGAAAAACCAGATGTGTTACTTTGCGGCGAAATACATGAATGGGAAGTAGCAGAATACGTAAGAGATGCCCGTACAAAAGGAGGGAATTTGTCCTTGATCATCATGGGACATTCGGTAAGCGAGGAACCAGGCTCAGAGTTTATGGCAGGCTGGCTCCGTGAAAAACTACCGGGAATGAAAATAACACACATTCCCTCCAACAATCCTTTGTCGTTTATGTAGTTAGTATTGGCTCCAGCCAAAGAAACAGCCTTAAGTATATTCAGTCAGGCAGTTTAGCTGGCCCGCCAGACTTCCTGCTTATAATCTGGGCCAACCATTAATAGAATCCGGGCCGGATTGGGTACAATCACCAGTCTGGCTTCTTTTTTGGGAAACTTGTCTGCTTCTACCCATACGCCTTCTTTGTGGCTTACATCATACACCACATCGCTGTCAGTTCCTTTTTTTATGTATTTTTTTGCTACATAAGCAATCGGGAGCAATACATCGGAATCTGAGCAATATTCATCGTGTACTTCTTCCAAAGCAGCTTCCAGGTCTTTTCCATACTTTTCTATAAAAGAATCCTCCATCTCATGCAATTGCTCTTCAATAACATCGTAATTTGTATCGTTATAAGTCAGGGCACTGAGTTCATTCTTTTTTTCAACAAGTGCGACCAGTGCCTTATTCAGACCTTTTGCATCCATAAGATTAAATAGTTAGTATAGGTTAGAATCACAAAACTCTATAGACTTCACAACAGTTGCAAGCGAAAATAGTTAAAAATACCAAACGCCTGTAAACTTTTTCATAAAACCCTTGAAAAATGTAATTTTACCCGTATAAGGAATTACTGAATTACTGAATTACTGAATTACTGAATTACTGAATTACTGAATTACTGAATTACTGAATTACTGAATTACTGAATTACTTTTATTTATTCAGACCTTCTGTCATTCTAAAATTATTTACTCTTACCACTATGTCACAAGATTTTTTGCCCCTGAATGGAACGGATCATATCGAACTATATGTAGGCAATGCCAAGCAGGCTGCTTATTTTTACCAGGCAGCGTTTGGTTTTGAACTAATTGCTTACGCTGGTCCTGAAACCGGTGTAAAACACAAAGTCTCTTATGTATTAAAACAGCATAAAATACGACTGGTACTCACCACTGCTTTGTTTCCGGACTCTGATATTGCCGAACATGTAAAAAAACATGGCGATGGTGTAAAAGTACTGGCTTTGTGGGTAGATGATGCCGAAAAATCTTATTTTGAAACCATCAAACGGGGAGCCCGTCCGGCTTCTGCACCACAAACGGTAAGCGATGAATTCGGGGAAGTTACCCTGGCTTCTATTCATACCTATGGCGATACTATCCATACATTTGTAGAACGTAAAAATTATTCAGGTGCATTCCTCCCAGGTTACAAACCCAGGCAAAGTGCTTTTTCAACTACGCCTATTGGTTTGTTGCATGTAGATCATTGTGTAGGCAATGTAGAACTGGGCGAGATGGATCAATGGGTAAAATTCTATGAAGAAGTAATGGGTTTTAAACTGCTGGTTACTTTCGACGATGAGGACATTTCAACAGAATATAGTGCGCTCATGTCAAAAGTGGTTTCTAACGGGAATGGATATGTTAAATTCCCTATTAACGAACCAGCTGAGGGTAAAAAGAAATCGCAAATTGAAGAATACCTGGATTTTTACCAAGGTGCAGGGGTACAGCATATTGCCATTGCTACCAATGATATCGTACATACTGTAGGCGAACTCCGCCGCCGGGGAATCGAATTTTTGCAGGTTCCTGCCACCTATTACGATACTTTATACGAAAGAGTAGGAAAAATTGAAGAAGACCTCCAGCCACTCAAAGACCTCAATATACTCGTAGACCGGGATGATGAGGGCTATTTATTGCAGATTTTTACCAAGCCAGTCGAAGACCGTCCTACACTATTCTTTGAGATCATTCAGCGCAAAGGCGCAAAATCGTTCGGAAAAGGTAATTTTAAAGCTTTGTTTGAAGCCATCGAGCGTGAACAGGCACTCAGAGGGAATTTATAAGTTACTGTCAACAGAGAGTTGCAGCCAGATAAATAGCATTGGTTTTTATTATATATTGCCGGACCAATGATTGTTGATTGCTGACCTGCTCTATGACAAAACCTGAAAGTAAGCCTGTAAGTGCTTCCCGTACGACTATTACTGAACTCATGATTCCTGCCTATGCCAATTTTGGCGGTAAAATCCATGGAGGCATTTTATTATCACTTATGGATAAGGCTGCGTATGCCTGCGCTTCCAAACATGCCGGACATTATTGTGTAACCGTTTCTGTAGATAATGTTGACTTCAGGCTTCCGGTAGAGGTAGGTGATCTGGTTTCAATGCAGGCTTCTGTCAATTATGTGGGCCGAACCTCACTGGTTATTGGTATCCGGGTAACAGCTGAAAATGTAAAAACTGGTGAAATAAAACATACCAATACTTCCTACTTTACCATGGTTGCCAAACAGGAAGATGGCACCCTGGCTGAAGTTCCCTGCCTGCAACTGGAAACAAGGGAGGATGTCCGCCGTTTTCTGGAATCGATTAAGCGCAAAGAATTAAAAAATCTATACAGGCAGGAACTCAACAATGCCAAAACCAATCTTCAGATAGAAGACGAATTACATAAATTGCAGGGGGAACGTTGCCTGGTGGGCGAAATCCCAAAAATCTAATATTTAACTTTACTCCAAGATAGCATTACATTTTCCACCAGCTTTGTTGCGGATATTGTTTGTCGAGAATGATTGGTTCACCAATGAGTGGCGTCGTTACTTTCATTTGTTGCTGGGAAGCACTTTTTATAAGCCGCTCAATAGGTTCATCCCAGGCATGATAAGCCAGCGCAAACTTGCTCCAGTGTACCGGAAATAAAACTTTAGCCTGCAAGTCTTTAGCGGCCTGAACCGTTTCTTCCGGCATCATGTGGATATACGGCCAGGATTCCCCATACTGCCCAGATTCCAGAATGGCCAGATCAAAGGGCCCGAATCTATTGCCAATCTCCTTAAAGTGATTTTCATATCCGGAATCCCCGCCAATGAGCAGGGTATACCCATGCAGGTTTAGAACATAGGAAGACCACAGGGTTTTTCCGCGTTGAAGTCCTCTTCCCGAAAAGTGCCGGGCTGGCGTAGCTGTTAGTTGAATAGAATCGCCGATTTTTCCGCCTTCCCACCAGTCATATTCTACAATTTTATCCGGAGCGATTCCCCAGTGTTCTAAATGTGCGCCTACACCTAACGGGGTGTAAAACTGAGTTCCGGCAGGCAGGTGCGAAATGGTTTTGTAATCCAGGTGGTCATAATGGTCGTGGCTGATAATGACCATATCGATTTTTGGCATATCCGCCAGTCCATAAACATCAGTACCTTTGAATGATTTTCCAAAGAATGTGAAAGGGGAGGCATTGCCGCTGAATACAGGGTCTACCAGAATATGTACGCCTTTCGATTGAATCAGATAGGACGAATGCCCGAACCAGGTAATACTAGGTGTAGCAGACTGAAGTTTTTTTAGATCGGTTTTCTGGGAGGGGATGAGTTGCTGAGGAGTATTATTGGCAGGTTTATTAAAATAATCCCGGATCATTTTCACATAGGAAGCATCTTTCAGCATGACATCTGTTGGAGTCAGGTTCTGAAAAG
The DNA here is from genome assembly GCF_010119975.1 of Rhodocytophaga rosea. Taxonomy (GTDB): domain Bacteria; phylum Bacteroidota; class Bacteroidia; order Cytophagales; family 172606-1; genus Rhodocytophaga; species Rhodocytophaga rosea. The sequence continues at coordinate 6,741,612 of NZ_CP048222.1, forward strand.
AGCCGTTTTTATAATGTGCGGATTTTTCTATCCGTTTTAATCTATCTCCGGAGGGATTCCGGCCAAATGTTTTTTGCTGCATTACAATAAATGTTACTAAGCTTAACCCTAGGACAACTACAACTATGCCCAGCAGGATTCTTTTAAATATTTTTAATAAAAACATGAAAATGAATTAAGTCATTTGTCAATCGTCATTGGTCATTAGTGAATATTTACTTTTATACTCAAAAGTTTAAACCAATAGTTGGCAGGCTACCTATTGCACTAGCAGAAAGCACAACTCCTATATGAAAGGCGTTTGAGTGATCTAAATATTGTAAGCGGCTGTAATTATTTCTGTTAGAATTTTGGCTAAGCCGTTCTTTTCAGGAAAGCCTGCAGATTCTCTTTAAAATGACGGGTCCATTTCAATGTCTGTCCGGTTTTAAGCAGTACTTTGTAATCTCCGTTAGAAAGCGATTCTATTTCACGGACATAGGCGAGATTCACAATATGCGAACGGTGGATGCGTACAAACTCTCCAGGGTCAAGCCGGGTTTCCAGGTAGGTCAGGCTATCGTAGATGATATGCTTCGTATTGCCTGTATGTAGCGTAATATAATTTCCATCCGCATCCAAATACAGCACATCTGTTAAGTTCACAAAAAACATGCGGCTCTGGTCTTTTACGAGTATCCGTTGTAAATATCCCTGTTGTGCAGGTGGCTGGGGTGCAGTTACCAGCTGGTTGAGCAATGCTTCTATCTTTACAGAATTGCGGTCATGCAATCTTTCCAGGGTCCGTTCGATGGCCTGTTTAAAACGGATTTCATCAAAAGGTTTGAGTAGGTAATCAATGGCACTTACGTCAAAAGCCCGTAAGGCATACTGGTCGTAGGCAGTCGTAAATATAATGGCAGGCTTGTGTTCCGGCCATACTTTCTGAAGCACTGTAAAGCCATCAAATCTGGGCATTTGTATGTCTAAAAAGATCAGTTTTGGCCGGTGATGCAGAATTTTTGCGACTGCTTCACTGCCATTGGTAGCTTCATCCACAATTGTAAACCGGGACATACCTGTTAAGAACGTGCGGATAATTTCTCTCGCTGCTGGTTCATCGTCAATGATGATGGTACTAAAATGAGTCATGGTTTCAGAAATATTAGCTGGTGGTTATAAATAAGGAATGAGCAGGCTAACCGTAGTGGTACCTCCCGGCGGTTGTTCGAATAATAAACTGGCGTTTTCTCCATATGCTTGTTGCAAACGGAGTAGCGTATTACTTAACCCGAGGCCAGTGCCTGAAGTAGGCTGCAATTGATTCTGCCCGGTGCCATTGTCAAATACTTCAATTCGTATGTTACTATCTGAGCGTCTGGCGGCAATGCGGATCAGCGCTCCTTCGGTAAGGTCGGCAATGCCATGAGTAACAGCGTTTTCTACAAGGGGTTGAAGTATAAGTTGAGGTACCAGACACTGTTCTGCTTCGGGTTCAATGGCATATTCAATGCGGAGTTTGTCTTCAAAACGGATTTGCTGGATTGCCAGATATTGCCTGGTTAGCTGCAGTTCTTCCCGGAGTTCCAGAAAATTAGCCTGCCTGCGAGCCAGTACGCCCCTGAGCAGGTCGCTCAGGGAAGTTACCATATGAGCCGCTTTCTTGTTCTGATGCTGAATAATTAAACTAACTACTGTATGCAGGGTATTGAACAGAAAATGAGGGTTCAGTTGCATTTTCAGGGATTGTAACTGGGCACCGGCCAGCTGGCTTTTGAGTTGTTCATTGGTAAGTTCCATCCGTAAATGCTGTTGTTGCAGGGCCTGAAACCGGTACATGTGCATAAATATGTTAAAGCAAACAACTAGTAGCATGTATTGTGAGAAAGCTGTACCATAACTGAAAGCAAATACCAGGGCTATTCTCCGAATGGTAATGATTTCACCCTTTTCATAGGCCATGGCTCTGCCCAGAATGGAATATTCAATGGCTAGTTCAATCATATACAATACCGCCACAATCACCACATGCATACATATCTGCCTGAACAACTGAACTGATTTCTGATTGATAAGAACCGGAAAAAGCTGGGCGCAATAAATAATCAGCGGGGTAACTGCCCACCAGAATAAGAATTCGATCATCCAGTAGATGAGTTCGGTTACATATAATCTGGCATTGGGTGTAAGCAGCCAGGCTAGCATAGCCTGAAAAGACCACATAACACTGAAAAAGCTCCAGTACAGAAAGGCATACCACCAGAATTGATTGGTACTGAGTGAAATCCCTGAAGGTTGCAGCAGCCTGTTAATCAGTCCGGTTGGTCGTAAAAATTGATTGTTTTGCAAGTAATTCAACAACATATGCTGTCGTATAAACATAATGAAATAAGCTTCTACCTCCAAACCAGCGGATTTCTTAACTAGCTATTTGTACCAATTGATCTGAAAACATAGAATGTATTTTTAATAATTTTTAAAGCTAAGTGCCTGTTTATCAATAGTATGTTTGCGTATGTCATATCTTTAAATATATGCCTGTTTTGTAATCACACACCTTCAAGGCTTTTCTATAACCTTATGAATAAAATAACGAGCCTTTTAAATAGATTATCTCAAAAAAGTAAGGCAAGTCCCATTTGGGAGGATATACTTTACAATTATTCAGCCTAACTTCAGATCAAAATAGTATATGTTCAGTCTAAACAAAGATCATGGCTTTTCAAAGAAATCTACTTTGGAGAAAGGCAACAGTTGTTATATTTGAAACAGTTTGTAGATGCTTAACAACCAGATTTCATCCGGCTGTTAAGCTGCCTGTCTTGCAGTTCATCAAATAGTATCACATAAACAGATTAGAAAACTAAAATCAAGATTTTCTGTTTGTGTGATATTATTTTTATGCCATTTAAAGGTAAACTATGAAAGATACCGAAAGCCATCGGAAGGTAATTCAGCCATTTCTCAGACCAATATGTGAAGTAAAGAAAGGCTAGTGGCATCTTATATGATACTTACTAAAAGAGTAGTGAATTATTTTTTTAAGATATATTAAGTCCAATACGTTTCCGGCTATCACCCCGCTCTCACTTTTAATCAACTTTTAATTTCGGTTTAATTCCGGATTAATCAGTACTGTATTCTTTCGGTATATCGTTCGGAATTTATTTAGTATGTACCTTTAAAATACGACAATTTATATCTGAATCAGAGTGTATCCCAGTTGATTATAATTCATCTATACATTGACATATAACATTGCTTAGGCAATCTGCATTTATGAAAAGGCCACCATTTCATCCACTCCTGTTTGCCTGGATTAGTATTCATTTGCTGGTAATGATTTCGTTTATATCTGTAAAGGGACAAACTACCAGTTATACCGTAGCAAACCATGTGGAAATTAAGCTTAAAAGTAAACAGGGAAATTTTGAGTTTGGTGCTGATGGAATGGAAGGCCGGTTTAATAATAGGTTAAGCCGCTTTGAGTTTATGTTACCCTGGAATAAAGTATATCCTCAAAAAAACACAAGAGATCTACGGGTTTTCAATGCTGTGTTTGCTACAGATACAGCTGCCACAGAAAATTCTGCAGAGGGATTGCGATTATATGTATATTTTCCGGCCAACATGCGTAATTTTACTAGTTTTAGTAATGGCCGCACTCTTTTTTTGACAGGTGAATGCTTCATCGGTAAAACTATTTACAAAATGCCAGTTAGGGTTGAGATTTTTTATGCCAGTCCCATGCTGCATTATGGGCTCGATTTTGAAATTATTTCAAATTTTGCACCCATACCTGTAGATGCCCAGCAGCGTATAATCCTGAAGGAAGTAGAGTTAACAATGCGGCAAGGAAATATGCAGGTATATTTTGAGCAGTAACCAAGTTTACATAACAAACTTATCTGCTTCACCTACTATTGCCTGCGAATCTGTAGCGTATTGATTAGGAATTTTGAATAGAGCAAAATAAAAGAATCTGTTAGGAATATTTATTCAATTTCACAACATGCGATTAATGAATAACAGCCAGATGATCATTATCAAAATATAAGTTTTCATCTTCATACACCCACTGCTCATTTCTTTTGCCTTTGATTAAAATGACATGCACCTGTTTGGGCTCTCCCCAGGATAATCTGCACATTTCTTTATCCCAGCCAATTTTAACTACCCCTTCTAAAATTTTATTCCAGTTTTCTGCACCATATTTGTTTTTGTAAGCAGCCGCCTTAGATTCTTCAAATACATATTTAGTATTGTTGATATCCTGAATCCGGATAGGAATATGTTTTTTGTTTTCGTTTTCCAGAAGGTATTCTGTCGTATAATATTTTTCATCCACAATAAAATCAATACACTTCCATGTATCACCTTTGGATAAATCTACTGCCACTCCGGTATCTAAATCTTTTATGGTTTTACCTGTACTCCACCAATTATTACCTCTAAGGATAAAATTTTTACCTACATTAATTTTCTTCATTTTCTCATAATATCCCATTACCAGAAAAGGAAAGGTGCTTTCATACTTTGGATCGTACTCATAATAGAGTATCTCCTTTGTATCTTTAGCTTGAAGTTTAAGAAAAAATTTCCCGGCCAGATAATAGTCCTGATCTGCATGTGGATGTTTGTATACATCTAATACCTTAAAATACCTGCCTGCTACTGCTTCATACTTGGTGCTCTTGTTGTAAAGTTTATAAAGGTTAGTTTTATCATCCGGAAAAGTTTTTTTATAGTCTACTACAAAATCCCTGTAGCCATATTTTCTGAAATCTTCACTTTGAGGGAGCACATACAATTCCTGGCCAATATATTGGTTTACATCTGTACCCAGAAAATTCCTGGTGCTGTCATAAGGCTGACTCACCTTTGAAGTCAACTCATACATACCTGATTTTGCCGGTGTAATTTGTGCATAGCTCTTCGCATGAAATATGGTGTTTACAAGCACAAAAAGGATAAGATACTTTTTCATAAGAATACATTTACTTACTCTTAATCAGGTATTTCTACTCAGATGTAACTATGAAAATATAGCTTAACTTGCTAAATATTTATAGCATTAGAAGTTAAGATCAATGAATGCTTTCATCATGCTTGCCATTGTTTCCGGCAATATGAATGCAATTTGTATCATGATCGGAGAAAAAGGCGCCTATCTGATTAAAGCCGGATAATGGCATCATAGCCAAATAATATTAAATTCATAGATAAATACAGATCACCTTTCACTAAATAGGATTGCTATGAACAATAACTTTCAGGAAAGCTTTGCCAGATTGAAGGCAATTATCCAAGAGGGCCGGTACAGTAGTTTATCTGACGTTTCTATGGAAATTCCAGATAATTTTAATTGGGTTCGTGATGTATTTGAGCCGCTCATCGTACCTGTACATGCTGACCAGCCCATGCTGGAACTGGTTTCTGAAGATATGCCGCAACCTGTAACCTTCACTTACAGGGAAGAAATGGACAGGTGTAACCAGTTGCTTAATTTTTTGAGGGCAAAAGGTGTGCAGCAAGGAGACCGTGTGTTTATCATGTGTGGTTTACATGAAGAACTTTGGATAAGTTATTTAGCAGCTATTAAAGGTGGATTTGTTTTGATTCCTGCAGCCAGCATCCTAAGTGCAGATGATATTATATATCGTTTTGAAAAAGCTTCCCCGAAAGTCATTATTGCAGACAGGGATAATGTTGCCAAGATGGATCAGGCCTTATTGTCGTATAAATCCTCCTCTGTGGTGAAACTTTTGCTGGATGGTGAACAGAACGGATGGATATCACTAAGTGTAATTAATGGAGAAAAAAAAGAGGCGAATACGGCAGACACGCAGAAAAACGACGATCTATTCTGGTTTTTTACCTCCGGTACTACAGGCATGCCTAAAGTAGTAGTGCATACACATGCCACTTATCCGATAGGACATTTAACTACAGCCGCCTGGATAGGGCTTAGGCAGGGTGATAAACATTACAATATCTCACAACCCGGATGGGCAAAATTTGCCTGGAGTTGTGTGTTTGCCCCGCTCAATTTCGGAACTACTGTTTTTATATATAAACAAAAAGGGCGCTTTGATGCCGCTAAACAGCTTCGGATTATTCAGGATTATCAGATTACCACACTTTGTGCACCACCAACAGCCCTGCGATTGCTGGTGCAGGAAAATTTAGGAGATTATCAGTTTTCTTTGCGGGAATGTGTCAGTGCCGGAGAGCCGCTCAATGCTGAAATTATCAAGGTATGGAAGGAAGGGATAGGAATTGAGTTGAGGGATGGCTATGGGCAGACAGAAAGTACCTGCATGATTTGCAATTTGCCTGGCAGTAAAGTAAAATTTGGCTCTATGGGCAAACCTGCTTTTATGTATGATATTATTATTGCAGATGAGGGTGGGAGGGAATTACCTGTTTACGAAACAGGACAGATTGCTGTTCGTATGGATACCGGACGGTTTAATGGGGTTTTTAAATCGTATATTGGTGATCCGGAAAAGGAAAACGAAGTGTTTAGACACGGGCTCTATTATACTGGTGATAAAGCTTATAAGGATAAAGATGGCTATTTCTGGTTTGTCGGCAGAGATGACGATGTAATTAAATCGTCTGATTACCGCATCGGACCTTTCGAGATTGAAAGTGTATTGCTGGAAGTAGATGAAATTGTGGAATCTGCCGTTGTTGGTAGCTCCCATCCGATTAAAGGACAGGAGGTAAAAGCTTTTATTGTATTAGCAGCAGGTAGTATAGTTTCCAGGGGGCTGGCAGATACCATTTTTGCCTATTGTAAAGGCCGATTGGCACCTTATAAAGTTCCAAGGCTTATTGAATTCGTTCCGGAATTACCCAAAACCATTAGCGGCAAAATAAGGCGTGTTGAACTACGGACAGCAGAAGAACAACGGAAGGCGGCAAGAGAAACAGGAGTACATGAGTACATTTTGCAATAAAATGAAATTGTAGCATTGTTGATGAGAAAATCGATTAATAAAGATCTGATAAATAGAATAAAGCAAGTTCCTATTATAAGCTATCTTAATAGTATTGGCATTCAACCTCAGAAGACAAGCGGTGATCAGTTGATATACTATTCCCCTTTCCAGCCAGAAAACTCCCCTTCCTTCTATGTGCATCCACAAAAAAATGTATTCAATGATTTTAGCACCGACATCCGGGGAGATGTGATCAGGTTAGTCAGATTACTACATCAATGTTCCTTTTCTGAAGCCATTGAGATTTTAGACAATGGTAGCTTACATGAAAAATTGCCCTCTGTTTCGTTTAGTAATGATGACCTTAAAAAATCTTCTGTTGAGATAGTAAGCGTTAAAAATCTAACAAGTACCACCTTATTAAACTATTTGCAGAGTAGAAAAATCAGTTTAGGCATCGCCTCAGCCTATCTGAAAGAAATAGATTTTACAATTAACGACAGGCCATTTTTTGCTTTAGGTTTTAAAAACAGCAAAGGCGGATATGAGTTAAGAAATAAGGGTTTTAAAGGTTCTGCAAGCCCTAAGTATTCTACTTTAATTCCAGTTCCCGGCTCTGCTACGATTAATGTGTTTGAGGGGTTTATGGATTTTTTGTCTGCGTTGGAATATTACAAAATGGATTCTCCTACGCATACGACACTTATTCTCAATTCGCTCTCTTTTCTGGATGAAGCCCTGATTGAATTGTTATGTTATCAAAGGGTAAATGCTTTTCTGGATAACGATTTTTCAGGCAATAAAGCTTTCAAAAAACTGATGGATGCTCACCCCAATGTGATTGATCACTCTTATATTTATTTAGGGTATGATGATTTTAATGAATATTGGAGCAGCATCAGTCAGGTACGATAAGAATCTATTCTTAAAGTAGATAATACAAATGTCAATTCAATGAATTGCTTTGCTGGCTGTGTCCAATTCAAACTCTTAGTGAGCCACGGAAACCCCTGGCACTATAATATGATTCCGCACCGTTGTGATATACAAATACATGGCCATAGCGCCGGTCGCAAAAGAGAGCGCCACCGAGTTTTCGAATATCAGTTGGTGTTTTTATCCAGCTTGATGTTTTTAAGTCGAACTTTCCCAGTTTCTGCAATTCCCGGTATTGCTCTTCCGTCAAAAGTTCAATGCCCATGCTGGCTGCCATATCTACAGCATTATCATCTGGTTTATGTGCTTTTCTGGATTCCAGACCTTCGAGGTCGTAACATACACTTCTGCGGCCTGTTGGACTTTCTGCTGAACAATCATAAAAAATGTATTCCTCTGTGCTTTTATCATACCCAACTACATCTGGTTCGCCGCCGGTACTTTCCATTTTATGGAGTGACCCTAATTTATCAGGATTGGCTTCCAGCTTTGCTTGTAGGTTAGCCCATTCGATACCTGTATGGCGATTGCTGTTTTTCTCAAAACGGGCTTTTAATGTGCTGAGCAGTGCAGAAAATTGTTCTGTTGACAAGTCTTTTTGATGGCTGGTTATATTGTTCATAGTTTTAATTATCTCCTTTAGATGGGTGTGAGGGGCGCAATTGCCAGAATTTACTTCAAAAAACTACCTTCTTTTCATTGTTGAATAACCGAACTAAACTTTCTATCTACAGGTCTGAAAAACCACGATATCACAGTCAGGATCAGCAGTAATAAAGAAGGAAATATTTCAGTCAGGGAATTTCCCGATGCTATATGCGAAAATATGGCTCCCGACATGGCGAAGAAAAAGCCGGCATAGGCCCATTCTTTTAGCAAACGAAAAGTAGGAAGAAGCACTGCCGCCACGCCCAGTATTTTCCAGATACCCAATAAAGTTAGGAAATAGGCAGGATAGCCCAGTTGTGTGATTGTTTTCACTTCTTGTTCGTTTTTTATGATTTGTACGATTCCAGTGGATAGCATGCCTAAGGCAAGCCAGATCGTAGCAACCCAGTATATTATTTTATTTCGCCTGGTCATAGCTGTGTTTTGTTAACTGGCTAACGATATCTTGCAAACGGTTGTGTGCCATATTGATGCCTTGGGCAAAGGGCAGTTGCAGCATCTGGTCCCGGTGGGCGACAGATTTATACACAATATGCATGGTAAGTTTGCTGGTGTCGCTGGTGATTGCTTCAAATTCCAGAAACTCAAGCTGCACACCAAAAGGCGCATTCTCCATTTCAAAGGTCCGGGTGATTTTCTGTTTGGGGCTAAACTCATGAATGACACCATGCGCCACAAATGCCACGTTTCCCTGTGGATTGCTGGTTTCAAATTCCCAGCTGCCATGCTTTTTATTTTCCAGTTTCAGCACTTTTGTTCCCATCCATTGCTCTATAATGTGCGGTTCTACATAAGCCTTAAACAGTAACTCCAGCGGCAGGTCAAATTCCCGGGTGATCACCAGATCCTGTTTGCCATCTTCGGCATGGACGTTTGTTTTACGTTTCATCATATCCTATTTGTTTGGTTTTTCCTGTTTCATGATTCTTTCTAAAGTATTAAACCTATCGTCCCACATCTGGCGGAAGGGCTCGATAAAGTCGGCTATTTCTTTCATCTTGTTGGGATTTAAGTGATAGTAGATTTCCCTGCCGTTTTGTTCCTGTTCAAGCAGCATACACTCGGTGAGGATTTGCAGGTGTTTTGAAACGGTGGGCCGGGCAGTATCAAAGTTGGCAGCAATGGCTCCGGCGGTCATGGCCTGGGAGGCAACCAGTAGTAGGATAGTCCTTCTGGTGGGGTCGGCGATGGCTTGAAAAACATCTCGTCTTAAATTCATTATGTAGCTATTTGACTACAAATATAAGTGTAGTTATTTAGCTACGCAAATTTTTTTGCGATTTTATTAACAAATGTTTGTATCGTTAACAGTTAATTTTCTCGCTCAGTTGTTGCTGATAGTGTCTTTTCGCTGAACAATATAATAGGTTGGATATGATGTATGCCTGATTTATAGATCATTAGCCTGGCATCTTCATTATAAAAGTAGCAGGGGAGTCGTTCTTAGATGTGATCTTGACTATGGATATATGTAAAAAAAGTCAACCTATTCCAGGATAAAGCTATTTTAAATTTCTTGTTTTTGGTGTCTAGTTTTAATGGAAGTAAAGAATTAATGCTTTTTCTTTTCTAAGAAGTCGCCCGGTTGATTTTCACCGGAAAGATGCGGTAATCATGTAACGTGAGCGCATATAGATAATTCCGCAGGTATAAAACCGGTGCCATTTCCTTTTGAATATTGCCTTTATTATCTAATAGATTGATTCTGGCATTGCCTACATAATGTACTTCCTGGATACCTAATCTGGAAGAAATATATTGCTGGAATGCTTCTTTTTCCTCCTGTGTAGATACAAAACTTATTTCAAAAGAAGTTTGCTTACCTGGCGCTTCTTCTTTATGATAAAACACTTTTGCTATGGTGTTAATCGATACCTCGGGGATAGCTAAGGTAGGAACTGGCGCTGTAGGCTCTTCTGTATATAAAGTAGTAGATTGCCTGCTCCTATTTTTAACTCTTTCTGCTATTTCAAAAAGTTCGCCTTTTTGTCGGCTTCCATTTGAGCCTGTTTTTTCAGCGGCTACGGCAACTTGCTGGACTGGAACTTCCTTGACTATAGGTTCAGCTACAGAATTCTGGTAGGAAATTTCCTGGTGCCGTTCATATACATCCACAATAAGGGTGAAGGTGCTGATAAAGTGATCTGTATTCTGAATGTGAAACAACTCTAACTCATGTACCCTTTTTTTGGACACCAGAAACCACTGAATCTTTTTTGTCTTCTCATATACCAACTTTATCTTTTCTGCATGGGGCGTATTTTTGTACCGTTTCTGTAGCTGAACCAGCGCAGCCAGGCGGTTATTAGAATCTTTAATATATTCTACCTCCTGCTGATCATAACTTAAACCCGCACCTGCCACCTTTCTGTTAGAAGACGATTTATTCAGGCCAAATAAGGAACGCACAAATTGTATCATGTAGAAAGTATTCGTTTCAGGTGCAGGGTTTCTATTTCTACCTGCATTTTTTCAGACTCTTTAATTTCTTCAAATATATTATCCAGGTTGTTCATATACAGATCGAGGATTTCTTCCTGTTCTGCCGTGAGGATGATATCCTGGGGTATTTTTTTGTTTTTATCAGTATTCATTACTCGTTTTCAATTTTTTTCGATTTGCTGAAACTGCCGATGATCTTACTATTTAATTCTTCCTGGATCTGAGCTAATTCTTTTACGGCATCTGCTCTTTTCTTACTGCCTTCCTCCGACATTTTCAAAACCGCATCCAGAGTTTCTACCATATCTTTATTAACCTTCTTCAGCGTATCCATGTCTACAATACCACGTTCGTTTTCTTTAGCAGCAGCTACAACATTGGTTTTCAGTAACTGGGAATTTTTCAGCAGCATCTCATTGGTAGTATCCGTTACTTTCTTCTGAATTTCCAGGGCTTTACGCTGTTTTTCGAGACCCAGAGCAATGGCTACCTGCTGGCGCCATACCGGAATTACAGTAGCAATCGAGTTCTGAATCTTCTGGGCCAGTACATCATTGGTGGTCTGGATCATCCGGATTTGTGGCATCGACTGGGTGGCAATGGTATGGGAAAGGGTAAAATCATGCACCTTTTTTTCCAGTTTATCTTTAAAGGCGATCATATCACTCAGGCGCTGTACCGCCAGTTCATCCTGGTTACTGGCTTCTACTTCAGCCTGCAATTTAGGAATGGTATCTGTTTCAATTTCCTGAATTTTAAGTTTACCGGCAGCAATAATAGCCCTGACTTCATAAATGTACTCCACTGCCTGCTTGAACATTACTTCCAGGCTGGTAGAATCTTTCATCACACTCTGCCGGGTTTTTTCAAGCTTAATCACTACATCATCTACATTTTCAGAAATGGAATTATACTGGCTGGCAATCCTTTTAGACTTGTCTACTACTTTCGAAAGGAAAGGAACCTTGCTGAAAAAGCCTTTTGAAGTCTCCGACTCATCAATTTTGATCATATTGATCTGAGCAAGCAATTCATTAATGGCTTCACCAGCATCACCAGAATCTTTTACCTTTACCTTTGTCAGCAACTCATTGGAGTAATTGCCCAGTTTGCGCTGGGTTTCTACACCAAAGTTGCTTAGACTTTCCGGCTTGCTGGGATCAATCGTTTTGGAGAGCTCCTGCGCTTTTTTTAATACTAATTCCTGATTATCAATCGTTGTGAGTTCTTTATTATTTTCCATTTTAGTTAGATTCCTGAATGTTTATGATATGTAGTGTTGATATAATTAACAAAATTTTTAATATTTGAATGCCGATCCGGAGTTTCGTACCATTCTATATCTTCAGCTGGTAAATAATCTCCTAACAGACCTTGTACTTCGGTGAGCAAAGCCTCTCCTTTTTTAGTCCGGAATTCGGGATTTTTATAAAAGGCGTTTAGGTACTGTACCTTTATAAGTCCGGTTTTGGTAACAGCCAGCTCTTTTACTTCTACGACAAGCTCCGAAGATTTATTATTATCGGTAACCACCGTTTTATACATACCTTTGTTGCCTGCATCGAAAATAGCCGCACTTTTTTCATTCACGTCTTTAATAGCTTTTCGCAAACGCTTGTTTGGTTTTATTTTATGGCCATACATATACCCGGCCACAAACGCTATAAATATTGCTAAGTAAATTGTCATATATCTGTTTATTTGAGAATGAGTAGTTAGTAACCGAATATACGTGAGAACACGTGTAATATACGAGTAAAATATGATAGCCGGTTCGTGAACAAATCCGACTATAGCTTTTTCTGATTTAAGATTTAATGCGCATAGTTAATAATAATGAATTTAGGAGGTAAACAGAAAATTATAAGTAAATATTCATATTGTGCTATAAAAATTAAGGAGAAAAGTGTTTATATCTGAAGAAAAAGGTTGGCCTGAGCTATTTTACATCTGATAAAACCCCAAAATAACCACTAACTTAACAAGCTTTAACGCTAATAAAATTTATTATTCCCGTTAATCCTGAGTAATAGCCATGAGAATGAAACTATTCTGCCCTTGTCCAGAAATCAGTTCTGCCAATGATTGAAATTCCAACAAATCCCCGAACATCCAGGTTGTTTTTATCAGTTAAAGTCATTTTACAGGAATAGGTCTTTCCACTCTTAGGGTCATAAATTTCTCCATCTACCCATACATTATCTTCATCATACGTAAAGCCTCTCATCAGATTCATGCCAAGAATAAGCCTTGTCCTGAGTTTCTCATCCGGATTGTTTTTATCTATTTTGGGCTTACCATTTTCTGCAAGCGGCTCTTTCAGCCAGATGATTTTACCGCAATAGCGGCTATCACATTTATATATTTCTATCTTACTTTCTTTAGAGCCATTATACCACACACCCACTACAGCATCTGCCTCTTTTTGGGCAAATATAAAGGCAGGACAAAGCAGCAAAAAACCGGAAAAAAGCAGCCAGATATATTTTTGTTGAGGTACCATGTAATCAAATAATTCTGTATTGATGGACGGATAAGCGAAGCAAATATTTTTATCTTTTCATTTAAGCCATGCTTTTGCTCATGCTCAATTATTTGGTATGATAAGACAATATTGTAGAATGAAAAGAGGTAATTAGATACTATTTTATAGTAATTATACACAGTTTCGTAGTAATTACTTTATTATTTTATCATAAAAGTATATCAAATCAAATCAACCATTATTCTGAAATAGTTATTAAAAATAAAATACATGTAAAAAACTATCTAAACATATAAAATACCTGTATACATGATGTTTTTATTTTCTTTGATAAGTAAAAAGAGAAGTATTATATATTAATTACTGCATCAATTACAGAATGCTCTATAAATTGATCAGATAATTCTGTTTACAGAAGCTGAAAACTATTTTATATTCTAGCAAGTTTTTACTAAAAGTATTTAATTCATTATTTGATATTGATAACATCTGTCTCAGGAGTATTTATATATTCATTTTTAGGTCAAAGTTTACATTTATTACCCCAAAGAGCTATATACTGGGCTGAAACTAAAACCCTGATTGTAGCAGATGTACACGTGGGAAAAATAAATCATTTCAGAAAGGCGGGTATTGCCATTCCACAGATAGCAGGTGAAACAGATTATAAAGCACTTGATGCTATTTTGAATACTTTTCCGGTAGACCGGGTACTTATTTTAGGAGATTTATTTCACAGCACTTACAATGAAGCAGTTGTTGATTTCTCCACCTGGAGAAAAAAATATTCCCAAACAGAATTTACTTTAATAAAAGGCAATCATGATATATTAAAAGATTCTTTTTATAGTGCAGCTTCATTAAAAATATACGAACATACTTTAATTGAACATCCTTTTATATTTTCTCACATTCCGCTGGAAGAAAATAGTACTTATTATAATTTATCAGGACATATTCATCCGGCAGTCCGCCTGGTAGGAAAAGCAAAACAGAGTATAGTATTGCCATGTTTTTATTTTAGACAAAAAAATGGCATTCTTCCGGCTTTTAGTACGTTTACCGGGAAAGCACTTCTCATTCCAGCAACAGCAGATACAGTATTTGTTATTGCCAATCAGTTCGTTCGCCCGCTTACAAGCGCTTTATAAGTATTTATCTGATTAATTTCTTCTTTAAAAGCAAACTGACGGCTAGAAATTAAAGTATAAGAAATAAAAAAATAATATGCGACCTTACATAATAGATATCTCTGACGGGGTATTTAATTTGGTAAATTGCGTTTTAATCTGTTAACTTGAGATAGTTATCCAGGTACACAACTCGTTTTTTGTCAAAATTACTAAAGAAGTGTTGCAAAAACTGGTTACTAATTTTTAAGTATTAGTATTAAACTCTAAAGCTCAGCTTTTACGAATGAAGGATAGTGAGATACTTGAAAGGATTCAGCAGGGGGATGAGAGTGCGTTAGATTACCTTTACAAGAAGAATTTCAAGATGATGACCAAATTGGTTATCAATAACAGCGGCACCGAAGACGAGGCTAAGGATATATATCAGGATGCACTCATTGTTTTCTGGCAGAAAGCCGTGAGTGGAAACCTTATTTTATCTTCTAAGATAAGCACTTTTTTATACAGCATTTGTCAAAATCTGTGGAGAAAAGAACTCGAACGCAAAAGTAAGTTGAGCAGCGAAGAAAAAGATGGCTCGGAAATTAACGATATTGACCGAAGAGAGAGAATCGAGATTATTAACAGGTCCATTCACCAGCTGGGAGATACTTGTAGAAAAATCTTAACTTACTATTATTTTGATAACATGTCGATGAACGACATTGCTGAGAAAATGGGCTTTGCCAATGCAGATACAGCTAAAACTAAAAAGTATAAGTGCAAGAAAGAATTAGATGAATTAATTAAATCAAAATACAAAGCCTCCGATTTCTTGGATTAATATGAACAACGGCCTTAATTATTCAGAAAGATTAGAAGCTTATCTGAGAAACGAACTTCCGGAAAATGAAAGAGCTGAGTTTGAAGAAATGATGCGGCAAGATCCTTTGCTTCAGAATGAATTTCAACTTCAGCAAGATATTATTGCTTCTATCGGTGCTTTCCGGAAACAAGAATTGAAAGAAAGGCTTAACCGCATTGATGTGAGTGATACAGGCAGAGGAAATACAGGAAGCTTTGCAATTGGCAGTATGGTAGTAGGAGGAATAGCTATTTTAGGATTAGCTGGTCTTTTTCTTCTGAATCATCCCGCAAAAGATTTAGAGCCTTCCCAAATAGCAGGTGCTGCTGTTCAAACAGAAATAGTATCAGATTCTGGAGAGCAAACTCAATATACAACCTCTTCCCAGGATACACAACATACAATAACTTCAGATATTACTCAGGACGAAACATCAACAGATGCAAGTGTGGCAGAACCTATAGCTGCTAAACCTCAACTAAAAAAAGCAACTGCTACTAAAAAGACTGACATTCACCCAGTTGTTCCGTCAGATGAAATAGGAGCTGAATTGTTACAGGAACAAGAATTAACAAAAGAACATGAGCTGGTGATGCCTGAAACACGTATTGCTTCATCTGCACATGCCGTAGATAATAAATTAATTATTATAGATAATACCAATCCAAAATTGAAGCTCCAGTATAAATATGCCGATGGTCAGTTGTGTTTATATGGAATTGAGAAAACATATAATATTATAGATCTGCCTGATTTTAGCCAGAGATATTTATATTATGAAGGTAATTATTACAGGTTAAACAAAAACCAGTCTGAGGTAGCGCTCATGCCAAAAGTGACCAATGCACAGGAGATACAGCTGGCAGATTCTTATAATAAGGAAATGAAACAGAAATAAGCAGTTAAGCTTCTAATGCTCGTTTTACTTCTATCTTTTGAGCTTCTTTCTATCTTCATAATTTCTTTAAAAAGTTAAGGTAGTATCATAATATTTTCATAGTATAAAACCTTTCCAGATGCATAAGCCGGAAAGGTTTTATAGTTTACAAGAGCAGATGTGCCATTGTTTCAGAATTAATTTTTTAACTTGCAGCATAGTATTCGATAAAAAGTGCAACAGGAAATAAAATACAAGCGAAAAAAAAGATTAGGCTCTTATCCTTATTTTACGGTAGTGTTCAGCCTGACGCTTGCCTTATTTGTTATCGGTTTGGGCGGCCTCTTAATTTTACAAGCCAGCAAGCTTTCTAATATTGTAAAGGAAAATATCGAAATTCAGATCTACCTTGATAAATACCTGACTCCAACAGAAATAAGCCAGGTAGAAAAAGCACTCTCTAAACGTGCTTATCTGGACTATAAAGAAAATCAGCCTCAAATCCGTTTTATTTCTAAAGACACGGCCGCTCAGAAATTTATCAAAGAAACCGGAGAGAACTTCCAAACTTTGTTGGGAGAAAATCCTTTACGGGATGCCTATCTGATTAAGATAAAGCCTGATTATTACCAGTCCCAGAAAATGAAAATAATCAAGACAGATATTGAAAAGATACCTGGTGTTTTTGAGGCAACCTATGTTGAAAACCTGGTAGATGAGATAAATAAGAATATCTTACGGATTACTTTTGTGTTACTGGTATTTGCAGGAATTCTGATGTTTACCATCACCATCATGATCAATAATACAATTAAGCTGGCTTTATTTTCCCAGCGTTTCCTCATCAGAAGTATGCAACTGGTAGGAGCTACTGCGGGATTTATACAGAAGCCATTTTTACTGCGGTCGGCTTTACAAGGGTTTATAAGCGGGTTGATGGCATCGGTATTATTACTAGTATTAATGAATTATGCCAATACACAGATTGAGGAGCTGGTATTATTACAGGATAAAGAAAAGATAGCTGTTTTCTTACTCATGCTCTGTATATTAGGGCCGCTGATCAGCCTGGTAAGTTCTTACCGTTCTGTAAAAAAGTACCTGCAACTTTCTCTGGATGAGTTGTACTAATTTAATTTTGATACCAGATTATTTCTGGAACATACTTATAACAACCACAAACAAGCAGTAGCTATTCATATGGAAAATAAAAACAAACTGGCATTTGGCAGACAGAATTATATACTCATGCTGGCCGGAATTGCTGTATTGATTATTGGCTTTGTCATAATGTCAATGGATAAGGAGACTTTTGGCTTTGGCGATTTAGGCTTAACTGTTGGCCCGGTCATCGTGATGATTGGTTTTATTATTGAATTTTTTGCCATTTTACGTAAACCTAACAAATGAATTTTATTGAGGCCATTATTCTGGCAATTGTAGAAGGACTTACAGAATTTTTGCCGGTTTCCTCTACCGGACATATGATTATCGCTTCAGCTATTATGGGAATTAATGAGCTGGAGTTTACAAAAATATTTACCGTAAATATTCAGTTTGGGGCTATACTTTCAGTAGTCGTTTTGTATTGGCGGCGGTTTTTCCAATCCATAGATTTTTATATCAAGCTCTTTGTTGCTTTTATTCCGGCAGCTATTTTTGGTTTATTGCTGGGAGATTTTATAGACAGCTTGCTGGAAAATGTAGTAGTAGTCGCTATTTCATTGCTGGCAGGTGGCATATTGCTTTTATTTATCGATAAAATGTTCAATCGTTCTACCGATGATATCGAAGCAGTTGATTATAAGAAAGGTTTTGTAATCGGTTTATTCCAATGTATAGCTATGATTCCGGGCGTATCACGTTCAGCCGCTACTATTATTGGAGGCATGTCCCAAAATCTGAGCAGAAAAGCCGCTGCAGAGTTTTCTTTTTTCCTGGCAGTACCAACCATGTTTGCTGCTTCTGCCTATAAGCTTCTCAAAGATTACAAATTTATTGGTGCTGAAAACTTGCAGACCTTGTTTATTGGTAATCTGGTTGCTTTTGTGGTGGCTATGCTTGCTATCAAATTTTTTATTAATTTCTTAACTAAGTATGGCTTTAAAATATTTGGCTATTACCGCATTATTTTGGGTCTAGTGCTATTGATCCTGCTCTGGATGGGCGTAGATTTGAAGGTGCAATAATTAGGATTTAGATAGTAATTAATCAAACTATGCTTATCAATCTTAACAAAATCGATTTTACTATTTGCTGGCTTATTAAGTAACAGAAAGTATTTACTTTGAGTTAACAGCATATAATTATCTGCTTACCCTGCCAGTTAATATTCAGACCTTCCGTAATTTTGCATCTATGTCTACTCAATTTGAAGAAGGTACTGTTTTATTGATTGACAAGCCTTACCGGTGGACTTCTTTTGATGTCGTCCGGAAAATCAGAAATGCCCTGCATATTAAAAAAATTGGCCATGCCGGCACATTAGACCCCTTGGCAACAGGTTTACTTATCCTTTGTACCGGCAAAATGACCAAGCAGATTGATTCCTATCAGGCACAGGAAAAGGAGTATATGGGAAAATTGGTTTTAGGCAAAACAACCCCTTCTGTAGATCTTGAAACGGATTTTGACCAGATTTATGAAACTTGTCACATATCTCAGGAAATGCTACAATGGGCTGCTTTACAATTAACTGGTAGTTTAAAACAGATTCCGCCTATCTATTCAGCTATTCAGGTAGACGGACAACGGGTATACAAGAAGGCACGCAAAGGAGAAACGGTTAAGTTACAACCCAGACTTGTAGAAGTATCTTTGTTTGAAATCAGTTTTACAGATTTTCCGGTCATAGATTTTAGGATCATTTGTTCTAAAGGAACATATATTCGCAGCCTCGTTAGAGATTTTGGCGAACTTTTAAATTCCGGTGCTTATTTAGCGGAACTTCGTCGAACAAGAATTGGTACTTTTACAATAGAAAATGCACAAACTGTTGAAGAGTTTATTCAAAAGCTACGTCTGCTTCTATGAAAGTACACCAGGGATTAGATACATTTGTCAAACTACCATTCGCTGTCGTTACCAGTGGTACTTTCGATGGAGTTCATATTGGGCATCAGAAAATTCTTAACCGGCTTAAGGAAACCGCTCAGCAATATAATGGCGAAACCGTTGTAATTACCTACTGGCCTCATCCCAGGCTTATTGTTTCTACAGATAGTGCTGACCTAAAACTCCTTTCCACTATTGAAGAAAAAATAGATTTGCTGGCTAAATATGGTATAGATCACCTGGTCATTATTCCCTTCACCAAAGAGTTTTCTCAACTTACTTCTGAACAATTTATTACCAACATTCTGGTTGAAAAAATTGGTACAAAAAAACTCGTTATTGGGTATGATCATCGGTTTGGTAAGAATAGAGAAGGAAGTTTTGAGCATTTGCAGCAAAATGCCTCCCAATATGGATTTGAGGTAGAGGAGATACCCAGGCAGGATATTGAAGATGTGGGCGTAAGTTCTTCCAGAATACGTACGGCCCTGAGTACTGGTCATGTACATATAGCCAATGAATACCTGGGAAATATGTACAGTCTTACTGGTAAAGTAGTGCATGGAGATAAACTTGGACGAACAATCGGCTTTCCTACAGCGAATCTGCAAATAGCAGAATCATATAAATTGATTCCCATGGATGGAATTTATGCAGCCAGGATTGTCTGCCGAAGAAATATGTATGATGGCATGTTGTACATTGGGACCAGACCTACTTTAGAAAGTAAGATCCGCACCATTGAAGTTAATATTTTCAACTTTGATGAAAATATATATGGTGAAATTATTACTGTTTTTTTTGCTGAACTTATCCGGGAAGATGAAAAGTTTTCTGATATAGCTGCCTTACAGGAAAAACTGTACAGCGACCGTAGAAAAGCCATAGACATACTCAGTAGCATAAGTAAATAATAACTTTCAGCCTTACATTAAAAAACCTGCCCCATTATAAAAGAGGCAGGTTTTTACTTTAAAATGCTTATAAGTTACTAAGTTATTAACGCTATAATTCTATTCACTTACCGGCGCTTCTTCTTGATTGCTCTGTCCAAAGTTCAGGTGTAGTGTAAAACGCAGTGTATCGGCCAGTGGGCTATTAGCTCCTTTTTGCTGGGGAATCAGATAAGCAAAATCAAACCCTAATTTCTGGTAACGGATACCTACGCCTAAGGTAAAATACTTACGGTTGCCTTTATCACGGCTTTCGCTAAAATAACCAGCCCGTGCCGAAAACAAATCATTGTACCAGTATTCTAACCCGGTAGCAATGCTAACCTCCTCCAACTCCTCACTTATACCATCTGGCGCATCACCAAAAGAACCTAAGGCTCCGCTGATAAATGTTTTATTGCTTCTGGTGCCATTAGCATTTGGCGTTGGCACCAGTAACTTATTAAAATCCAGTGCCCAGGTAATTTTGTTGTACGGATCAGCATTGAGAGTAATACCAGTACCTACTTTCAGATTGGTAGGAATGAATTCACGCTGGTCTCTGGTGGTATAAGATATTTTAGCCCCTAAATTGGAAAGATTAGCCCCAAAAGCAAAATTTACATCATTACCAGAGATATTCAGATCTTTGTTGTAATAGAGGGCAACATCGCCTGAAGCAGTATTACCTGCTTTCACCTGCCCAACCGTATTGACAAAATTGAAATTTCCGGCCAGATTAGAATGGATAAAACGCAGGGCTACAGCCAGTCCGAGGTTATTAGATAATTTACGAGAGTATGTTCCGCCAATGGCAAATTCCCTGGAATTAAAATCCCTAATAGGATTACCATTTTCGTCCGTAAATTGAATATCGCCAAGGTTAAAATAGGTAAGGTTAACACCTATTGCCTGATTATTATCTACTTTGTAATAGCCATTCAAGGTTGAAATGGACATATCATTTACCAGATTACGCAGCCAGGGCGTATAATTCACAGATAAACCAAATTTTTTATCGAGAAAAGCTAATTTGGCAGGATTCCAATAGATAGCATTGGCATCCGGTGAAATAGCAACGCCGGCATCACCTAATGCACCCGAACGGGCATCGGGAGAGATGGTAAGAAAAGAAACAGGTGTGATAATAGCCCGTCTTGTTGTGTCCTGGCCTGAAAGAGATTGTGATGACTGACCAAATACATTCGCTCCTATACAAACTGCTATCAGCAATAAAAAGGAATACTTATTTATCATGTGAATTGTAAAATTGATGTGTAAATATAGCAAAGAAATCTAAAAAGGAATTTTCATGAATACAATTGTTTGAAAGGCAGTTTTTTGATATAAAAATTATGCAACCTTTAATTGAATAATTACTACAAAAGTAATCGCCTAAAAACAAAAATCTATTGAAAAATAACTAACCGGTTAAAAAGGTGGGTTTGAGAGCCATCTGCCATAGAACGAACAGACAGCTTATAAATGTATACGCCATTGTGTATTTTGTTATCATAATCTCCTTTTCCATCCCATCTTAAATCTTTGAATTGTTCCGGGCTTGCATAAGCTATGGTATGTAGCGTTTTAATGATTTGTCCGGAAAGTGAGTAAATGTCAACAGTAATTTCTAAGTCTTCTCCAGCCCGGTTATGGTCGAACTGAAATTGAGTAAAATCACGGAATGGATTAGGTACATTGAGAACATTCCTCAGGGCTATGGCTTCACTATTTGCTACAATAAAACGAATATCCGCCTGGGAAGAATTATTGTAGGTATCCCAGGCTTTAAGCGTGAGGGTATAGGAGCCGGGAGCAAGGTTTTTAAAAGGATAATAGATCTGACCCTTTCGATAATCATCTATGGAAGCAGTATAATATTCATTCAATACAATTTCCTCAGACGTTGAGTGTAAAGTAGCTGTAATCCCGTGCCCGATCCCAGTTTGCGTAACATTAATTCCATTTTCATCAGATAACAAAGCCATCAGAGCAGTGTTAGAACCGGTAATACTTCCATCCACAAAGGTAGTGTCGTTCATAAACAAGCGAATCAATGGAGGTGTCTGGTCGGGGTTGATAAGTGGAATACTGCCACCGATCATTACTTGCTGTGAACCGTTTGCATCCTGTCCAGTTTCATTCTGGGCATACATACTGATTTTTCCGGCATCGAAACGGTAATCAATATCTTTAGGTACAACGAAGTTCAACTCAAATACACCGTTCTTTACACTAACTTTTCCTTCAAATAAAATATTCTGTTGCACCTTAAAATTCATTCTGGCGCTCCGCTCGGTTCCAAGAGTGGTAAGGGTACTCTTTTTATCGAAAACAGTGGCATAGAGCAGGCCATTAAACTCACTTTGTAATTGCCCTGAAAAACGGTCTTGTAGATATCCTTCAATGGAAACTTTACTTAATGCTTTTAAGGTATCTGCTCCGGCACTTATATCCTTCTTATTAATCTTACTGATGCTGATGTTTTGTTCAGGATAAGCCAATCGCATGGATGGATCGCCAAGCAATGCAAAATTCCGGTTGATGCTGCCGCTGAGACTATTGTTTTTTGTATGTTTCATCACATCTCCCAGCCTTGGCATTTGTCCATTCTGAGGTTCAAAAACGGCTGAATAGAAAGCTGTATTGAGGGCATAGTTTGTGTTAGAAAACACTGGCCTGGTTGTGGTAATCAATCCGATTGCACCACCTTTGGCATGTAATAATGCATATTCAGCCCCTGATGTACGTACAGGATCATCATAACGGCCAAATTCGCACGTTGCAGTTACCATCAAAGGTAAGTATATATTATTCCATTCATTTATTTGCGGAATACTCAGAATCTGTTCCTGCGACCAGCCAATTTCTCCGCCATGCCCGGTATAATTCAATATGAAGCTGCCTTTGTCTATGGCTTTATCAATAGCTTTTTGTACTTCCGGAGCTGTTTGTCCATTGGCGTTGGACACCTGTGGATAGGCATCCATAAAAATTTTATTGATATTAAATGCAGGATATTTAGCTGCAATTTGCTCAGCCAGCCGGTCAGCATCCAGTTGATGGGTATTATTATCTCCATCGTCGGCCACAAAACTTAGCTGGTTGCGCCATTTACCCAATGTTTTAGTATCAGTAGCATATCGAATGAGTTTAGACATTACATTACTTGCCTCTTCAACAGATTTTACAGGCAACCTGCCTACAGCAATATCCATGATATGGTCTCCTTGCGTATTTTCTGTCCATTCACCCTCATTGTCATCCATAAATCCGTAATAATCATCCGAAGAGTAGCTAAAAATAGGGTGAAGCGATTCCCGTGATTCATAAATAGGAACAAAATTCGTATGGGGTGAAATCCGGTTTTTATAATCGTATGAGGCATCACCTACTAACAATACATATTGCAAAGATTGATTCCTTGTATATAAATACCTGATAAAATCCCTGATGGCACTTACATCCTGCCTGCCAGATGAAAACTCATTATAAATCTCATCAAGGGTTGCTACTTCCGTTTGCAAGCCATCATGACTTTTCCGGAAATCTGCCAGCTTGATTGCCTGTTCTTTAAAAATGCCAGGTGTGATAATTAAGAATTGTGGAGTAGAAAGGGCATGTAAATTCTGGTTAGCTATCCGTTGTACAGAAACCGGATTGTCGAACGAAGTACCAGAAAATAGTATATATTCTTTCAACGAACCGGCATTAGTTCCGGCTTTTGCTCCAAATACTGCCGTAGAACCTGTTAAAGCATAGATTTGGTTTGCCGGAATCTGCGGATTGGTAATATCCCATATATTCAACTGACTAGTGGCATCTTTAATAATATAATTCACCTCTTCATATTCCATACTCTCCAAAGCCATGAAAGTTGTTTGGTCAGCATATGCTTTTAATTCCCGTTTTACTTGTAATCCGGCAAAATTCAAATAACCAGCAGCATCTGTTAAGCCTTTTTTATCATACGTATAAGTCAGTTTCAGATTATCGGTGGCGGGTGCTAACACAGTAAATGTATTGGTTCGGTTAACACCTTTTACATCGTATGTACCTGAAGACACGCCTGGCAAAGAATGCGAACCTGCTTCCTGTCCATTGAGGGCAAGCGAAAATTGAGTGCTACCCGAAGCCTGTGCCATTACAGCAGAAGTAATTTTGATTTCTGAGCCTGCTACTAAACCGGTTACCGGAAAATCAATATGCTGCGTAACGGTAAAATCAAATTTTTCACCATACCACTCTCTTCCCGACTGAATCTGGTTGGTTAATTCTTTTTCATGGAATAGGTAGTCATCAAATGAGGTAATGGTGTGCACAGCATTGCTTTCACTTTCTTGTTCCTCGATTCGTAAACCTGGGGTATCGCTAACGGTTAAGAAGTAAAAAGTAGTATCGCTGTATAGATTGGTTTGATGCCTGAATATTTTTTGGGTGGTATCGTAATACACAGCATGAGGACTTTGCGCATAAAAAAGTATATAATCCGCATTGTCAAACCTGCCATCTGCTTCTCCTTCTACAAATATTGCATTTTCCGGAAGGTCGGCAGGCCGGGACATATGATTGGCTTGTGGAAGCATTCCGCCTCCATACCCATATAAGTGGATATTTTGTGGATTTAAAGCGGCGGTATTTATCCCGGCTTTTTGCAGGAAAGAAAGATCTATTTTATAAATACCAGCTTTGCTTACAGCTATTTTATACCATTCTCCACTGGCCAGTACAGAATTTTGCGCAAGCAGGGAAACTGGCAGCAAACTAAGAATCAGACCAATCAGCAAACGGAAAGAGGGCATTGGGCAAGAAGAGTAAACAAGAATAGATACAATTTACAAAATTAAGTACTTTGTACACTAGCTCTACTATTTATAACGCCTAAAGGCTTGTAACAAATATAGGCTTTTTGTCTGTTGTCTTATTCCTATCGCCTGTTATGGCTAACGTGTATTCTCTTTCTCGTTACAGAATTTCATCCGCCCTGCCATTATCGTCCTGAAGGAAAATAGTTGCCCCGATATTAATTTTCCGGAAATAAAAATATGTTTACCAAGACTTAGAAAAGCTTTTATCGCTTTTAGAAGTACATTTCCGCTACATAGAAACTGTTTTATCACAAATAGAAAAACTTATATCGAACATAGAAATCGTTTTCCCGCACATAGAAAACTATTTCACATCCTTAGAAATACTTTTAGCGGACTTAGAAATCGTTTTGCTGCAAATAGAAGCTAGTTTGTCGCACTTCGAAATACTTTTGTCGTATATAGAAATTGTTTTGCCGAACTTAGAAACAGATTTGTCGGACATAGAAATTATTTTATCAGACTCAGAAGTAGTTATATCGTCCTTAGAAATATTTTTGTCAGCCATAGAAGCCATTCTCACGGACTTAGTGATGATTATATCAGTCTTGGAAATATTCATTATACCTTTAGCTCTGAAATCTACCTATTCAAAATGGATTAAGGCCGATATAGAAAGAATTAGGACAGAGTAAGTGAATTATGAATGGCTTATAAAACAAAAAGCCACTGACAAATCAGTGGCTTTTTGTTAATATATTATGAAGGATTACATACCAAAGGCATAGTAATATTTCTCAGAATCGCCAGGATAGACACCTTCCAGCATTACACCTCCGTCTGTATCTTCAAGCGCTTTTACCAATTCTTCTACCGTACGTACCGGAGTCCGGTTTACTTTGGTAATAATAAAACCTTCTTTAATATCAGTTTGAGAACGCAACTTACCAGAGTATAACTCATTGATTTGCACACCACCTGAGATGTTCAGTTTTTTAGCTTCTTCTGAAGAAACACTGTTCATGTCCGCACCCAGTTCTCTGAGGGTTTCACTATTATTGGCTTTCACCAATTCTGTTTTACCGGCTGAATTTTTTAGTAATACATTAATGTTTTTTTCTTTGCCATCTCTGTTTACCAATACCTGTACTTTGCTTCCAGGTTTAAAAGAACTAATAGTTTCCTGCAACTGAGCTACAGAGTTAACAGATCGTTCATTTACTTTCAGAATTACGTCTCCTTTTTCCAGACCGGCAGATTTAGCAGAACCACCTTCAACGAGGCTTTCAATATACACTCCATGTGTAACATCTGCTCCTGTTTCTTTAGCCAGTTTGCTGTCCATATCACGGATATATACACCTAAAGAAGCTCTTTGTACTTTACCAAATTCAATTAAATCTTCTACTACACGGCTTACAATGCTGGTAGGAACAGCAAATGAATATCCGGCAAACGTACCTGTTTCAGAAAAAATCGCTGTATTGATACCAACAAGTTCACCATTGAGGTTTACCAGCGCACCACCACTGTTACCAGGGTTTACTGCCGCATCCGTTTGAATAAACGACTCTACAGAACCTTCTTTCTGGATGATACGGTTTCTACCTTTGGCACTCACAATACCAGCTGTAACGGTAGATGACAAGTTAAACGGATTACCTACCGCCAATACCCACTGGCCCACTTTAATATCGTCGGAATTAGCTAAAGGAAGCTTAGGCAAACCCTTTGCATCGATCTGAATCAGTGCAATATCAGTAGATGGATCAGCACCAATCACTTTGGCTTTATAAGAACGTTTATCGTATAAAGTTACTTCCAGTTCGCTGGAGCCTTCAATTACGTGGTTATTGGTTACAATGTATCCGTTGTCGCTGATTATTACACCAGAACCACTCGCTTGTCCATATCTGGGAGCCTCTTCTAAACCGCCAAACTGGTCTCCGAAAAATTCTCTGAGTTGTGGCGGAATAGATTGTGCCCTTCCTGAACTATTGCTTTTCATTGTAGATTTAATGTGTACTACTGCCGGCGTTACTTTCTCTGCGGCATATGAAAAGTCTACTTGTAATGTTCCATCCGGGTTTTTGGCTAAATTTGAGGCCATCCGGCTATATGTTACCGGTGCCTTCTCGATAACTACCTTGTTCTCGTTATCATCTTTAAACGCCTGGCTTGCTCCAAAAGTAATAGCGCCACCCAGAACAGCTGCTAAAACGGTTTTTCCAAAATCTCTCATGCTTTTATGAATCAAAATGAATGTTTAAAATTTAATTATTTTGAGTATTCTGTGTTTTTCATAACGTGATGTTTAATTCTATAGTATCACTTACTTCTGCCACTCTATAATTAGCATACGTAATGGATAAAATATGTTACAGAATGCTGATAATAAAGAAAATATTATGCCAGAAAGCAAGTAAATACTGCTTATTTAACACTTTTTAACACAGTTATGTTCTATAGAATTACACAATTAATGCCGTCGTTACCACTCATCCTGCGTATTGGCATTTTGTGTTATTTTTATTCCTTTGGTATAAAAATTATGTTTCCTGGGTATATTTGTTACCGAAGTAAAGGCTATGATAGTTAGATACATTCAATTATATTTATATGTATGAAAACAATTGTAAAGAAAGAATTTGCCAGCTGGTTTGTCATCTTATCTGTCATCTTTACCATTTACCTGACAGGATTGCAAACAGAAGTACTTGGCCGCGTACAACAAATGGTGCTGGCTACCGGCCTCATTAAGCCTGAACTAAAAAATGATGTAGCTAGTGATAGTAATGCAGCGTATGTTATAAGTCAAGCGGAGGCTGGACATGATTTTCCTTTGCTTACCTTAGATGGAAAATCTGCTAACTTAAAAGAGTTTAAAGGCAAGGTTATATTTATAAATTTATGGGCTACCTGGTGTCCGCCTTGCATCGCGGAGATGCCTAATATTCATAAATTGTATGAAAGAACATCAACTGAAGATGTTGCTTTTGTAATGCTTTCTTTAGATGAAGATTTTGAGAAAGCCAGAAAGTTTGTGAAGAGAAAAGAATACACTTTTCCTGTATATGGCGTAAAAGAAAGCTTACCTATAGAATTTGAAACAACTATAATTCCGACTACTTATGTGATTGACCGGAATGGAAAAATAGTGCTCCGCAAGGAAGGAATGGCTAAATATGATACCGATGAATTCCGAACTTTTCTGGATAAGCTCATTAAGTCAAAAGCTCAGTGATGATATTAGACCATCCTTTATTTTGTTTCCTACCATGGTCTGATCAGCTTCGAATTAAGATTATCTTCTGTCGTTTTTACTTACCGACGGCCTGCTATAGTAGGAAGATATGTGTGATATCTTTTTCGCAAGTAAGATCAATGAAATAAAATTTAAAAATTAATAGATGGAGTATCATTTTTTTCGTTGAATAAAGTGAAGAAATAATCCGGATTTTTTTATTGATACTCTAATATTATTTTCCTAATTTGGAAGTGCTTAATAACAAAAAGTTGAAATTTTAAGTATAAAATATATTCTCTTTCAGTTGAATTTGCGTAGTATGATGTACATTTCAATCACCTTAATGCCATGACTGTCAAATACCTGTTTCTTTGGATATTGAGCTTTGCTACCGTAACCTGGATATTAATAAAGGCCCTCCGCAAAAGTTATTTTCCGCCTAATAATGATGATGATGGCGGCACTCCGGTAGATATAAACCTGCCTGTTTATGATCCTCCCAGTGGCAATGGACTAGACGATTTATTGGTAGACAGACCACCTAAAAATCTGGGCGATTCGCCAACCCGGCCTATTCCCCAACGTATGCGGTGAATGTATAACTTTAAAAAATCCGCCCGGTTTATATACCGGGCGGATTTTTTATTGACTATTTGCAAACAAGAAAGTTTCCAGAAAAATACTTTATTTTTTGCCTCTGGTTGCTTTTGCGATCTCTGACCACATCTGCTGCGGAATCATATCCAGCATAGAGAACTCTCCGGCTCCATACAGCCACTCACCGCCATCAATAGTTACTACTTCTCCGTTTACGAACGATGAAAAATCAGAAATCAGGTAAGCGGCAAGGTTGGCTAGTTCCTGATGTTCACCCACCCTTTTCAGCGGTATTCTTTCTGCCGGGTCAAGTTTCCGGGCTACTTCAGGTGATAAAGCATCTGCAGGAAATAAACGTTTCCAGGCACCTTCTGTTGGAAAAGGACCGGGGGCAATGGCATTAGAGCGGATACCATATTTACCCCATTCAGCGGCCAGCGAACGGGTTAAAGCCAGAACTCCCGCTTTAGCACACGCAGAAGGCACCACGTATCCGGAGCCAGTCCAGGCATAGGTGGTAACAATGTTAAGAAAAGCCCCTTTTTGTTTTTTTGCAATCCAGTCTTTTCCGAATGCCAATGTAAAATTGTAAGAACCCCGTAATACGATATCTATCACTGTATCAAATGCTTTGGCTGATAAATTTTCTGTTGGGCTGATAAAATTTCCTGCAGCATTATTAACCAGTACATCTGCTTTGCCAAATTGTTCAATGGTAGTAGCCAGTACTTGCTCTACCTCCGCATAATTCCGCACATCGCAGGCTAAGGGTAATACTTTGCCACCAGTTTCGGCCTCTAATTCCTGGGCTGTTTGTGTAAGTACATCCAGTTTCCGGCTGGCAATTACTACACTTGCTCCTAATTGCAAGAAGTATTTACTCATTGATCTTCCCAGACCAGTTCCTCCACCGGTCACTACAATGACTTTGCCCTGCAGGGAATTCTCACGTAACATAGGTTCGTTGTACATAGATTCTTTTTTCTGATTAATGTACAAAACTATCTCTTTAAAAGTAAAAAGTTTATCTCCACTTTTTAAGTTTTACTTCGAATTATAATAGATAAATGAATATCTTTGAAAGCCTTTTTATTAAACTAAAGATGGCTTTACTGGAAGGATAGGGTGTTTATAAGCCATTCCTGCACAGATTTATTGTTAAATTTATTAATTGCTGGTATGACGAGTTTACAGATTGACAGCCAACAGGAGGCTTACCTGGCCATTTTGTACGCACTTGTCTCGGTGGATGAACAAGTAACAGTAGAAGAGACTGACAAGCTGATACATGTATTACTAAAAGATCCATTATTTAAGGACACGGATCTGATGGCAGTTTATAAGAAAGTACAGTTAATTAATCAGTCGATCCGGTATGACGGATACAAACTTATTGAGATGGCCGCGCCTAAAATCAGTAAAGAACTTCGTTCGTCACTTTTCAAACAAGCTGTTGAAATGTTGCAAGCCGACGGTATAGTATTTAGAGTGGAAAAAGAGCTATTGCAGCATTTGCGTAATCATTTATTTAAAGATTAGAGCAACTTTGTTTATTGTTCCGCTATATTTCTGATTTGCAATTACACACGGCCGGAATGCTTAATTGAAAATGTATTTGCTGTAAGTTATATTAAGAGAACTCTATTATAATTATTACGAATACAAACTGGTATTTGTGCCTGTTTACACTTATTTTTTGGCCCTATGCAAACCGAACTCTTAAAACAACAAGTACTTAAAGTCCATCCTGATGATAATGTTATAGTAGCGCTTACCGATCTTTCTGCTGGCGAGACTATTACTTACGGAGGAGAAACATATGTGCTTACTGATAATATTCCACAAAAACACAAATTTACCACAACTGATCTTCAACCAGGAGAACCGGTTATTATGTATGGCGTACTGGTTGGAAAAGCTTTAAAGCCCATCCCGCAAGGCGGATTGATTTCTACACAAAATCTGAAACATGCAGCTTCGTCATATTCAGGAAAAAATAAGGAATATACCTGGACTGCTCCGGATATTAATAAGTGGAAAACACGTACATTCAATGGATTTCATCGCTCCGATGGCAGGGTTGGTACGGCCAATTACTGGCTTTTTATACCCACAGTTTTTTGTGAGAACCGCAATCTGGAATTTATAAAAGATGCACTCAATAAGGAACTTGGGTATGGAAAAACAGAAAAATATAAAAACTATACCAGGCAACTCGTACAGTTGTACCAACAAGGTATAACACCCGATGCAATGCTGGACACAGACCTAGAAATAAATGAAGAACATTTCAATACCAGACGTCTTTTCCCGAATGTAGATGGTATTAAATTCTTAACCCATCAGGGAGGTTGTGGAGGTACCCGTCAAGATTCAGCCGTACTGAGTGCCTTGCTTACCGCCTATATAGACCATCCGAATGTGGCAGGAGCAACCGTATTGAGTTTAGGTTGCCAGCATTTACAATTAGATGATTTCCGGCAGGAAATTTTAAAGCGTAATCCAGGTTTTGATAAGCCTTTGTTTATGTTTGAACAGCAAAAAAGCCAGTCGGAAGAAACTATGATTGCAGATGCTATTAAACAGACTTTTATTGGCTTAATAGGAGCTAATAAACAGCAGCGTAAACCAGCCTCCTTGGATAAACTGGTGATTGGAGTAAAATGTGGCGGATCTGACGGATTTTCAGGAATTTCAGCTAACCCGGCTGTAGGCTATGCGGCTGATTTACTGGTGGGTTTGAATGGTTCAGTATTATTGGCTGAATTCCCAGAATTATGCGGCGTAGAACAGGAACTCGCTGACCGCTGTATTAATGCAGAAGTAGCCGCCAAATTTGTCCACCTGATGAAATCCTACTCTGCCCAGGCAGAAGCGGTTGGTTCTGGCTTTGATGCCAACCCATCTCCTGGCAATATCCGCGACGGACTTATAACTGATGCTATTAAATCGGCTGGCGCTGCAAAAAAAGGAGGGACAGCGCCCATAGTGGATGTGCTCGACTATACAGAACCCGTAAGAAAGCCAGGCTTGAGTTTAGTGTGTACCCCAGGAAATGATGTGGAAGCAACTACGGGAAAAGCTGGTTCCGGTGCTACACTCATATTATTTACCACCGGGTTAGGCACTCCAACCGGTAATCCTGTTTGTCCAGTCATAAAATTGTCTACCAATACAAGTCTTGCAAAACGAATGGCTGATATTATAGATATTGATACAGGAGATATTATTACCGGCCAGGCCACAATTGAAAGGAAGGGCGAAGAAATTCTGGAATATTGTATCCGGGCAGCCAGCGGAGAAGTTATACCCAAATCAGTACAATTAGGTCAGGATGATTTTATTCCCTGGAAAAGAGGCGTTTCTTTGTAAAAAAATCCTTACTAAATAGAAAAAATCTCAATTATTATCTTATTTACATGTATAATATAATTTTTTTGCATATACCTAAAACAGCCGGTACTACTTTTAAACAAATTATTCAAAGAAATTATGCCCGAAATGTGAGATTTGGGTTGGATGGTGAAGAAAAATATATGACAGGTCAAAAATTTCGCAATTTGTCATATGAAGAAAGAAATAATATTAAATTATTAGGAGGACATATAAATTTTGGAATGCATAATTCTTTCAATGATAAGAATAATGTTAAATATATAACTTTTTTGAGGGATCCTATTCAAAGAGAAATATCTTACTATAATTATGTACTAAGAATAAAACAGCATGTACACCACAGAGAAGTGATTGAAAAAAAAATGACTTTAGAAGATTACATCACTAGCGATATGCATAAAATGCTATTGAATTCACAGACTAAACAAATTGTTGGTATGCAAGGTGGACTTCAATCCGAGTCTGTAATTTTTAGTGGCAATATTTTGGAGTTAGCAAAAAATAATATTAATGAGCATTTTATATTTTCAGGAATTACTGAACAATTTGACAAAGGTATAATACTCTTATATAAAATTTTGAACTGGAAATTTCCATTGTATTATAGATCTCTAAACATTGCCCCTAACAATTTAAAGTATTCAAAAATATCAGATAAGACTATGCAGTTGATTGCTGACCAAAATCAGTTAGATATTCAATTATATGAATATGTGAAAAATGCTTTTATTAAAGAGATTGAACATAATAAAGATTATATAAACAGACATATGCACTTATTGAAAATGTTTAATTATTTGTATAATTTTTATAATAAAATTCATAAAAATTAATTATTGAGTAAATCAAATGCAAGATTTTGTGAGCATATTTAACCTGTCAGGAAAAACAGCTGTAGTTACCGGAGGTGGTAGTGGTATAGGTAAAGCCATTGCAATTTTATTTGCCAAACAAGGAGCTGACGTTGCCATTATAGAATTAAATCAAGCCAATGCAGAAGCAACCGTGAGCCAGATTACATCAATGGGCGGAAAGGCTACCAGTTATGCCTGCGATGTTTCCAGGCAAACTGATGTTCAATCCGTATTTGAGGCGATATTTACCAAAACTGGTAACCTCCATATTTTAGTAAATAGTGCCGGAATTTCCCATATAGGAAACCTTGAAAAAACGACTGAATCTGATTTTGACAGAATTTTTACAGTAAATGTAAAAGGCGTGTATAACTGTTTGCTGGCTGGCGTAGAAAATATGAAAAAGAGTGGAGGAGGGGTAATACTCAATCTAGCTTCCGTAGCCGGTACATTAGGGATTCCTGACCGTTTTGCCTATTCTATGAGCAAAGGAGCCGTACTTTCGATGACACTATCAGTAGCCAGAGATTATATAAACCAGAATATTCGCTGTAATTGCATCTCACCTGGACGAGTACACACTCCTTTTGTCGATGATTTTTTGAAAAAGAATTATCCAGGACAAGAACAGGAAATGTTTGATAAACTCTCTAAAACTCAGCCTATTGGTAGAATGGGTACACCAGATGAAATGGCTGCCTTAGCCTTATATTTGTGTTCAGATGAAGCAGGATTTGTGACTGGCAGCGATTATAATATTGACGGTGGATTTGTCAGGTTAAAGTAGTATTGTTCCAATCTATTATTAAAAGTTTACAACATTTAAAGTATACACTCTTAATTTATGTCAGTTAAAAACCTAAAAACCATATCTATTAAAGGCAAACAATATGTAGAAGTGAAAGAGCGCATTTTGTTTTTGTCGAGCCAGGATGAATTTGACTACTCTATTACGACAGATTATCAGTATTATGCAGAACGGAAGATGTGGGTAGTGCGTGCCAAATTAATTTTGTATAAGGATGGTAAAAAATTCGTGTATACAGGACTGGCCCAGGAAGTTGAATCTGAAGACTACAGGCAGGTAAATCATACTTCAGCGCTTGAAAATGCAGAAACTTCTGCAGTAGGTCGTGCTTGTGCGATGGCAGGCATTGGCGTAATTGATAGTATGGCAAGTGCCGATGAAATGCAAAAAGCCTCTAACCGTACAGCTTCAGCAACCAATACACAAACTGCGGCGGCTCCGGTCCCTGTTGCAGCACCTGCACCTGAAGATGAGCGCCCCTGGCTTTCTGACAGACAATGCGAACAAGCAGTAGAAAAGATTAAGTCTGGAAATAAAGATATTTATCAGAAAACATTAGAAGTTTTTAAAGTAAATAAAAAACATAGAGAAGCTCTTGAGGTTGCGTTAAAAAGCGTAGCCTAAAAGGTCTAGCCATCAGCCTATTTAATATAAATATAGCTTTATTGTTAGTATGAAGCTAAGAGGCAGCTTTTTTATATTCAATTTTCACTCTGGCTACCCCTTGCTTGATCATTCCCAATTTTTTTGCTGCTCCCCTGGATAGGTCAATAATGCGTCCTTTTGCAAAAGGACCCCGGTCGTTGATTCGTACTGTTACACTTAGGTTATTAGTAAGATTGGTAACTTTTACCTGCGTACCAAAAGGCAATGTCTTATGAGCGGCTGTTAATCTGGATTTTCTATAAATCTCTCCACTGGCCGTTTTGTTGCCATTGAATTTATTACTGTAAAATGAAGCTATT
This sequence comes from Rhodocytophaga rosea, assembly GCF_010119975.1. Classification (GTDB taxonomy): domain Bacteria; phylum Bacteroidota; class Bacteroidia; order Cytophagales; family 172606-1; genus Rhodocytophaga; species Rhodocytophaga rosea. The sequence continues at coordinate 6,776,585 of NZ_CP048222.1, forward strand.
CCTGTTTGAGAGCTAAGTTTACTCGTGCTGACAGATTTACAAGAGAAGGATATTATAATTAAACATACGCAAATGAATGAAATATTTTGGGAAAGTTTCATATGGCAATAAACGGAAACTGTTTATCAAAACTTACGGAAGCCAGCTCTATAAGATATAATTTGATTAATGTGAATATTATAAATGCAATTCCTAATATTTCAAAATTTTTATTGGTATTATTTGCTTATGCAATATAATTTTCGCTATAATTGAATCCTGTGGCTTTATATTTATTTGAATTTGCAAGCATTCAAGTTTTGGAATTCAATATAATAGAAAACCCGCAATTCCTTAGGAATTGCGGGTTTATTTAAGCCCTTCTCTTCATACTTTACTAAAAAGGCATCTGCAGAGATGCTTTTTTTATAACTAAATACTATCAAAAATTGTTTATATACTTTTACCAAAGTTCCATAGTTTATATAGATTATTTAAAATAAGATAATAGATATAAATTGGCATATGCAATATTAGGCATTTACGTAATAAAGGTTCAGGTGTATAAAAGTGTGTCTGTCTCTATGAAGCATATTTATTTTTATCCAAATTTGCCAAACTCTTGTCTATCATAATTTTAATCTTATAACCAATAGTAGAATGAAGCTTAAGTTTATTATAATTCTGGGTGTAAGTATTATCCCGTATAATTTTTTGTTTGCAAATATTTATAGTGAAAGCAAACATACAAATATTCATTACCAATCAGATACGCCTAGTGATACAACCAAAAAAGCTCCGGCTAACTGGTTTAATCTGGACCGTTCTGAAGATAAAATTCAGGGTGTAAGTACTGAAAAGGCTTATGAAGAGATTTTAAAAAATAAACCTTCCAAAACAGTAATAGTAGGAGTGATCGATAGTGGCGTGGATGTAGAACATGAAGACTTGCAAGGCCATGTATGGATGAATCCTGATGAAAAGGCTGGTAATGGGGTAGATGATGATCGCAACGGGTATGTAGATGATATACATGGATGGAATTTTATTGGTGGAAAAGATGGCAGGAATGTAGAGTATGATACCTATGAACTCACCAGGGAATATGCCAGATTGAAACCTAAATATTCAGATGCTTCTAAAAAAATCCGTAAAAAAGATAAAGCTAATTATGAATATTATTTAAAGATTCAATCTATCTATGAAAGTAAAGTGACAGAGTTAAAAGAGCAGTATGATGAATTTAAAAAGATTAAAGAAGCATATACTGCTGTCTCTTCAATTCTAAAAAATCACTTGAAAAAAGATACAATAACTGTGGATGACCTGCAGACTATTTCTGCACAGGATAAAATGCTGCAGGATGCCAGAAATTTTATGCAATATGCGCTCGAAAATGACATCGAATCATATTTGAAAGAAGGAGGTGATTATTTTACTGAAGCCTTGGAATATGGATACAATTTAGAATTTGACCCCAGAAATATCGTTGGAGATAATTACAATGATATCAACGAGAAATATTATGGAAATAATGATGTAACTGGGCCCGATGCGAGACATGGTACACACGTAGCAGGTATTATTGCCGCCAACCGCAATAATACATTAGGAATTAAAGGGGTTGCTGATAATGTGCAAATAATGGCAATCAGGGCTGTACCTAATGGTGACGAACGTGATAAAGATATTGCAAATGCAATTTATTATGCTGTGGATAATGGTGCGCAGGTTATTAATATGAGTTTTGGTAAGTCCTATTCTCCTCATAAAGAGGCTGTGGATGCTGCCATTCAATATGCATTATCTAAAGGAGTATTATTGATACATGCTGCCGGAAATGATGCCAAGAACACTGATATTGAGAGTAATTTTCCTAACAAAAAATTCTCTAATAAAAATGTAGAAGCCAGTAACTGGATTGAGGTAGGCGCTTCTTCCTGGGGTGGACCAACGAATTTTGTAGGTACATTTACTAATTATGGAAAAAAATCAGTGGATGTGTTTGCTCCTGGTGTTGATGTCTATTCAACAACTCCAAAGCAAGGCTATGAAAATTTAAGCGGTACAAGTATGGCTGCTCCGGTTACTGCTGGTGTAGCCGCTCTGCTTATGTCATATTATCCAAATCTATCTGCAGATCAGATTAGAAATATAATAATTAAATCTACTGTAAAGTTTGAAGATCTGAGTGTTAACAAACCAGGCTCATCCAAACAAGGTAAACCCGAGAATGTGAAATTTAATGACTTATCAGTCACTGGTGGAATTGTAAATGCATATGAAGCTATAAAAATGGCAGAAGCCATTACCAATGAAAAGTAAAACTTGACTATATTCCGATAAATAAAAAGGGCGCCAAGAATAGCGCCCTTTTTATTTATCGGAATATATATCATGAATACAAACTTATTTCAAGCAAATAAATTAACAGGTTTGGATTTATTTATAACCGGAGTTCCTTTTTCGTAGCGGTGTATTAGTTTATCAGGGATAAAAGCTAGATCAGATGCTCTCATAAAATCTCCGAGTAAAGTACCGGTACAATAATTATCAATATTCGGTGCTCCATTCTGTGTAACTACATCATCAATATGAACCGTTCTGAAGTCAATACTCCATCTGGTTTTGCCGGAAGTATTAGGAACAGTAGAGTGCATCTGAGCGCCTGAAAATAAAATAATACCTCCTACTTTACAAATGACACGTATTTGTTGGCTGGTGTCTATAGATTCTAGGGGCTCTGGCCGTTTACGGGTATCCTTTAATTTTAATGATGCTATTCTCCGACCCTCTGCATACCACTCATGGCAACTGTATCCAACAGAGCTATTCTTTATTGGATTATCCCAATAATTAGGATGAAATGCCAGGCAATTTTCAGGCTCAATATCAAAAATAGGTATCCACCAGTTAAGTTGACTAAGAGGCGCCGAAAACCAGGTATCTCTATGAGCCTGAAAAGAATAGGCCAATCCTGTTGTTAAATATTGATCACTTGTTGAAGTGCGCATGCGTGGCAAGTCAAAATATGTTTTATTTAAATCGCAACCCAATTCTTTCAATATATTTTGTACTAAGTGCCTTGAATGCGGATGGTTAATAAATTTAGGCTTTAGCTCTGATAGAATCTCTGTGTATTTTTCGGTTGGAATATGATATTGTGCAACGGTTGGATTTACATTTCCAAAATGGTCATAGATCAATTCTCGTGCAAATTCGCATAAAGCCAATGCACTTTTACTGGGAGAATATATAAATAATTGCCCATTATATAATAATTGCCGTCTGGCATTATCCTCCATCGCGGAATCGAAGTAGAGTGTATTCATAGCACGATATTTACTTGAAAATATCAAAAGCGATTTAGGTTATCTAAAAGGTCGATTTACATTAAGTCAACCTTAAATACTATACTGTATTATAATAAAATTGTTATATATAAATACTGAATTTGGTTAATATAAAAATTGTATAAATTATATAAACCAATTACTAAATAAAGACAAAAGGATGATTCAAAAGATTAAAAATCAATTAAATATTTAATTGATTATAAAAAAAAGAAGATATTAGTGTCGTAAATAATATTCAAATCATTACTTAAATTATTAACAGTATTCAAGTTTATAAACTAAAAAATATTAATTAATAAAATTATTTTTTAAGATGATGGCTTTCAAAATAAGCCTGCAAGTTTATAATTGGCACAATGGCTGTGACATATTTTTTAGAACATACTAAGACATTACATATGTTTTTATTATGCACTTCTGGAAAATACGTACAATTGTATAATTTGTTGTGAATTTTATAGCTTATTAAATTTATCTAAATATCAGAATATATTAATAGTGAATAATTACATCTTTTATAAGTTTATCGGCTGCAAAGAGATCTCCAGTATATGAAACAGTTTCTTACAAAAGTTAGAGGAAAAACGTTGAACGTTTTAAGAAAAGTAATTTATTACAATCATAAATATAAGCCTAAGGGTTCATTCGTTTCAACAAAAGAATATGTACAGGCACATAAAGATTCTGGTGTAAAATATTATGAAATATTTCCCGATCAGGTAACTACGCTTGAGATCCCAACTGATTTGCTCCCTATATTATCTCCTTGGAGTGTTTATGATACTTTTGATCCTACACGTGAGAGAACTCTTTATGTAATAACTAATTATGTGGTTTCGGTAGTGCCTAAAGGTAGGCTTTATTCGAATAACATTGATATGGTAGCTGTGATTACTCAGGATAACTTTTTACTGGCTGATGTTTCCTTTCAATATCATATGCATAGGAAGGCAAGGCCACAGGAAAATAAAGTATTTAAGCAGAATTATTTCATTGCTCCTAAAAAATATAAAGGTGTAGTATTTAATATGCTCGCTGGAGGGGGCCCAATTATCAATTATGGGCACTGGTTAATAGATGTTGTACCAAGAATTCATTTATTAAAAAAATCAGGATGGTTTGATAAAGTAGACTGGTTTGTTGTACCAAATTATAGGATTGACTTTCAAAAAGATACTTTAAGGCTTTTGGGAGTAAGTGCTGATAAAATAATTATAGGTACCGATCAATTACATATTGAGGCAGATACTCTGATTTCTTCTACAGCTCCAAGAGGAGATCGTAGCTATTTGATGCCAGATTGGGTAGTTGACTTTCATAGAAAAGCTTATATCAACCCCAATATTGATGAAAAGAAATATCCATCTATGATTTATATTACGAGGAGAGATGGTAAAGCCCGTAAAGTCCTGAATGAACCTGAATTAATTACTACATTGGAAAGCTATGGATGCAAATGTTTAGAACTGAGGTCTTATTCATTCGTGGAAAAAGTAAACTTATTTAATGCTGCTAAAGTGATCATTTCGGTAACGGGGGCAGGCTTGGCTAATGTAATGTATTGTAATAAAAGTGCAAAAGTGATAGAGATTTTTCCAGATGTTCTTATTCATACTTTTAATTATAATCTAGCAGAGGTTGTTGGCTTAGATTTTTACTTCATGGTTTGCAAAGCTGAAACCGGAGCAAAAAATCTTACGGAGGCAAATGATGCGAATATCACAGTGGATATAGTAGCATTAAAAAAACTAATGGATGAAGAAATATTTAAAAAGGTAGACTTGTATTAGAGATAAAGAGGGTCATTTTAATATACTTCCTAATGATGTATAGAATTTAATTGCTAGTGGCATATTTAATACGATAGATCAACCACAAAGTATTGCATATAAATTATAATTTTATTAAGGAAATAAATGTATTTTTTTGGGTAATTATTAAAACATTCTAAGAGTTTAAAATTGATATTATATAATTTGTAACTCACTCTTATGTTATTTTTGTTAGATAAACTAAATAGCTTTATATATTATAACACAATCTCTTATCTTTATTCCTGGTATTTGATAAATAGTTTTTCTAAATACTACTAATTGTGTGGTTGTTCATTAATATTAATTTTTGTTAAAATTATAATAATTCCGGGTTACATATACCTATCACAAAGTATGTATGAATAATACACATGTAAGTTTTAATGAGTATAATAAAGTTTAAAAAATTAATAAGTTTAAACGAAATATAGTAGAGAACTAATTATAAACTTGCAATTTCAGTTAGATATAAGGTGAGTTTTCATCTAAGTAATTTTATACTTAGAATTTTACCTTGAGCGATTAAATAATAACCTATCGGTTTTTTATAACATTGAAAGTGGTCTTTACCCAGTAAATTGTTTTTAATTGTACTATTCATAATATTTACTTAATTATTTTATAACTAATATTTTACTAATCAAGTATGAAATGTCGCTTTTGTGAACATCAATTAGAGCATACCTTCGTAGATCTGGTAAGTAGCCCTCCAGCTAATTCTTTCTTGACTCAACAGAACCTATTAGAGCCGGAAATGTATTTCCCTTTAAGATTATTTACCTGTGATAATTGCTTTCTTGTCCAAATTGATGAATACAAAAAAGCACAAGAAATTTTTAGCAGTGATTATGTTTACTTTTCTTCCTATTCTAAAAGCTGGCTGGCTCATGCGAAAAAATATACTGAGCATATGATCAGTCGTTTTGGGTTCAATGAGCAATCTTTTATTATGGAAATAGCCTCTAATGATGGTTATTTACTACAATATTTTAAGGAGAAACATATTCCGGTTTTAGGTATTGAGCCTACCTTAAATACAGCAGAGGTTGCCCGGTTAAAAGGAATTCTTACTATTTCTGATTATTTTGGAGAAAGTCTTGCAAATAAATTATTGATTGAAAATATGACAGCTGACCTATTAATTGGAAATAATGTGTTAGCGCATGTACCTGATATCAATGATTTTGTAGCGGGATTGAAAATTGTATTGAAAGAGCAAGGAATTATCACTATGGAATTTCCGCATCTGCTAAAGTTGATTGAGCATGTTGAATTCGATACTATTTATCATGAGCATTTTTCATATTTATCCTTCAATACTGTAAGTAAAATCTTTGCATCTCATGGCCTAGAAATGTTTGATGTACAGGAGATTACTACACATGGAGGCTCTTTACGCATCTTTGCCAAACATTTTGAAGATAAGAGTAAGAGTATTAGTCCTTCGGTTGAATTGTTGTTAAATAAGGAGAAAGAGGCTGGTATCACAACTTCTGCCTATTACGATGACTTCCAGCAAAAAGTAGATATGATTAAATATAATTTTTTAGATTTTGTTCTTCTCCAAAGAAAAAACAATAAAAAGGTAATTGCTTATGGAGCTGCAGCAAAAGGCAATACTTTTTTAAACTATTGCGGTATAAAAGGTGATGATCTGATTCAATTTGTAGTAGATGCTTCTCCTTATAAACAAAATAAATTTTTACCTGGCAGCCATTTACCTGTGTATTCTGAAGAAAGAATTAAAGAATATAAGCCTGACTACATAATTATACTCGCCTGGAATTTGAAAGATGAAATTATGGAGCAATTAAGCTATATTAGGGAATGGAATGGAAAATTTGTGATGTGTATACCTCAAATGAAAATACTATAATTTTATTTACCTAATTTCTGAGTCTATATCCTATGAAAAAAATTCCTATCTATCAACCCTCTGTTACCGAACTGGAAATATCATATGCAGTAGATGCTGTAAAAAATGGATGGGGGGAAAATTGTTATGCTTATATCAAACGTTTTGAAAAAGATTTTGCTGCCTATACCGGCTCGTCCTACTCTTTAGCAACTTCCTCTTGTACAGGCGCAATTCATTTGGCTTTAGCTGCAATGGGTGTTAAGGCTGGCGATGAAGTAATCATGGGTGATATAAATTGGATAGCTTCTGCAGCGCCAATTACGTATTTGGGAGCTAAACCAGTATTTGTCGATGTATTAGAAGATAGCTGGTGTATCGATCCATCAAAAATAGAAGCAGCCATTACTGAGAAAACTAAAGTAATTCTTGCAGTAGATTTATATGGCAACTTAGCTGAAATGGATCAAATTGTAGCCATTGCAAAAAAACATAATTTGTATGTGCTTGAAGATGCTGCTGAAGCATTAGGTTCAGTATTCAGAGGCAAAAAGGCAGGTAGTTGGGGTGATATAGGTGTGTTTTCTTTTCATGGAGCTAAAATTATGACTACAGGTGAAGGTGGTATGCTTGTTACGGATAATGCAGCTTTAATGGAAAGAGTAAGAATATTATCTGACCATGGTAGAGATCCTAAAGTAAATAGAACTTTCTGGATGGCAGAATTAGGTTATAAATATAAGATGTCCAACCTGCAAGCGGCCATGGGCTGTGCACAGCTTGAAAGAGTAGATGAATTAGTTAATAAGCGGCGGGATATTTTTAATTGGTATACTGAATACTTAGCTGATCTGCCCGGAATTGTTCTGAATCCTGAGCCATCCTACACTATCAATTGCTACTGGATGCCTACTATTGTTTTTGACAAAGCCCTTAATATAGAGGCACATGAGGTAATTAATTATTTGAAAGAACAGAATATAGATAGCAGACCATTCTTTTATCCCCTTTCTTCTTTACCAATGTTTGAAAAAGCAGAAGAAAATAAGGTGTCCTATAATCTTTATAAGAGGGCTCTTAATTTACCAAGCAACTTCAGTTTAACCCGTGAAGATATTAAGCAGGTGTGTCAGGCAATAAGGACGTATGTTAATAAAGTATTAGTTCCAGTAAATTAACTTTAAACGACTAACAACAAATTTTATACTCAATATAATGGAAACAACTGTAATAACTAAACAACTAAACCCTACTGGTATCTTTGATGATTCAAAGTATGCAAAGCTTGCCTTAGATAATAGAGAAAAATATCAAACAGCTAATCCTTTTCCCCATATTGCTTTAGATAATTTTATTGATGAGCCATTAGCCAAAGCGTTGGCTGCTGAAATTCCAAAGCCTGGTGATATCAGCTGGGTTGCTACTGATAATGCTGGAAATAGAAGAAGATATCAGCATGATGAGCGGAAATTTACTCCTCTTGTCAGAATGATGCTCCGTGAGATGAATTCTCGCCAGTTTTTACTCTTTTTAGAAACCCTTACAGGTATAGAAAATCTTATACCGGATCCTTATTTTATTGGTGGAGGGGTACATTCTTCTGGAACAGGCGATTTCCTAAATGTACATGCAGATTTTAACTGGCATCATAAACTTCATGCCCATAGGAGAATTAATGCACTTCTATATTTAAATGAGAACTGGCAGGAGTCTTGGCATGGGGGGCTTGAATTCTGGAATACAGAAATGACACAGGCTGTTAAAACATATTCGCCTATTATTAATAGATTAATTGTATTTAACACCACACAGAACTCTAATCATGGTGTTCCTACGCCATTAGCATGCCCTGAAGATGTTCGTCGTATTACTTTAAATTTATATTATTATACTACAAAGCGGGAGGATGAATTAGCTGACCCCCATTTTACAAAGTATAAAACTATCAATTCTCCTTTTGCAATGGGGCTTGGGGAAGACTATCGTAAATCAGGTGAAGAATAAAAATGTAATTCTTTCTGCTTATCAGGTAATGTAAAACTCCCTGATAAGTAGAGAGAATTAATATTGATCTCTCTTGTTTTTAGGGATATATTTGAGACAAATGAGGTAAGAATTCTATTCAGACTTATTATTGGTCCATGCTTTTTCATATAAAGCAGATTCCTATATTCTATTGCCAAATGCCGCTGATATACTGAATTTCAGTATATCAGCGGCATTTGGCTTTACATTGAGTTCAGATTATATGACATCTAGGGCTGCCAGAATAATGATTACCAGACCTACTGTAACGCCGATTGCACCCAGAGTATATAATAATCCGCCGTCGGTAATCAGAGATCCGATAATAATCAGAGCAAGGCCTAATACACCAATCAGAATACCAGTACGGATATCCGGGTCCAGAGCATTTGCTTTTTTATCCTTTCTGATATCAAATTTTTTGTGAGCTTTCTCCACTTTCTTAACTGCTGCCTTTAATGCCATTTTTACAAACGTAGACTTCGCTTTTTTTACAGCTTTTGTAGCTTGTACTGCGTTGGCCGTTTTAGATTGTTCCAGTTGAAGCTGTTTTGCCGTTTCATAGACTGAGGGTGGTGTAGAAGTAAGTCTGGATTGAGTAGAAGCAGCGGCTGGCTCATCAGTGATTTCAGTTGATGTAGCTGTTAACTCGTCATCATCCGAAAGTGTAGCCGATGAAAGCGTTGCTTCGGTAACTGGCATCTGTTGCGGGAGATCAGAAGTAGAAACCTGGGCAATTTTTGGCGAACTACAAGCCAGTTGAAAAAATAACACGGCTACTGCTCCGTATACAGAGAGTTGTTTAGATGAAGTAGGAAAATATTTCATACAATTAATAAGTGGGTTAGGTTAAATGGAAGTTTGCCTGAAAAATGTAGTAGGGCAAAGCCAGGCTTCATTGTCCTGCCTATCGTATGATATTATGAAGCTCCTTATAATATGGCAAGCAGCAGGAATATCAGACCAGCCAGTGAAGCAACCGAACCCAATACATAGAGTAAGGTGGTATTGCCAACCAAAACCAGAACCAAACCAGCCAGCAGTAGTATAATGCCTGCCACAAGATAGCGATTGTTGTTAATTTCCTGTTCTTGAGTAGTGCCGGTAATGTCTTTTTTCTGAAGTTTTTCTGCTTTCTTCACGATGCTTTTCATCATCATCCGGGCTGGCAAGGAAAGTTTTTTCTGTATCTGCCTTGCAGAAGAAGTTTTTTCCTGGGCTACTGGCATGGTTGTTTTTGCGACAGGTGCACGTACCAATTCCGCCGGATGAGCCAGTGTAGTCAAATCTATAGTAGATAGATCTGCCTGTGTGGAGGCACCCGCTGGCATATCTTCTGAATCGTTAGTTTCTACAGATATCTGCATCAATGATGGTTCCTGAGGTATAGGTTCCTCAGTCGTTGCTGTCATCTGCGCTTGTGCCAACTTAGTTTCTGTTTGTATTGCCAATCCGGCATCTGCAGCTGTTTGCAATCGGGAGGTTTGGCAGGATGGAAGCAGAAATATACTAAACAGGCTTACGATCAGGACGTAAGAGAGTATTGTGTAATTTTTCTTCATAGTTTAGGTATCGATTTGTGATCAATACTTATTTTACGGGCAAATGGTTGCACAGTTTAACTTACACTACTATTTATTTTACAGACTAGTGAGTGGCTATATATTTGAAAATGAGCGCTTAAGTACTATCCTGTATTTTCATATGTTCAGATATTCCCTATAGTTTGCAACCTACCATACACACAATTATTAATAGGTAGTATTTACTCCGGCTAACCAATAGAAATAGTATACCTGCTAATTTTCAATGGTTTATAATTGGAAGAGCTGGTTTGCATAAAAATTATTTCCGGGTTTAACAACTGTAATTGTATTTTTATATATTTACCCTCCCAAAGCTACAGACCCATGAAGCTCCGTTAAGTTTTTCCTCTCTTCTCTGCGGATCACCTGCATTCCGCTGACTGGCATAAGCTCCGGCTTGTTATGTGCTGCATCTAATTTCTATTACTCATACTCATTTGCTGTATTTATTACCTCTGGTGACAATTAACACCTGTACAACAGCAATTTTTCTATCAGTCATTTTTACAATCTTTTATTTATGGCACAATCGGTAAACCACTTAAATCTGAAAAAACTTTTTGGGTATTTTAAAACCGCCATTAAGGGAGAAGAAAAAGAATACACTTCTGGTAATATCAATAAAGCCATTTTTATGCTGGCCGTGCCCATGATCCTGGAAATGGTGATGGAATCGCTGTTTGCCGTGGTCGACGTATTTTTTGTAAGTCGTCTGGGGGTGAATGCAATCGCTACAGTGGGGCTCACAGAGTCGGTGCTTACCATAATTTATGCGGTGGCGATCGGTTTAAGTATGGCCGCTACAGCGATGGTAGCCAGGCGGACAGGTGAGAAAAATCCGGAAGCAGCCTCGGAGGCTGCTATTCAGGCATTGATCATTGCAGTAATAATCGGTTCTGTTATCGGGCTCACAGGTGTTATTTTCGCTGAAGATATTTTACGCCTGATGGGAGGCGCCCCTGAACTGATCAGTGAAGGTAAAGGCTATACCCGGATCATGCTGGGCAGTAATGTGATCATTATGTTGCTCTTTCTGAACAATGCTATTTTCAGGGGAGCCGGTGATGCTTCTATTGCCATGCGTTCATTATGGCTGGCCAATGCGCTTAACATTGTCTTATGTCCGGTGTTAATATTTGGATTAGGGCCTATTCCTGGTTTGGGTATTGAAGGGGCAGCATTGGCCACTACTATCGGCCGGGGAAGCGGCGTATTATACCAGTTCTATATGTTATTCAGCAAACGATCAGTAATCCAACTGAACCGATCAAACTTTAAATTTAATCCAGACCTGATTGGGAAAATGCTCAATGTTTCGGCAGGAGGAATGGGCCAGTTTCTGATCGAATCGGCCAGCTGGGTTTTTCTGGTACGTATCATTTCTGTGTTTGGCAGCGATGCCCTGGCAGGATATACCATCGCCATCCGGATCATTATTTTTACGATATTGCCTTCCTGGGGATTATCTAATGCAGCCGCTACCCTGGTGGGACAAAATCTGGGTGCCGGGCAACCAGAACGAGCAGAAACATCTGTCTGGCGGGCGGCATTTTATAATATGCTCTTTCTGGCTTTTATCTCGGTTGGTTTGTTTGTGTTTGCCGGGATCATTATTGAGATATTTACTACAGAAACCAATGTACAACAATACGGAATTCAGGGGTTGCGGTACATTTGTGCCGGATATATCTTTGCAGCCTATGGAATGGTCACCAGTCAGTCGTTTAATGGAGCTGGAGATACCAGAACACCTACGGTAATTAATCTGCTCTGTTACTGGGTACTCCAGATTCCACTGGCGTATCTGCTGGCTGTTACACTGGATTTGGGTCCGGCAGGGGTGTTTATTGCCATAGCTATAAGTTTTTCTATGCATGCCCTGGTGAGTATTGTCTGGTTCCGCCGGGGGAAATGGAAGCTGGTGGAAATTTAGTGGAAAATAGAGGTTGGAAGATAGAAATTGGAAGATGGAAGCCGGAAGCTGGAGGCCGGAAGTTAGAGTTTGGAAGGTGCATTCGGTAAATATCGAACACCGAACAAGGAATGTTGAATGATGACTTTTATTATTCAGCATTCCTTGTTATGCATTCAACATTCAAATAACAGGCCGGTGTAATCACCTGTTTACATTCAAATCTCTAACTTCCGGCCTCCAGCTTCCGGCTTCCAATTTTCAATTAAATATTGCTGCGTGAGCTTAGTAGATTCCTGTATTTATGTTTACATTTGTTATTACGATTCTAAAAAAGCCTTAATAAAACCGGATATATGAAATTTGTTGTCTCCTCTTCTGCTTTGCTCAAGCAACTATCGGCCATCAGTGGTGTAATTACTACCAATCCCATTGTTCCTATCCTGGAAAACTTTTTGTTTCAGATAAACGATGGTAAACTCACCATTACTGCCTCTGACCTGCAAACCTCTATTATTGCCGAAATGCCCATCGATACCAGGGACAACGGAAGTATTGCAGTGCCTGCAAAAATTCTGCTGGATACCTTAAAGGGACTGCCTGAACAACCGGTTACGTTCTCCATCGATGAAAATACCTATGGCATTGAGCTGATCTCTGATAACGGGCGCTATAAATTATCCGGTGAAAATGCAACAGATTTCCCAAGAATTCCAGCCGTAAACCGGGCCTATTCTCTGGAATTTCCTTCCGATGTATTAGGCAAAGCCATCAGCAATACCATTTTTGCTACCAGTGCCGATGAATTACGTCCGGCTATGACTGGCGTATATGTACATTTACAGGATGAGAATGCGACCTTTGTGGCTACAGATGGGCACCGCCTGATCCGTTACCGCCGGGATGACGCCGGTACCAATACTGATCTTTCGGTAATTATTCCCCGGAAAGCATTGAATTTACTCAAAACCTCGCTTCCTTCTGAACCAACAGCAGTAAAGACAGAATTCAGTTCGTCGAATGCTTTCTTTAGTTTTAATAATATCCGTATGATCTGTAGGCTGATCGACGAGCGTTTTCCGGATTATGAAAATGCTATTCCAAATAATAATCCCAATAAACTGACCATCAGCCGCCTCGAATTACTAAGTTCTCTGCGCCGGATTTCGATTTATGCCAACAGGGCTACTAATCAGGTAAGGCTTCGTATCGGGAAAAACGACCTGCACATCTCTGCCGAAGATTTAGATTTTTCAAATGAAGCCAATGAGCATCTGGCCTGTGAATATAAAGGAGAAGATATGGAAATTGGATTTAATGCCAGGTTCCTGATCGAAATGCTCAACAACTTAAGCTCTAAAACTGTAACTATTGAACTTTCTGCGCCGAACCGTGCCGGATTAATCACCCCACATGACCGTGAAGACAATGAAGATATATTGATGCTAGTAATGCCAGTGATGTTGAATAATTATGCGTAACACATTGTATTTGAAATAATTATTATAAATCCCTGGTTAGGAAAGCTGGCCAGGGATTTGTTTTTTCATGTGATGCCTTTAATTTAACCGAAATCTTTTTTAAGCTAAAACTTATTGATATGCTCTATAGTATATAATTCTATGTATGGGATACAAACTATGAAATACCTCGTTGTTACATTACTTTTTGTGTGCGTTACTGCAGCGGTAACTGCACAAACTGTGGGCGATGTAGTAACGAAAAGTGATACTTCCCGCAATGCATATATTAAAGATTTTCCACAACATTATATGTTCCGGATGTTTTTTGCCAACCGTAACTTTTCTTTTAATCTCAGAAGTAGGGTAGGCGAACGGCGCACCATTCATTACGCACCTAATGGGCAGAATTTTATTGGGTTCGGATTTTTTTATAAAAAAGCTGGATTAGAACTGGGAATTAAGCTGCCCGTTTCAAATAAACTCAACGAAAGGTATGGGAATACCAAATACATCGACCTTCAAACCAATTACTATGGAGATAAAATAGGGGCAGATCTGGCTTTTCAGCGCTACCGGGGATTTTATGTAAAAAACCCATTTGAAGCAGATTCAGCCTGGATACCCGGAAATAATTATCCGCAGCGGAGGGATATTACGACGCTGAATCTGGGAGCTAATGTGTATTATATTTTTAATAATAAAAAATTCTCTTACCGGGCTGCCTTTGCTCAAACTGAGCAGCAAACTAAAAGTGCCGGTTCTTTTGTGCTGATGGGTGCTGCTTCTCACCTGAGATTCAGAGGTGCAAATTCATTTATTCCCTCTTCTCAGTTAGTAGCTTTCGGCGAAAATACTAATTTCAGGCAGGGGAATTTCTATAGCCTGGCGATTTTACCGGGATATGCCCATACCTTTATTGTGGAAGAATTTTATTTGTCTTTATCGTTTCATATGGGCGTGGGCATACAGCATAAACATTACCTGATCAATGAACGGGTGTACGATGATCTGAATATCTCCCGCAAAAACAACATGCGTATTGCTGGTGGCTATTATGGAAAAAAATTCCTGGGTGGACTTTCTGTTATTATTGATAATACCCCTATTCAGATGCAGAATGTAGTGCTTTCGGCCTCCACATATAATGTGAAAATATTTGTAGGGTACCGTTTTCATTCCAAAAAGCTGGATACCCAGATGGAAAGGGTAAATAAGAAGGTAAAAGGGTACAAAAAAAGGTATTTGAAAAGATAAGTATTCACGCATATAAGCGTTTTAAAAGGTGCTAAGCACAATGCAATAAATCTTTAATATACTTATTCCTTATGCTGGTCTGAATCGTTTTAGCTCATGCCTTCCAGTAATTCTTCCCGGCTGGGGCGGTTTATTGATAAATTGTAAGCAATTCCTTCTACATCCAGAAAATCCATCACCTGCTGATAGCGGGATGATTCTACCTCAAAAATGTAATAGTTTTCGTAGGGTTCATTAAATAGTTCCACTTCCGTCAGTTCGGATAACTGTTGTAAACGCTGATAAGGCTTGTTGCCGATACCGGATTGTTTGATTGTAAAATACCACATGGCTTTTAATTTGATTTGCAGAATTATTTTCTGTAAATTTTATTTTTTAAAGTTTATAAATTTGGTAAACCTGGTAAATTCGCTAAATTTATTTAATTAAGCAAGAAAAACATGCGAAAATTTACTCTTTTTTAACATTCTTAAGTTTTATTCAATTTTTTGAAAATTTATTCGGCTTTTATTCTTTTTTTACTCTGAATTACTTCATAAATTTTAACTTCGTTTAACCTTAAATTATCAATTATGAAGATTATTAGATTACTTTCTACACTTTCCCTCGCAACGATGGTAAGTTTGTTTTCCTGTCAGAAAGAAGAGGAACAAGTAGCCACCAGTGATTCTGTTTCAGAGGAAACCCTAAGCAAAATTCACAAGATAGGTTTCAGCACCCAGAACGTACAACGCATTGATGAAGGTTACCTGATTGAAGGTGATATTGTCTTAACAGAAGCCGACCTGAACACCACACCTGATATTACCTTACTACGTGCCGGTACAGAAGAGCAATACCGTACCACTAATCTGGTAAAAAGCCTTCCCCGTAATATTACAGTAAGTATAAGCAGTAAGTTACCTTCTTCCTATGTAAAAGCTTTAGATGAAGCATTGGCAAGATATAATGCACAAAACTTAACTATAACATTTACGCAAGTTTCCAGTGGAGCAAATATCAGTATCGTAAGTGCTGGTGGTAATTTCCTGGCATCAGCTGGTTTTCCTACCTCTGGTGGAGCACCTTATGGGCAAATTAAAGTAAACTCCAGAGCAATCGGCAACCAGCCACAATCTACTGTAGCAACAATCCTGGCACATGAACTTGGACATTGTATTGGTTTCCGTCATACTGATTATATGAACAGAAGCTATAGCTGTGGTGGACAAGCAGTAAATGAAGGTGCTAGTTCGGTAGGAGCAATCCAGATTCCTGGTACACCTTCCGGCCCGGATGCAGGTTCCTGGATGCTATCTTGTATTGGTTCTGGTCAGAACAGGCCTTTTAATAATAATGATAGAACAGCCTTAAATTATTTGTATTAGTTCTCTAGTGATATTATTGTTGCTGATAAACCCGTATGCGTTTTAAACTCTTGCGGGTTTATCGTTTTAAAGAACTACAACTCTGGTTTTCAGTACCTCTCCGCTTGGGGTAAGAATATGTACAATATAAGTACCTCTGGGCAACTGATTAGTAGAAATCTCTTTAATTTCGCCAATTTCAGATATTGTTAACATCCGCTTGCCGGATAAATCAAAAAAGGTAACCTGGATCGCATCATTCTCGCTGACAGCAATGTTCAAAGGCTGGCCGTGCGTAACCGGATTTGGAAAGATCAGTACTTCTCTGGAACGGATATAATATACAGCGACCTCCTGGCTGTAATAGGTTTGATTGTTTACATTTTCCACCCGGATTCTGTACACATTTCTTCCCAAACCTGGAGCTGGGTCAGCCAGTTCATAGTTCAGATTTGTAACTGGTGAAATAGTCTGAATGGTTTTAAAAGCCCCATTCTCCCAACGTTCTACAAATAAGGTTTGCAGCCTGTACACTGAACTTAAAGCTAGATCAAGCAATACATTTTCTGTAACCAATTCTTTGGCAAGTAACGAACGGATGTAACAGCCTGGCCCCTGTATTCGGATATCCACTATATAACTCCGGCCGATAGGAAACGTATCTTTCCATGGAACAATGACAAAATATGGATTTTCTGTTTGTGCTTTCGTTAATAATACCAGCGTATCGTTCACTAGCATAAAAGGTTCCAGGTACTTTTCTCCCAATTGATATAACTGGTAATGAGTAGCTCCTTTCACCGCCGGCCACTGCAATAATACCTCGTTCTCACAATTATAACCCACTGCCAGATCCGGGATCTGTTCTACTGTAAATGTATCAGATAGTATTTCCTGGGTATCGAAGGTCAGCCGGAATTGTCCTTGGATTAAGCTGTCTGGAGGCATCCATTCGTAAAACGACTGGGAAAGATCAACCTGGCTGATAGTTTGCCACTCATTGCTGGATGTACTCCGGAAAGAAAGGGTAGCTTCAACAGGTAAGTCTTTCCATTGCCAGCGGATAAACATAGTTTTACCAGCTTGTATTTTTTCATGGGTTACAGGATATAACCATTCAAAATCTGGGTTCCATTCGTAAGCTAGGCTAAATTCCTGCAAACCGGAGGTAATATTGTATCCCTCTACTTGCACTGTATACTCTCCAGCCTCAGGATCTACGATAGAAATCTGTTCTATAGTATTGAGATGATCAGCACCTCTTTTAGCAGGCTGAAGCAGAGAATCCGGATGTGGAAAATGGTTCAATACCCAGGGTAGCCAGCTTTTGCCGGAAGGCTGATGAAAAACTTGAACCTCCAGATCGTTTACCAGGGCTTTGGCTGCATTAGGTTGTGCCTCTATATCATGCCAGGTGAGCGTAATTTTAAGCTCATGTATTCCGGCAGGCACTTGTATGGTAAATTGTTGTTTATCTCCATTAGTTATGGCACCCTGTTTAAATCGTTCTTCTTTTACGGTGCGAATGGCACCCAGTGCATCTGCCTGTCCAAAACCAGTTTCAAAATCGATTCCTGGCCTGCCTGCCTCATTGGCACTGTTGAGCAGGATCGCTTTTACCAGCGCAGCAGGAGGGAGGGTGCCATTTTTTTCCAGGTAGCTTTGCTGAACAAGTGCACTGATGCCCGAAACCATTGCCGCTGCTTCTGAAGTTCCTCCATCGCCATAGGCCACCAGTTCCGGTTTGATACGCCCATCATAGGCTGGTCCTCTGGAACTTAATTCTTCTAATTGCCCAGATGGATCAGTGCCACCTACACTCAAGGTATTTTTCGACATTTTAAACTGACCAGTCAGGTTGGCCACACCTGGAATCGTAGCATAATTGCCGATAGTGCTTGTACCAGTGCCTTCATTTCCGGATGAAAATACATGCAGAATCTGGGGAAACTGACGGGTTTGCTGGTCGTACGCATAGGCTTCCAGTCCATAATAATTTTCTATGGTTACGCCGTATGAGTGATTCTGAACACTTATTCCTCTTTGTTGCAACTGCTTCCCATCATCTGGAAGTAGGTTGCTGAAATCTGAGCTGGTAATACTGGCTTGCCAGGCTGTTCCTTTTCCATAGAATGAAGAATTTCCGCCACCCGCAATCAGTGTAGTCATGGTAGTAGCATGGGTGCTAATGGTTGAATTCTGCAACAAAGCAGGAATAATTCTGCCTCTAAAATCAATATCTGTCGTATCAAAAAGCCTTTCTTTCACTGATACTGTAATCCCTTTTCCATGGATCTGCGGAAATAAGCTATGAACACTGGTAATCGTATTTAAACTGAAGTCAGCCTTTTCTACCGAAAGTTCTTCTCTGGCTTTACGGTCAGATACGTCTATAAACATTACCCAGGGACAGGTAGCCAGCAACGCTATCTGGCTGGGTAACAATTGGGAAAATTCCAGTATATTTCTATGATGTACAAGTTGGGTGTATGATACGCCAGACAAAGATTCCGAAAGCCAGCTCTTAAATTGATCTTTATCTTTCACCAGTATGCGGAATTGCTGTTTTTCTGAACGATAAGCACGATCTATAAGCCCCGGCGCTATTTTATGATGAAAGGTTGAAGCATTTTCCTTTGTATGCTGCGCTTGTAGCCTAACAGGAATACAACTACAGCACAAGGCTAGTAGTATGTAATTAATTATCGATACAAGGACTTTATTCATGTACGTGCCTATCTGATTTCTACATAACGTTGCCAGCACTGCAGAGCTTATAAAAGCTCAATATAAGGCCGGAAGTTTTATTTTTTACCATCGGTAGCGAAGACTAAATTTTTTAAAAGAAAATCAGAAAGAATTGGTTACATTTACTTACTGTATACATTAAACAGATGCAGCTTTTCAACTAGTAATTTCTCCAAACTACAGCTTAGTTTTACTTTCTGTTTTTCAGAAAAAAATGTAAATTATCCAGATCAAGTCAAATCCATGTTTGTGAAAAACCTTTTACGCCTACTTATCTTAAGTTTGTGCTTTTCTACCGCATATGCACAGCAAAACAAAATCGACAGTCTGGAAAATATTTTGTCTAAAGCCGGCCCGGATACCACTCAGGTAATTGTACGTAATGATCTGGTAGCTCAGTACTGGAGCAGTAATCCTGAAAAAGTAAAGGAATATGCAGGAAAGGCATTAGCTCTGGCGCAGCAACTCAACTTCACCAATGGAATTGCACAAAGCCATATAAGTTTTGGTATTTATTACTGGTCGCAGGGCAAAAGCCAGGATGCTTTGACCCACTATGAGCAGGCACTTGCTTTGTTTCAACAAACTGGCAATAAAAAAGGCATTGCGAAAGCCTATTCGAATATTGGCCTGGTGAATAAAGACATGGCCAATTATCCGGTAGCGATAGAAAATTATACCAGATCGCTGAAAATGCTGGAGGAAGCAGGTGATAAAAAGGCATTGGCCAATACACTAAACAGTATGGGTGTATTATATAAAGATCAGCAACTCTATGACCAGGCACTTATGTATTATATGCAGGCGATAGATATGCTTCAAGGCCTCGATCCGAAAAGTTATGCCGGTGGCCTGAGTAATATTGGGAGTATTTACAAATTGAAAGGCGATTATACCAAAGCCATCGAGTATATAAATAAATCCCTGCAGTTATTCCTTGAAATGAATGACCCTAAGGGCAAGGCAATTTGTTCTAACAACCTGGGTGAGGTTTATGTAGGTTTAAAAGATTTTCAGCAGGCACAAACCTATTTTGAGCAGGCGTATGCGATCTCCAAGGAATTTGGCTTCAAAACCTCTGCTCTCTCTGCTCTCACTGGTTTAGGAACCATTAATATGGAAACAGGTAAATCGGCTAGAGCGGTTGAGCAATTTACCGAAGCGGCATCCATCGCTACAGCTCTCCGTTTGCGCCGGGATATGTTACTGGCTTACCAGGGACTAGCAAAAGCCTATGGAAGACTGGAGGACTATAAAAATGCATTTGCATACCAGAGTGAGTTTTTAGTGCTGAAAGATTCGTTGTTTAATGAGGAAAGCACCAAAAAAATTGCCCAGATTCAAGCAAGCTTTGAGACAGAAAAAAAACAAGCCCAGATTCAGCTTCTCGAAAAAGACAAGAAGTTTGAGCAACTGGTCCGGAATTCTATCGCTGCCGGATTGTTGGCAACCTTACTTATTGCTGGCTTGGTTGTAAGCCGACAGAGGCTGAAAATTAAGAACAACCATATGTTGATGGAGAAGAACAAGCAGGAATTTGAAGCCAGACAAGCCGAAACTACTGCTGAACTGGAAACTAGCCAGGAAAAGGAAAAAGAATTAAGGCAGGAACTGGATTTCAGAAACAAAGCCCTTACAACCCATACACTCAATATCATCCAGAAAAATGAGATTATGGAAGAACTCCGGGAATTAATTCAAGAAATTGTGCAGAATAACACCAATACCGGGAATATTAAATACAGCCGCTTAATCAAACTGATCGATTATAGTTTCAGCCTGGATAAAGACTGGGATGAGTTCCGCATGTATTTTGAACAGGTACATACCGAATTTTTCAAAAAACTTAAAGAAAAACACCCGGATTTAAGTCCAAGTGAGCTTCGTTTGTGTGCCCTGGTGAAATTAAATCTATCCATGAAAGAATCGGCTACCTTGCTTGGTATTTCGGTAGATTCCGTAAAAACAGCCCGTCACCGCTTGCGGAAAAAATTACAGCTCAACACCGAGCAAAGCCTGGAGGATTTTATTATGACTTTCGATCAGTCTAGCAAATCAATTGCCGCTAGTTTACAAGAGGCTTAATATTCAATCTATGAAGATTGATAGTTATTAGTAACATACTGCCAGTCAATAATACTTAGTATTAATAAGTCGTTAAGAAAAAGAAACTCGGTATGTACAACCAATGTTTTGTAATATTTCAAGCAACTGTCAGGTGAGTGTTTGAGCATATTCATAAGCATTAAAACCACTCATGCTTGATCATGCGCCATAAGTACTCAATCAGATTCAACTTTGAACAGCAATCAGGTAGTAATTGAAAATAAAAGTTTTGCTTTTATCAGTCTTGTATCTTTTGCTTGACGTTGGCACCTCTATGAACGGAGGCTCTATCCATGAACCTGTTATTTTTCTTTAAACTCTTTTAACAAAATCTTCTACATAGATCTAGATATATGCTGACTTGGCAATAGTAGCCTTCAAATTTGTTATCGGTTTGCATGAAGCCAGCCGCAGTTAAGCTGTTGTTGCAAATAAGCTCACTTGGCTACCTTTGGCTTGCCATCCTAAAGGCAGTATTAGGAATTTAAGTCAAAAATGTTCTCATTATAACAATATAAGTCTACTTCTGACTATACCCTTAGGTGCATGTTCCAAAATATAGATATATAAGCTAATCTATCCTTTTTCTGCTTGGGTAATCAGACTGGGAATTTGATTGGCAGAAACGTAATCTTTCAGAAATAATGCCCATTGCCGGTACATCTGCGGGTAATACATGGCTGTCCCAGGGATATAAGCGATGTTATTTTCTTTACAATACGCTGCCATATAACTTCCGGGCATCTGATGGTCAAATACGAGTTTACTGCCCTGTACAGCTTCCAGAAATCCTGTTGCCAGTTCCAGCGGCTGGTCAGTAATAGGAGTGGCATTCACAAACAGATCTTTCGGAGTTCCATCAAAAGGCGTTAGGTGGTATGCTGCATTCTTTTTAACAACTTCTTCCGGCCGCCTACCAGTAAGAAAAACTTCAATTCCCAGGGAAGTAAGCACATGATAGGCTACATTAAATACCCCGCCATAGCCGTAAATTAAAGCCGTGTTAATCTTCAGTTGCGATTGAGAAATTCCCTCCCTTATGGCTGTTTCAAACCCATGTGCATCGGTATTGTATCCGGTCAGAATATCTTTATCCCGGATTACTGTGTTTACAGAACCCACCAGCTGAGCGAAAGGGTCAAGGGAATCCAGATAGGGAATGATCTTCGCTTTAATGTCTTTGGAAATGGCTCCCCCAATGGCACCTAATCCTTTAATGGCTTGTGCAAAATGTTCAGGTTTGATCAATCCGTCTTCGGCATATGGAGTAATAGGAAGATAGGCAATGTCCAGTTGCAGGATATCCTGAAGTAAGCGCCGGTACCGTTCGATGGAAGAGGCTCTGCCGGAAGTGGAGATAATGTATTGAGTAGTTGCCGTGATTTTCATCTAAACTCTATTATATTATAAAAACAAAATGCCTGTCTGGAAAGTCATGCTGTCTGTGCAGATGCTTCCTCCTCCAGGGATGGAGAGGTCCTGCTTTCGCATCCGTCCCTCTATAAAACCCGCGCATGGTTGGTGCTGACCCAAAGTTTGTATTAGGTGACTCCTGCAAATGCTAGAAATGGAAAAAGGTAAGATATAAATTCGCTCCTACACATTTTGCCTGGCCAGGGTATCCGGAACTGCAACAGGCTGATTTTTAATAGCTATAGCTGTAATAAGGGCTGAAAATAGTAGAGAGGTTGCCATAAAAATATAAGAGGCCCCAAATCCACCGGTCGTACTATTTAAATAACCCACCAGATATGATCCGATAAAGGACCCAAGTGCGCCCATACTATTGATCAAAGCCATAGCGCCACCTGCTACATTGCGGGGTAAAAGTTCGGGAATAATAGCGAAAAAAGGCCCATAAGGGGCATACATGGCACTCCCTGCAACCACAAGCAGGATAAAGGACAGATAGAAACTGGTAGTACCCAGCAGGTACGATCCATAAAAGGCAACCGCACCCACCAGAAGAAAAGGCCAGACAAATGCTTTTCTGTTCAGGGTTTTATCTGAAAAATAAGAAGCCGTTAACATGGCTATGATCGCAAACAAATACGGGACAGAAGCTAACCAGCCGGTTTTAACGATGCTCATATCCGGCGCTGATTTAATGATAGAAGGAAGCCACATTACAAATCCATATACCCCTATGCTCCACAAGGCATACTGCAGGCTGAGTAAAATTACGGTTCTGGATTTGAAAGCCTGGGCATAATTTTTTACTGGCTTTATTCCTTTTTGCTCCTCCTGCAGGCTGTGTTCCAGTGCCTGCTTTTCTGGTTCTGTCAACCACCGGGATTCTTTTGGTTTATCTTCGACCAGCCTCCACCAGAAAAACGCCCATACCACTGCCGGTAATCCTTCCCAGATAAACATTCCTCTCCAGCCAACTGATTCTATCAAATACCCTGACAGAATTGACATCCAGAGCACAGTAGCCGGATTACCCAGTATTAAAAAGGTGTTGGCCCTGGAACGTTCTTTTTTGGTAAACCAGTTGCTGAGTAAAATAAGCATAGCCGGCATTACTGCACTTTCAACCACACCCAGCATAAACCGGATCACAATCAACACGTTTACATTACTTACCAGACCTGTAGCTGTAGCTAAAGCACCCCAGGAGATCAATGACCAGAAGATGAGCTTTTTGGCTGAGTACCTGGATGCATAATGGGCACCTGGAATCTGAAAGAAAAAGTAGCCCAGAAAGAAAAGGGAACTGAGCAGGGAAGAGGTAGCTGGCGTAATATTTAAATCCTGGGCCATGCCACTAGCTGCACCAAAGCCAAAATTTGCCCTGTCCAGGTAAGCCAGACTGTAGGTGATAAAAGCAATCGGTATGAGTCGGTACCAACGTTGTTGTGCTATATTTTTTTCCATTTCAAATCAACATAAAGTTTAGGTTATTATATGTAAAGTAACGGTGCTTGTTTTCAGAACGATACTTATGCATTGGCAAATTGCTTCTTTCTGGCCAGAACCAGGTAAAAGCCCAGTGCTGTCAGCGCAGATAAGATGCCTGTTGCCCACCATAGAAAAGTATATCCCAGATGGCTGATTGCCTTGGTACCTAAATAGGGTGCCAGAATAAAAGCGGTTGCATAAGCCAGGGAATAAAACCCCAGATACCTGCCTCTGTTGTGTGTACCTGCCCGGTTTACGGTATATGTCACCATAAAAGGCATAGCGAAAATCTCTGAAAATGTAAGCAATACCATAGATATAATCAGTATAAATGGGGAAGAAAATAGAGTAAGCAGCACAAAAGATACTCCACAGAGCAAGGTACCTAGTACAATTTGCCGCCACAAAAAGGGTTTATTTTCCAGCTGATGCACAATGATCATTTCAAACAGGAAAACCAGCAGGCCATTAAATCCTAATAACAATCCAATCTGTATTTCCGATAACTTATACACTTCCCGGTAGTATAAGGGAAGTGTAAAGAAAAACTGAAAGAAGGTAAGTGCATAACAGGTAACAAATAATAAGAACACCAAAAAGACGGTATCCTGATGAACGGATTGTTTTGGCAATGCCGATTCATTGTCTACTGAAACCTTTTTTTGCCTGGGAAGTTTACCAAAATAGAAAAAGAAGAAAATGCCGGCTGCCATACAAGTAAAACCATCAGCTACAAAAAGCCAGTAATAGGAAATAGAAGCCAGAATACCGCCTAAAGCAGGGCCAATGGAAAATCCCAGGTTGAGTGCCATCCGGTTTAAGGAAAAAGAACGGGTTACATTCTCTGGCCTGGCATATAAGGCCACAGAAGCAGCATTCGCAGGCCTGAGGCACTCCGAAACTACACTCAGTAAGAAGAAACCTCCCAGCAGCCAATAATAAGTAGAAACATGCGCCATCACCAGAAACAGACAGCCTCCCAGGCTCAGGCTCAACACCTGCACGACAAACGGGCTTAACCGGTCGGATAACCATCCGCCTAATATAGAGCCAGACATGGCTCCCATGCCAAAAGAAGTAAGAATGAGTCCGGCTTGTTCTACGGTAAAATGTAGAGAGTCGGTGAGATACACACTCAGAAAAGGCACCACCATGGAGCCGCTTCTGTTGATAAACATGACCAGGGCCAGCATCCAGGCCGGTGTAGACAAGCCTCCATAGGCATTGCGGTACAGATTGATCAGAAAAGTCATAGGCAGCGGATCAACAGAATCCCTGCAAAGGTATTAGCTTTCTGGTATGAGAAATAATTTCTGCTAATAAAACAAAGCGATAAATGATAAATAAAGGATGTTGTAATAAAGATGAATTTAGGTAATTCAGTAAGACTAATATATATGTCTGAAAATTCCTACCTGAGTTCTGTCTCTTCAGGGATATAAAAGGGAGTTGCACCTTTTTGAGTAGCAACAAATGCCCCGATTTTACAGGCTTTTTCCAGGGCTTCGGCTACCGGTTGGTGCCGGAGATAACTGCTTATGTAGGTTGCCAGAAAGGCATCTCCGCTTCCGATGGTGTCCTCTACATTTACTACAAATCCGCCATGTTCAGCATAGCCATCCCGGCTTAAAATAGCTGCACCGTTCTCGCCTCTGGTTACAATAAGTGTTTCCCAGTTAAACAGGGTTTTAAGGTATTCCATGGCTTGTTTTTCCGGCAGCTGTTTGCCATGCCATTTTACAATTTCTGCCAGTTCGAGGTGGTTCATCTTTACAATGTTGGCCTGTTGCAGGAATAACTGGGTGCGTTCGGGCGTATAATGAGGTGGCCGCAGGTTTACATCGAACACCTTAAAAGGAGCTACTGCCAGATATTTTAATAAAGTTTCCTGGGAAACAGCATGTCTGGCTGCCAGACTACCAAATACAAATACATCGCTCTGCTTCACCAAAGCCGCAACTTCTTCCTGATAAGTTATAAAATCCCAGGCAACTGGCGCTACAATATCATAGGTTACATGCGTTCTGTCAGATACATTGGCCTGTACAATGCCAGTCTGGTACTTGGAATCTGTTTGTATCCACTGGGTGGAAATACCTTTTTCCTGCAAAAACGTTAACAATTGTTTGCCAGGTTCATCATTGCCAACCCGGCTGATAACAACTGGCAAAAGTCCGTTATATGTCAGGTGAATACCTACATTCATAGGGGCTCCTCCTGGCATTGCTCCATCTGGCAGCATGTCAAAAAGGGTTTCTCCAAAACAGATGATTTGTTTGCTCATATTCTAGGAGGTTAGAAGTTGGAAGATTGAAATTGGAGAGTAGAAACTAGCGTAGAAATTATAAACAGAAACTAGCCTCATTCTATTTTCCAGCTGCTGACTCCCATCTTCAATTTTTCAATGCACCACTACATTTTTACCTATTTCTTCCAGAGAAGTGCCTTTGGTTTCGGGCATAATGCGCCACACAAATAACAGTTGCAAAACCATCATCAGGCAGAAAAACAGAAAGGTATTGCCTCCACCCAGCGTTTCAGCCAGGTAGGGAAATGTAAAGGCAATCACAGTAGCCATAAACCAATGGGTAAAACTGCCAAGTGCCTGCCCGGAAGCCCGTACTTCATTAGGGAATATTTCAGAAATAAATACCCAGATGACAGCGCCCTGAGAGAAAGCAAAAAAGGCAATGTAGAGAAACAGATATACCGGAACAGCAATGCCTCCCAGATCGTTGGCATAAAAAGCTCTGGCGACCAGACCCAGTGTGATGATTAAACCTACTGATCCTACAAACATAAGGGTGCGGCGGCCATACTTATCAATCAGATTCATGCCAATTAACGTGAAAATAAAGTTTACCAGACCAATTCCAGCCGAAGAAAGCAAGGCAGAACTTTTCTCTAAATCTGCCATTTCAAAGATCCGGGGCGCATAATAAATAATGGCATTGATACCAGATACCTGATTAAACACAGCAAACAGTACTGCCAGCATCACCGGTGTACGGTATTGTTTAGAGAACAAGGAAGCATGATGGCTGATCGAAGTTGTTTTTCCGGAACTGATAATATCAGCCACCATCTGGTCCACATCTGTACCGGGAGGATTAGCCGCTTTCAATGTTGCTGTGGCATTTTCAGTTTGCCCCTTTTTGAGGATCAGCCACCTGGGGCTTTCCGGAACAAAAAACAAGGCTATCATAAAGGCGATTGCCGGAAAAGCCTCTACGCCCAGCATCCAGCGCCAGTCGTTCTCACTGGTTCCGGCCAGTAAATAATTAGACAAATAGGAAACCAGGATACCAAATACCACATTAAACTGGAAAAGAGCTACTAATTTTCCCCTGGAATGGGCCGGAGATATTTCGGTAATATACAAAGGAGCGGCAACCGACGAAGCACCTACCCCAAAGCCTCCGATCAGCCTGAATACCATAAAAACAATCCAGTCGGTGGCAACGGCAGAGCCAATGGCTGACACCAGATATAAGATAGCGATCCAGAACAAGGTTTTCTTCCTACCTAAACTATCAGAAGGGATACCACCAAATAAAGCGCCAACTACGGTGCCGATTAGTGCGCTTGAAATAGCTAATCCGTGCTCGAACGCATTGAGTTGCCAGAGTTTCTGGATGGATTTTTCAGCTCCGGAAATTACGGCGGTATCAAAGCCAAACAAGAATCCGCCCAGTGCCACCACAATTGACCAGAAAAATACTCTGTTCTGCATACACAAAAGGTTTAATAGATTTCTTACCAGATTTCAATATTATCTTAATATAGTAGAAAATCCAGCAAAACGCCTTTTTAATTTTATGCTAAAGCAATGGCTTGAAACAATGCCCGTATACGCTGTTCTGGTTTGCTACGTATTGCAAATGTTGATAAGCATACACCAGGTCAGCGTAGCTTGAATGATCAGAAAAAATGGATTTGCATCAACTCGGTAAGTGCTTGTATGAAATACGTGTTAACATACTAAAGCCTCAAAATATTGATAGTACATGGATTGACAATTATCCAATCATCTAAAACCAGCCGGAACGTTTGAAATGGATATACAAGCCCAGACACAAACCAAAGGCAAGTGTCAAAACCACCGGATAGCCATAGCGCCAGTTGAGTTCCGGCATCCACTGGAAATTCATGCCATAAATACCAGCTACCATGGTAGGAATGGCAAAAATAGCCGCCCAGCCGCCAAAGCGTTTCATAACCTCATTCTGGGTTTTCATTACTTCATTTTGCGTAATGGAAATGAGTGAAAAATTAGCTTCCAGAGCAGTAGTGAGCAATTCCCGCAAGGTGTCTACCATTTCATTGATGCGGATCGTATGATCATATACATCCCGGAAATAAGGCCTGGTATCAGGCGGCAATACTTCCAGGTCAAAGCGCATGAGGCGGTTACAAATGTCGATAAGAGGAGAGATAGCCCGTTTTACTTCCAGCAATTCCCGTTTGAGCCCGTAAATTCTGGCAGTAGTTTCACGGCTGAAACTTTCTCCGAAAATCACTTCTTCCAAGGCTTGTAACTGATGTTCCAGCGCATCTACCACCGGAAAATACTGGTCTACAATGGCATCCATCAGGGCATACAAGGCAAAACCAGGACCTTTCTTTAGAAGGTGAGGAGTAGATTCGCAGCGCATCCGCACATCAGTATAGGGCAGAGAAGAGCCATGTCGGACGGTAACAATATAATGCAGGCCCACAAAAAAGTGTGTTTCTCCAAACTCAATTTTATTCTCTTTTCCATTCATCTGTACCGTTCGCAATACAATGAACAGCGATTCCCCATATACTTCAATTTTTGGACGCTGGTGAGCCCGGTGGGCATCCTCTATGGCGAGGTCATGCAATCCGAAGGCTGCTTGTACCTGTTCGAGCAAATCTTCATCTGGTTCGTGCAGGCCAATCCACACAAAACGGCCTGGCCGCTGAAGTACTTCGCAGATGTCTGCAATATCTACAGCCTGCTCCCGTTGTCCGCCGGCATATGCCACACAATTAATCACTGCACTCATGGGGTAGGGGTTTTGGTTATTTATGGCTCAACCAGTAAACTGTCGACTTATCTGAAATTATTACAAGATAAAGATTCGCTGGTGATATTTTAAGGAATCTATCTGACTTATTCGCAATTTTTAGATGGGCACCAGACACAAATCTCCTGTAAAAATTGTACCTTAAACCATGAAAACGAAACGCCGCCAATTTCTCTCTCTTCTTTCTGCGCTGCCCATTCTGGGTTTCCTGCCAGCCCGCATGAAAGAACCCCGATTGCCGCTTACACCCGCCTGTGATGATGGCGATGAACCTACACCCTCGCAAACAGAAGGGCCGTATTTTAAAACTGAATCTCCTGAACGCAGCATCCTGCTGGAGAAAGGAATGGCAGGCACTACGCTGGTTCTTAAAGGACAGGTACTCAATACCCGTTGCCAGCCGGTAGCCCGTGCCTTGCTCGACTGGTGGCATTGCGATGATGCCGGAAATTATGATAATTCGGGGTATACGCTCCGCGGCCATCAATATACGGATGCGCAAGGAAAATTCCAGCTTGAAACCATTGTGCCAGGCATTTATACCGGACGTACCCGTCATATCCATGTAAAAGTACAAGCTCCGGGAAAATCTGTGCTCACGACCCAGCTTTACTTTCCAGATGAATCGAAAAATGGCCGTGACCGGATTTTTAATAAAGCCCTGCTGATTGAGATGAGAAAGGAAAAGGAAGCGAATGCTGTATTAGGTGGATATAACTTTGTGGTGAAGGCCTGAGGTTGGAGTCGGTGTATGTAGTTAGTTGACAGATTATAAAAACTAATATGCTATGTGCTATTGTGTATATGTTGGGTCTAATCAAACATTGCCTTTAATTGAACAAGGCCCTTATTCCCGTGCGTTTTATGTTACCCCGGTAAGGGAAGATGAAAAGGAAGTAGAAGGTCATTTTACCAAAAAGCATGTCTACTATCTGGGATCTTATACTGGCTGTTCCTGCGGCTTTAATTATAACCCCAACGCTACGCCACTTGCGCCTCCTGGGGTTGAACCTATAGAGAGTATTTACGCCTTGCTTAGTTACTTGAAAGAAGCTTTAGAATATGAACATGATATTGAGTTTTATACGTGTTGGGCTGGCAATCAAGCCCAGTTGCCTGATCAAAGGGTAGCAGTAGCCATCGAGGAAATAACAGATATAAGCGATGGTTTTTATCTGGATGAAAATATTTTTGTTACTATAACCAAATAGAATGTAACTGACAATAATTGCTACACAAACCGTATTATAAGCCTACACGTACATATTCAGAAAATAATCTTATTATAATAAGGCATAGCGCTACGGCATGTAGGGTAAATTTTCCTCCTGTCGCATAACTATAATTATTTCATTCGTATATTGTGATTTTTAAATATTCTTCAAATTCTCTTCAAAATATCTTTGCAACTTGAGAGTTTGAATCTTCGCTTATGAAATACTTTTTTACTCTTGCTTTTCTTCTTCTGACAACTTTTTGCCTTTTTGCTCAGAACAATGCATCATTTTTAATTAAAGGGACTTTACATGACGAGGAAAAAAATCCTGTTTCCTATGCCAACGTGGCTTTGTATGTAGTGAAAGATTCCAGTCTGGTGACCGGAGCTGTGTCCGGCGATGATGGCAAGTTTGAGATCAGTGCCAAACCAGGAAGCTATTATATCAAAATCACATTCCTGTCATTTGAGGAAAAGAAGATTACTGGGATAAAGGTGGTGGATAAAGAAGTAAACCTGGGAACGGTGGTGCTGAAAAATAGTGCCAAAACTCTGGAGGAAGTAGTAGTGCAAGGAGAGAAGAGTCAGATGGAACTAGCTCTGGATAAAAAAGTATTCAATGTAGGCAAAGACCTGGCCAATGCAGGCGGAACCGCAACGGATATTCTCCGGAATGTACCCTCGGTGGCTGTGGATGTAGAAGGAAATGTGAGTTTGCGGGGGAGTGGAAATGTGCGGATTCTGATCGATGGCAAACCTTCCGGACTGGTAAGTATACGCGGAGGAAGTGGCTTACAGCAATTGCAAGGCAGCCAGATCGAACGGGTAGAAATTATTACCAATCCATCCGCCCGCTATGAAGCGGAAGGCATGTCGGGGATCATTAATATTGTACTTAAAAAAGAGCGAAAGGAAGGATTTAATGGTTCTTTCGACCTGATCGCTGGTCATCCGGCCAATTATGGTGCGGCCGCCAGTATCAATTACCGCAAAAAGAATCTGAACTTCTTTGTAAATTATACGGGCTCCTACCGCAATACCCCAGGACGGAATTCCCTGTACCAGGAGTTATACCGCAATGATAGTACGTTTCTTAGCCGCCAGACTTTTAACAGCCGCTTGAATGGCATGTACAATACTGCCCGGGCCGGTATTGATTATTATTTTAATGATAAAAATATTCTGACTGGTTCCTATACCTGGCGTATCAGCAAAGGAAAACGGTATTCCGACATCCAGTACCGAGATTATATTTCAACGCTTGATAACCTGCAGGGGGTTGTAAACCGGACACAGGACGAAACAGAAACAGAACCTAACTCCGAATACGCCCTGACGTACAAGCGTTCTTTCAGCCGCAAAGGCCATGAACTAACCGCTGATCTGCGCTTTTTGGATAACTGGGAAAAATCAGATCAGTATTTTACTGAAAAAGCCTATCTGCCTGATGGAAGTCCTTCCGGCGTAGCTGATCTCTTGCAACGCTCGCTGAATGATGAAACAGAAAAGCAGTTGTTATTGCAAATAGATTATGTGCATCCCTTTGGCAAGGAAGGAAAACTGGAGGCAGGCTTACGGAGCAGTTCCCGGGATATGACCAATAACTTTTCGGTGACGGAAGAGATAGAAGGCGGTAACTGGCGCCCATTGGATAGCCTCACCAATAACTTCCTGTATGAAGAAAATATTCATGCCTTGTATGGAATTCTGGGCAATAAAACCGGTAAATTCTCTTACCAAGTGGGTTTACGGGCCGAATGGACGGATGTAACAACTACCCTGAAACAGACGGACGAAGTGAATCCACGTGATTATAGAAATCTGTTTCCCAGTGTACACCTCACTTACGATCTGCCTAAGCAACATGCCTTGCAGCTGAGCTACAGCCGCCGGGTTCGCCGTCCGCAGTACAACGATCTGAGCCCCTTTATGACCTTTAGTGACCGGCGGAATTTCTTTAGCGGTAATCCTGACCTAAACCCTGAGTTTTCAGATTCCTATGAAATCGGCCATATTAAATACTTAGAAAAAGGTTCTATCACCACTTCTTTGTATTACCGTTATACCACCGGCAAAATCATCCGCATCCGACGGGTAAATCCGGAAACCGGTTTTTCTACCACCTTGCCTGAGAACCTGGCCACTGAAAATTCATTTGGGGCTGAGATCACCAGCTCTTATAATCCCTTCAACTGGTGGAAAATGGATGGCAGTGTAAACTTTTTTCGGGCCATTACAGATGGTGGAAACCTGGATGACTCTTTTCAGAGCGATACCTATAGCTGGTTTTCCAGGTTGAATTCCCGTTTTACTTTCTGGAAAGGCACTGATTTTCAGGCCAGAGGTAATTATGAAGCGCCTCAACTCACACCGCAAGGCAAACGCAAAGCTATTGCTACCCTGGATTTAGCAGCAAGCAAAGATATTTTTAAAGGCAAGGGCACCCTCACCCTTAATGTAATTGATGTGTTTAATTCCCGTCGTTTCCGGACAATTACCAAGGGAGAGAACTTTTACACTGAAGGGAACTCACAAG
This sequence comes from Rhodocytophaga rosea, assembly GCF_010119975.1. GTDB lineage: Bacteria > Bacteroidota > Bacteroidia > Cytophagales > 172606-1 > Rhodocytophaga > Rhodocytophaga rosea. Next base: position 6,809,733 of record NZ_CP048222.1, read on the forward strand.
GGCGATTGCGCCAGATCAACCTCACTTTAAATTACCGCTTACACCAGGCTAAAAAGAAAGAAAAACCATTGGGAGACGGAGATTTTTAATCAGTTCTTTCCAGGCTTGCGTTTTCATAGTTCAAAGGCCTTTTCTGCGTTTGGCATACCTCCTTTTTCCGGATAAATGTTGTCTTGCTATTCCTCTTAAGATGGGCGAAAAGCCATTTTTAATCGTTTAAGCAATGCAAAAAAGAGCTTATCCTAAGACTTATCTGAGATTTTTTTGACTGTAGTATGAAAATTTTGTTATCTGCATAAGTTAAATTTATTAAATATTTATTACATGTGATATATTTTATAACATCATGAATAAAAAACATTGAAAAACAACTTCACTATTCTAAAATGGACTGTTTGTGCTTTATATAAATATTTGTTATTAATGAATTTTTGACAAATTTATTGATAATGACTTATAAAACTGCATGGTATTGTATAAATATTACATGCCTAACATTCTCCTCAAATTGCCCATCCATTTACCTTTTATCTTGAAATCATCCCATCCTGGCTTATAAAATTTAATGCTTTATTTATGTAATTTTTTAAATAATTATTAAACCAGAAATATATAACTTTTTTAATGCGTAATTATATAAAATATCCTGTTGATTGCCATTGTAAAGCCATTAAAGTACAAAAAAGCAATTTTTCTTTATAAAGTGCCATATCAGATAATGTCTTATAATTTTTTGGAATATATGTTATAATTATGTTTAATATTGATGTTTTTAGAATTTTTATCTCATTTTATGGCTATGAATAGTACAATTTGTAAGAGAACTTTTTCTCTCCCAATTTCGTGTTAATTCAAGAATTGGAAAAGGGTAATTTATAATTTAAGTAATAAGGTAGTGATGGATGAAGTTATATTTTTCCCATTTGCAATAGAAGATTTATTTACTGGAAATTAACATGAAAACGATACATCAACATATAGATAGCGATCTGCAAACTTTAACTGGTAGTACGGCTCCCTGGGGCGAAACCGAAACGGATACAAATTATAGTCCGGAAGTACAAACCATTTATCAAACTGTAGCGAAGAAATGCCATCAAGTAAAAACATGGATTGGGCAAACCATATTAGCCAGTCTGGAAGGACAGGTAAAGATAGTGGATGAAATGGTCAGAGAGGGTTCGCGGCTATATCCATACAACTTTACTGGCTCTTCTCAAGCCTTGTTTTTATTCCCCACTAGTTATAGGCGCCATATACTACAACAGGATACTTTGTTGCCTGCAACCAATGTAGAGGTAGAACGGCTGGATGAAAACCGCTACGAGGTAAAATTCAACAGGAAAACAGATGATGCCATTCTAAGCATTTATGATCAGTCGGGGGAGTTGCTATTTACAGAACAGATTCACCAGACAGGCACTTTCAATCTGATATATAACCTGCAATGGACCGGCCTCTCGCAGGTATCTTTTGAAGTGTTGAGCAAAAAAAGATCCTACCGGTCAGAAATAATATAACAGTATTATAAAGGAGAGGGCAAAATTCTTTCTCTGAATAGGGTTTCCGCACCAAAGATAGAGAAAAAGGAAAGAGGGGCTAACTTTGTGCATGGAACTTAAAAAGATACTAAACAAAGTAGCTGATTTTCGGGTGCAAGGCCGCTGCTTACATCTATTAGCAGATATTTTAGGCTTAGTTTTATGTGGGGTAATAGCCGATTGTGATGACTTTGACGAGATAGCAGATTATGGCAAAGATAATACAGCGTTTCTGCAGCAAGAACTAGGATTAAGTTTTGTTAATGGTATACCTTCTGCTGACACTTTAAATCGGGTGATCAGACACCTGGATAGCCATAGTTTGGAGCAATGCTTCAAAGCGTGTGTAGCTGGCTTCTCCTTAGCAGGCAAGCAGGTATGTATAGATGGCAAAGAATTGAGAGGTACTATACCTGCAGGCAAAAAGCATGCTTTGGTTCGTATGGTCAATGTATGGGTAGAGGAACATAGCTTAAGCTTTGGACAAGTAGCCGTAGAAGCCAAGAGTAATGAGATTACAACTATTCCTGCTTTATTAGATACCCTTGATTGCAAAGGTAGTATCATTACTATAGATGCTATTGCTTGTCAGCAGGCAATTGTAGAAAAGATCAGGGATAAGCAAGCCCATTATGTGATTGCCCTAAAGGCTAATCAAGGTGTACTCTATGAGCAGGTAGCCCATTTTATGCAAATCAATAAGTCTGCTCTCGCTTTTAATCAGCAACTAGATAAAGCCCATGGCAGAGGAGAAGAACGTAGGGTATATATTGCTCAATGCATTGATTTGGTAGAGGAAAAGGAAAAATGGCAGGACTTACATACTTTAGTCATGGTAGAAAGAAAACGCATTATAGCAGGCAAAAAGCAAGAACAAACCCTGTTCTATATAAGCAGTTTAACAGATACAGACCCTGCCTTGTACAGCCGCTACATAAGAGGCCATTGGGCGATAGAGAATGGCTTGCATTGGCAACTAGATGTTACCTTTAGGGAAGATGAGGCTAAAGTCAGGAAAGATAAAGGACCCATCAATCTGCATCTGATTAGAAAGTGGTCTTTGCATCTGCTCAAAAAAGAGCCTTCTTGCGTGAGTGTCAAACGGAAAAGAAAAAAAGCTAACAGAGACACTAATTTCCTGTTAGCTATTCTTAAAACTTAATATTTAGTGCGGAAACCCTATTCTCTGAACCTAAAAATAGAAAAACGAATAATTAATTTTTAACCATTTTTAATAATATGGAAGCGATTGTAAGTATCATTTTTATTATTGGCTCTGTAGTGCTGATTGATTCAGTGACCTACAAATCATTCAATGATCTTTTCAAAAGAAAAGCCTAAACAGGAATACTGTTTCCTGAAAACTCCTGGTTGCCGATTGTAGTACAAGCTACAGCCTGCTGAAAAATTCACCAGCTGGGGGTTTCTTATCCATCTTCTGAGTACCAATCAAAAATTGCCTTTGAGATGGACAGATATATAAATTTTGCAAATTAAAATTATCGCCTAAACCTTCAGGGATAGAAAGGCTGTTGCTGAGCTCATAATTTACGAAGTATCAGATTTTTTAGCAGCCTTTTATTTCCCATTCTATAGCAGAATAATCTCCACTTAACTAGGGGAATCCATTCTCACCCTATGGTGCCAGGGTAATTATTGCATAGGCACAAATTCATAAAGCACTCTCTTTAGTTACCCTGGGATGTATTCTCATCCTGCCCATTTGCCTGGTAATCTACCTGGCAGGTGGTTCTTGTGCATGCCTGCGCTTCATAACTAATTTTTGTAGCGGATCATAGGTAGGCAAATCAATCCTAACACTTCATTCTATAAACAATGATATCCAGAATTATTCTTTCTTCACCCCATTCGCTGATGCGAATAGCGGTGGGTACTTTTTTCTTTCTGCAAGGGCTATGTTTTTCTTCCTGGGCAAGCCGAATTCCCACCGTTCAGCAGCAACTTTCTTTAGACCATGCGGCTTTAGGGGTGGTTTTGTTCGCTTTACCAGTAGGACTGATTATGAGTTTGCTTTTGTCCAGCTGGCTCATCCACCGGTTTGGCAGCAGGCAAGTGCTGATCGTGACTGCTATTTTGTATGCTTCGGTTTTACCAGTAATTGGGTTGGTGCAATCTCCCTGGCAATTAATGGGCGTACTGTTCTCGTTGGGTTTATGCGGAAACTTATCAAATATTGCCATGAATACACAAGCAGTTAGCCTGGAAGCTATCTATGGCCGGCCTATTATGGCTTCTTTTCATGGGCTCAATAGCCTGGCCGGGTTTTCGGGTGCAGCCATTGGAATGGCTTGTCTGGCTTTGCAGTTATCTCCATTTATTCATTTTAGTTTTATCACAGCCCTTACTTTTGTAGCTATTTTAGTAACGTACCGATTCACCCTGGAAGGGGATGAAAAGCAGCAAAGGGAAGGATTTGCCTTCTCCTGGCCAGACAAAAAACTGATGGTAATGGGCTTAATTGTGTTTTGCGGAATGGTGTGCGAAGGCACGCTGTTCGACTGGAGCGGCATTTATTTTCAGAAGGTGGTGGCAGCGCCACAGGAACTCTCCAGCCTCGGTTATCTGGCTTTTATGTATATGATGGCAGCCGGGCGTTTTGTGGGTGACTGGCTGGCGGCAAAAACGGGAATTAAACGTATGATTCAACTTAACGGACTGTTAATCTTTATAGGATTATTAATAGCTGTGCTGCTGCCATATGTACAAACAGCAACAGTAGGTTTTCTATTAGCTGGCGCTGGTGTCTCTACCATTGTGCCCTTTATATATGGAGCGCTTGGAAAGATGAACGGTAACTCAGCTGCTTCATCACTGGCAGCTGTTTCATCCATGGGATACATGGGTTTTCTGATAGGACCTCCTGTCATTGGAATGCTTGCCCAGATGATAGGTTTACAAGGGGCGTTTGCAATAGTAGCCGTGTTAGGCGCTTGTGCCAGTATACTGGTAAAGAAGGTCAGTTTGCCTGAGCTAGCTGCCCGTGCTAGTTAACTTGTAGTGCCTGTAAATATTTGTATAAATGCCATACAAGCCCATTGTCATTCAATTACATACCGGGAATAAACATAAAAAACGCAGGTCTTATACCTGCGTTTTTTATGTTTGTATGAGTTTAAGTGACTAAAATTAAGAAGATGAATAATATTAAGTTTTAATACTTGTTTATTCATTTAACCTTAAGAATGCCACTATTTAAATATGCTTACTGAAATAACCCACCGCCTCTGCGGCTGCCTAACAATCCGCCTAAGACTGAACTAAGTCCACCCCCGATTCCACCATAATTACCATATCCTTTGCCACCTCCAAATATAGAGAATAATGAACCCAGTCCGCCGGAACGCATGCCGCCTACGCCAGTAGAACTACCCAGTAATCCACCACCACTACCGCCTAACATGCCGCCTGCTGAAGTTTTACCCAGCATACTACCAGCTACACCTCCTAACAAACCACCTAGTAATCCACCGGAAGGTGTACTACCCATTCCAATACCCCCTACACGACCTCTTCTGCCTCCTCCATTCATCATCCGGCTAATTAGAATCGGGGCCATTACTGCCAAAGCTCCCTTCAAAAAGCTTGGAGAAATGCCTAGCTTACTCATTGTATTGCTTAATCCTGAAGATTCTAAAAAGTTAGGACCCGATACATCCTGGCCTTGTTTCTGAGCTGTTTCAGCCGTATCTACAAACTGATTCAAGGCATTGTACTGAGTCTGGTCTATATTCAGGTAAGTGGCAATTTGCTGAACCCTCTGTTGTTCTTCGGGTGTGTATACGCCATCGGCTTTGGCAAAGCTGATTACATCGGTTAGCAGCGAAAAACGCAACTGGCTATTTTTGAGTATATCCAGGTTGCTTTGCAGGTTTGTATTAGAAGGGTCATTAGCGGCTTGCATCACGAGTTGTTCCTGGTCTGAAGGCAGGTCTGCACTGTCGGCTAAGGCCTCCAGAAATTCTATTTCATCTTCTGTCGCTTTTCTGTCTGCCGTTGCAATGCTGGCAATAGCACTGAGGTAAGCTCCTTTTTCTGCATCCGAAAAGTCTTTGAGCAACTGATTATCTTGTTCCATGATTATGTATTGGTTTTAGTTGACTGATAGCATGTACGTGATTAACAATCAAAAGTTAACCCGGCATCTATGCATTCGTCATTCATAAAAAAACATTATTTTTTGTTAGCCACTAAACTGGTAACCAGCAGTTGACTACAGTTTTGAATGAAGGCTGGAAGAGAGGTTTTTACCCGGAGTATGAAATTTTACTACTCAACCAGCGTTACCAGAAGATAAACCGATTGCTAATCGGAGGGATGACTGATAGAAAGGAAAGTATTAAAGAATGGGTATATGGAAAGTAAAATTAGCTTATTTGCAAGCATTTATGTGCTAATGGCCATGTTTTTGTCCATGTATATCTTCGCTTCTAATACTATGGCTTTAGCCATGGCCTTGGTGTTTGGGTCCGTTCTAATTATCAGTCCTTATTATGTGTTCCGGGATAGTATGAAACGGTTTAAGGAAAACTGTAAAGACTTATTTTCAAGAATCCAGATTATCAGCAGATATAAATAGAATTATACACCTGTATTCCGCAATTTGTAATAATATTCTACCGGCGCACCTTGGCCACCTGCTTTTGATGTTTATATAGCTCTGTGTTTTTTGGTCTCCGGCAACCGCTGGAACCGCCATGTTCTATCACGGTTACACAGGAACTCATAAGTAGGGAAAATATAAAAAAAGTAAGGATAATCAGATTTTTCATGGTAGTTTATCGCTGAGCAAAGACCGCTTTTTAAAACAATTCGGTTTCTTATTTAATTCCGTTTTTACTCTAATATTGTGCTGTTATTCAACAAAATTTAATGGTACATTATACAATCGGTAACCTGTATATGGTATCAGTTTTAGTAAGATTAAAATCTTATCAAATGCGTGTAGGGTTAGGATACAATTTAGATAGGAATCCCCGGCAGAGGAGCGTATTTTTGCTTTATGGAAACTAGCCTATCCCATACCAATCTAAAGTCCGGTTTTGTTACAACCTGTTCTTATTGCAGAACTTCTATGAAAAGCTATCACCGGAATAAGAAAATTTGTTCAATTCGGTGTCGCAAACAATTAAAAGAGCGCAGGAAGCAACTAGCTGCTTCAGAAAAGCTAACACTTGATATTATTGGCTTATATCAAGCTTATCAATCTGCAAGAGAAGCCCACATCAATAAAATTTTCTATTAGCACCTTTTTACATTCAATCTGCCTTTCCTTCTGGCTGTATATACAATAAGGCGGAATGTTGGTTTTTCTGTTCTTGTCATTTATCGGTAGAATAGACTTCACTCTTGTTGAATTTACTTCCTTTGCGTGGCGAATTTTCTATTGATTTATAAGATTCATCAAAATCTCCACCAGACTGAATAGTAGTAATTAAGTGTACTAAACCTATACGCTGTGCTTTTTCCAGCCATCTGGACACTTCCATGCCGGACCGCAGGTAGGCCAGTTGCTGACTATACACATCTTTGGGAACAAATCGTTCAATCTCTTCCAGTTCATCTAAGTTCAGCGTAAAATTACTGCCATAGGTAAGTTCCTTCCACTTTTGCTGGTAAAGCTGATAGGAAACCTGCCCATTGGCATTCGGAAAACGGTAATCTACCATCAGGGCCAGTCCTTCATTAAACCATTGTGGAATTTCCATGTTCATCGTCAGCCACCCAAGCCTTCCGGTGAGTTCGGCATGGCACATTTCGTGGCTGATCACATCTATATCTAATCCACCAGGACTAATGACTACAAATAAACCTAGCGGAGAACCAAAGTAATTTGCCGGACTTCCATTCTGGCTTCCATATGTCTGATACAGTTCCAGGGTATGGCAAAAGATAATAACCGGCTTGCTTTCTATGTTCCCCCAGAATCCCTTCAGTCTTTGTTGAGAGGTTTTAATAAGTGTGGTTAACTGTTGTTGCTCTCTGGCAGACGTGCCTGGACTGGCGTAAATTCCTGGTTGTATTTCTGTAAAATCTGTAAACCGGATGGCAGCACAGCGGATTACCTGCGGATATGCAAAAAAGTAGCAGACAACTATAAACAGGATACTTGCCAGTAGAAAAAGTAAGAATTTGGTGGTTGTTTTTCGCACCAGGGTCAGTGTATTGTTAAAGGATGAACGGATGTTTTCTTCTTAAAATTTACTGTAGTAGAGAATATCTTATGGATTTTAAACTTTCAGGGCAAAGCTCGTTTCAGGGCGAAGCTCGAAATTTTACTGGCTAGCCAGCTTGGCTAGTTCATGATAGGCTTTTAGGTATTTGTTAAAGCGGTCTACATCTTTGGGCTGCATCTGCGGCATCCGCCGGACGTCCATATTATCCTCCAGGTCATTAAGTTTTACGGCAATAGCCAGTTTATTGGTTTTGATTCTTGAAATATACTGTTCATAGGGTTCACCTTCGCCTTTGGTCAGGCAGCGGAGGGCAGCCAGTATGTCGTCAGAAAAACCTTCTTTTTGCAGGTCTTCGAATGTAAAAGGGGTATCTTCTACAACATCATGTAGTACGCCAATTATTTTTTCATTTTCCGTTCTGCCGCGCATCATCACCCGCATTACATGCATAATATAAGGTGCATTATATTTATCTACTTGTGATTGATGGGCCTGGGTGGCAATTTCAATGGCTTTTTGTAAGGTCATAGGCGAATCTGATAATGTATTTTTTGAGTTTGTGATGTTTTGATTTACATACGGTAAACCTGATGAGTAGATCTGCGTACTAGCATAGATAATTTTAAAAATATACACTTATGGGAAAATTACTAAAATTCGGCCTGATCGTAGTTCTAATCGTGATTATTATTGCAGTAATGATTGTAGGTGGAATCCTCGATCTGATTTTCTAAAAATACTATTATATAATTCTCATTTGCAGCAAATTATTTATTTACTGATCCAGAAGTGTATCCTGCTTCCTGAAGGACAAGAGTATCCTGCAGTTGCGTTTAATGGAATGCAATAAAGTACTTCATATAGCTTGCGAGGGTCATTAAAAAATCTTAAATACGCTGCCATATCAAACTTTCATCACAAAAAATCAACGCTATGACAAACTCAGTTTCATTTCAGAAAACCTATACGATCGGCGGCGACCTTACGGTTAACCGGATGGGTTATGGTGCGATGCGAATCACAGGAGAAGGCATCTGGGGGCCTCCCAAAGACAGGGAAGAATCATTGCGGGTTTTAAAAAAAGCGGTTGAACTGGGAATTGATTTTATTGATACCGCCGACAGTTATGGCCCGCATATATCCGAAGAGCTTATTGCTGAAGCCCTGTATCCTTATCCAAAAGGCCTGGTGATTGCTACCAAAGGCGGTTTATTACGTACCGGACCTAATCAGTGGCCCATTAATGCGCATCCTGATTATTTGAGCCGTGCCCTGGAAGGAAGTCTGAAACGCTTAAAACTCGACCAGATCGACCTTTATCAATTGCATAGGGTAGACCCCAATGTGCCTTACGAACATACACTAGAGTTCCTGCAAAAAGCACAGCAGGAGAGGCTGGTGAAACATATCGGCTTGTCAGAAGTATCAGTAGACCAGATTAAGAAGGCGCAGCAGTATGTAAAAGTAGTATCAGTGCAGAATATGTACAGTGTAGATAACCGCAAATGGGAAGATGAACTAGTGTATTGCCAGCAGAATGGTATTGCCTTTATTCCCTGGTATCCGCTGAATGCCGGTAACGTACAGGCACTGGATAAACTCAACCAGGTAGCCCAGAAATATAGTGCCACTGCCCACCAGATTGCCCTGAGCTGGCTGCTGCATCATGCAGATAATATTCTGCTGATTCCCGGTACTTCTAAGGTAAAACACCTGGAGGAAAACGTAAAAGCGGCTTCCATTGCTTTGTCGGAAGACGACATGAATGAACTGGAAAAGATCAATGCAGCCCAGGCACAGAAATAATAAGCAAACCTGATTGGATAATAAATAATTGCCAAAACGGACAGTTTATACAACTGTCCGTTTTGGCAATTATTTATTATCGATTTTAAAGATACGATACGTCTTAAACTGGATACTTCCCGGAGTTTATTTACCAGAAGATGCCGATACATGAAGTGCAGCATCACCAGTTAGTGTGAAAGACACATCTGCACTGATTTGTTCCAGCGGTTTTCGTTGCCTGGGTGTAACTTCACGGGTTTTAAAAGGCTCAGTAAGCTTCTCAGGTGTATCTAAATATCCAAATGCTATCATGCATATATCTTCCTCAGTATCGGGCAGGTTAAACAGCGCTCTGGTTTTCTGACGGTCGTAGCCGCCCATTGTATGCCCGAAAAAGCCCATGCTGGTTGCCTGTAACAGCAGTATGGCATTGGCCATTCCACAATCGTGCATAAAATGACGATTCGCTTGTCCGGTTTTTGCCAGGATAGTAGAACCAGTACTCAATACGAGAACAGCCGCATCTTTAGCCCAGGGTTGATTCCCCGGAAGCAGACAAGCCCACATAGCATCGAAACCAGGCGTTCCTTTTAAAGCATACGAATAATGCCAGGGCTGTTCATTGAGAGAACTGGGAGCCCAGGAAGCGGCTTCTATGAGCGTATGTACAACTTCAGTTGTTAGGGGTTTTTCTGAAAATGACCGGGCACTCCAGCGCTTACGTACTAATTCGTGTACCGGAAAACTTGTTTTTGCTTCTTTCACCATTGTGGTTAATAAAATTAACATTAATAAACTATTGCATCCTATGCCAGGCTCTTACTTGCACAAGAAACAGGGGAGAGATAAGTATGTATATTTTTCTCTCAGGCAATAGTATTAGTATACGGTGAATACTTCATTAAGGCTATATTATACTGAAATACCTAGCCTGTGATATGACGGAAGAACTGAGATAGTGAAAAATGATGACAACTGACCAGTAACTGCTACTCTGATTATAAAGCCCTTGCATAAATGAGCCAGCTGGAAATTCGCCGGTCTGGGTTAATTTCGAAGGCAATTTTATGTTGAGGATACACCCAGTACTCGCCCGAAGTTCCGGGAAAAGTGTAGGCCGGTTCGCCATATTGTTGTACCAAAGAGGCAGCACTTGAGCCCGCCTGTAGTGACCGTGCCGTTTTGCCAGCATAGTTTTCCTGGGCAAACCTAACCAGATACCGGTTGGAAGACGCCTGAATTCCTAATTTAATCAGATCTGAGGACGGAGACCATTGCAGCAACAGATAAGGTTTTTCATTTACCTTCACTTGCTGAACCTGACCGGGCAGGGGAGAGGAGGCTTCTTCTCCTGCGATTTTTTCCCGGCTGGTGGCAGGTTTCGTTAGGGCTGTTGTAGTAGAAGTTTCCTGGGAGAACCAGTTGCGTATCCAGCCGGTCAGGTTTTCCACCAGCGATTCATTGATCTTTTCAAACAAGGCCATATTGTAAGAGGCCATATAAGCCTTCTTTTCCTGCGCCGATTCGAAATCCTGCTGGGCTTTTCCGGTTTGCTGGTCTTTAAAATAGGCAATGGCCCGGATGGTATGTGCATTTCCGGTGAGTTGGCTTATATCCAGTTCATTGATAACGCCAATAGCGGCCGCTTGATTGCCTTGTAAAGAATACACACAGGCCAGATTTATATAGGCCGGTACATAGTCCGGATCGATCTCTTTGGCTTTCTGGGCATATTTCCTGGCATCCAGCAGGAGTTGTGACAATGGTTTGGCACTATTCACATCCGAAAAAGACCGGTGAGTTGAACTAAGCCGGCTTCTGGCATCCATCTCCACCGGATAAACAAAACCAGGTTGCTGCTGGCTATTATAGATGGCAAGTGCCTGCTGAAGGATGGAGGCAGACAAATTATTAAAAATCTCCCGGCTAGGAAAACGGTTGACCAGGTAATCAAAACACAGCGTAGCCGACTGATAATCCTGCATGAGATACAAAAACTGTCCGGCTTTAAATACAGCTATCATCCTGGCAGCGTCTGTTTGTTTTTTCTGATAGGTAAGCTTTCTTTCCTCTTTGCTGGGATAACCTTTCAGCTGGTTGGCTAATTGAAAGTTTTCATATACCAGATCTAGAATCTGCGGAAATACCTGTCCGGTAGCAAAACCGGCAAGTTCTCCATAAAAACAGCCATAAAAATCTGCCTCTGATTCAAAGCGCTCAATCTCATCACCAGAAGTTTGATTTTCGGTTTTCCCAATCCCAAAAGTATAATACCAGTCGTGTTTTTCGTAATGGTGGGCGAGTTCGTGGCTTAATAATACCGCCAGTGCATTCAATGAATCTTTGCCCAGCCTGGCACACAGGTCATATACTTCTTCATCCAGGGAAATAAGCGGCTTATTGCCAGGCTGATATTGGGCAATCGTTTTGGGTTTTCCTGCCTTCCGGGCAATGATCTGCAATTGAGGTTCAGGACGGCTGTTTGCAAAAACATAGGTCAAACGGTTGAATACTTGCCTGGTTACCTTATATTTGGGCGAAGATTCCGAAAGCAAAGCCTGTGCCTGCGCCCCGGTTTGAAGCCCTAACAGCACCAGTAACCCGGTAATAAATACACCAGCACGAATCAGCATAAGTTTAAGTGCAAATAAAATAGGGCGGTTTTGTAAGGAATACATCTGTGTATGTAAATAATGCGGATCTTCACTTTAGAGTTAGTTTCTGTTTTGGCAAAAAGTTAACACCTCTTTCTTAGCAAAAAGAAAAAATTAACAATCCCGGCAGCCATTGGTTACTTATCGGATGCTTTTAAATAAACGATAATATAGAAATAAGTATCTGACCTGCAACTTGCTTGCGAAAGATATTTTTAGTATTCATGTCTTGCCGCCTACTCCTGAATTATGAAAAGAATTGTTCTCTCAATATTGCCCCTCCTTATTGCTGCGAACATTAGCTTTGCCCAGAAAAAGCTATTCAAGGCTGATACTACGTTAGCTGGAAAATGGGTTGAGCAGGCTTTACTTCTTCATACACAGGAAAAATTTGATACGGCGAAAGTATTGTTTGAAAAGGCATCCTGTCTATATAAAAAGCACCAGCTATGGATGCCTTATGTAAACTGCCTTAATAAAACTTCTTTGATTTTATTTTCTCTGGCAGACTATGAAGCGAGCTTACTAACGGCGCAGCAGAGTTTACAGGAAAACCAGTCTAATTTAAACAAAGATAATGGTGCAGAAGCAGAGGCATATCTTTTAGTAGCTAAGGCTTACTATGAAAAAGGCGAACTGGCACCAGCCCTAGAAAACACACAAAATGCCCTGCGGATATATGTTAAGCTATTTGGTGAACAACACCCGGATGTAGCTGCTTCTTATACAACCATAGGAGACATATATTTTGATGAAAGCAAGTATGATCCGGCCATTGAATATTACCAGAAAGCCTTGCAGATCAAGTGTACGTTACTGGGCGAAACCCATACAGAGGTAGCCAGGTCTTACAGCAGCATTGCATTTGTATACCGCAATAAAGGAGACTTGGATAAGGCGTTGGAATATTATCAGAAATCCCTGCAATTATGGATGAAAGCTGTAGGTGAAGCGCATTCGGAGGTAGGGTATGCCTATAACAATATAGGGATCATCTATTATTTTAAAGGGGAATATGATAAAGCATTAGAGTACAATACGAAGGGACTCAATATCCGCCTTAAAATATTTGGTGAACAACATCCGGATGTAGCGGCTTCTTATAATAACAGAGGCAGTATATTCAGGGGAAAAGGAGAGGATAGAATAGGAATAGAATTTTACAAAAAAGCGTTGGAAATCCGGCGTAAAGTGTATGGAGATACCCATCGGATGGTAGCGGCTTCTTACAATAATGTGGGGCCGGCTATTATGAAATAAGAGACTATGCTCAGGCTGTAGCATATTATCAGAAATCTCTGCATATCTGGATGAAAACCTTGGGTGAAGATCATCCGGATATTACTATTTCTTACAAAAATCTGGCAAATGTTTACAAAGATAAAGGGATTATCCGAATGCCCTGGCTTATAATGAAAAAGCCCTGGCTATTGAACGGAAGGTATTGGGAGAGCACCATCCTTCCTTGGCTACCACTTACAATGATATGGGCCTTGTCTATCAGGCGAAGCACGACTATACAGAAGCGCTCCGGCAGTTTCAACAAGCCATATTGACCAATATTCCTTCTTTTCGGGATACTCTCATTTTACACAATCCCAACTTAACTTCTAATGATTACATTAATGGATTTCACCTTCTCACTTCGTTGCAGTTAAAAGCAGAAACACTCGAAAAGTCATGTAACACATCGAAAGAAAATCTGTTGGTGGCGTATAAGACCTATTGCTCCCTAGATACACTTACCTGGCAACTGCTTGATGCCCACACTGAGGAAACAGACAAACTGGCCTTCACCACTAAGTCCGGAGACATCTATCAGTCGGCTTTGCGGCTATCTGTGCGCTTGCATCGGGAAACCGGAGAACAGCGCTATGAAGACAAAGCCTTTTATTTTGCTGAGCGGGGCAAAGCAGGTGTGTTAGCATCCACCCTGGCAGATTCTAAAGCCAGAAAATTTTCAGGCATAGCAGATTCGTTGCTAAAATCAGATGAAAGGCTTCGTAGCGAAATTGCTGAATACAAGCAGCTATTAGCCCAGGAATATGCCAATGGTCAGGAAGCCGACAGCAGTAAGTTGCAGGGGTATCAGAACGAATTGTTTTCAGCGCACCGCACCCAGGAAAAGCTCATGGCTGCCCTTGAAACACACTATCCCCGCTACCATCAGTTAAAATATCAATCTTCTCTGGTGACTCCATCTCAATTGCAATCCGTACTGGATGCACAAACAGCTCTGATGGAGTATGTAGTGAGTGATTCCCTGTTGCAGGTGTTTGTGATCACCCGCAAAAGCTATCAGCTGCATTCGGTTTCGTTGGATAGTTTGTTTGTGCGCAGGCTGTCTGCTTTCCGGCAGGCTATTCTTTCAGGGGATCAGGATTTATATGAACAGACGGCTTATCCTTTGTACCAAACCTTATTTGCCCACCCCTTACCCAAATCAATCAAAGAGCTGATTCTGATTCCGGAAGGGGAACTGACCACTTTGCCTTTTGAGGCTTTGCTGACAAGTGGGGATGTAAACAAAAAGGAGTATCTGCTTGAGAAATATGCCATCAGTTATGCTTATTCAGCTAGCCTGCTCTATGAGCGTTTACAGCAGAAACAGACCAGTCAAGAAAAGCACTTGTTAGCCATGGCTCCGGTCTTTGAGGATTCAGCCAGCAATGTGATCATGGCATCCAATAGAAGCGTGCTTTCCGGCCTGCAAACAGAGCCTGTGGCAGCGGCTGAACAGACAGGGGAGAAACGTATAGCCATGCGGGGACAGCTATTGGATGGTACTTATGTATCTCCTTTGCTTGCTTCCAAAGGGGAAGTAGAAACCATTGCTTCCCTGTTTGAGCAGAAAGGCTACAAAGCCAGCCTATACCTGCATCAACAAGCCGGGGAAGAAAAGCTGAAGGCAAAAGGAATGGCTGCTTACAACTATATCCACATTGCTACCCATGGTTTTGTCAATGGGCAGTATCCGGAGCTTTCCGGGTTGCTATTTGCCCAGGACAGCACTTCAGAAGAAGATGGCATTTTGTACACCGGAGAGATCTACAACCTTGCTTTACAGGCAGAGTTAGTGACTTTATCAGCTTGTGAGACCGGTTTGGGCAAGTTAGCCAAAGGCGAAGGCATCATTGGCTTGACAAGAGCCTTGTTATATGCCGGGGCAAAGAATGTAGTGGTTTCCTTCTGGAAGGTGCCTGATAATTCGACAGCGGAGTTGATGGGTTCTTTTTACAAGGCTCTGCTTTCAGGCAAGAGCAAGGGGGCAGCTTTACAGCAAGCCAAGATGAAGATGATAGCCAACAAAGACTACAGTCATCCTTTTTTCTGGGCTCCTTTTATTCTGGTGGGAAAATAGGCTGTTTCTGGCTTGGGGAAAGATTATGCTGATTTGTAGCATCTGCCATATTAATATCAGAAAAATAGCAGAAAAACAATCAGGTTTGTAAGCCAGCCAAGCAAAAAACAAAAAAACCTTTTATCTAATGCCAATTTTTGATAGCTTATCTATTTGTTTTATTTCGGCTTATTTTATTCCGTTTTGGTAGCTTATAATTTTTAGCCTCAATAGCTTATTACAGCCAGTTTGTTAAGGGCCATTCTGTAATAGTCAATTCTTACCGCCTACTACCGATTTATGAAAACGATTGTTCTATCCATATTCTTCTTGTTGTTTGCCACGGCATCATTTGCCCAGAAAAAGCAATTTTCTGCTGATACTACGCTTGCTAAAAACTGGTATGAACGAGCGCAGGATTTACAAAAGAAAGGCAGATATGATAGTAGTATGGTGTTTTATGACCAGGCGGCGGCGGTATATAAGAAATACCAGCTATGGAAACGCTATATTGACTGTAATTATAAACTCTCCCGCTGCCTGATTTCTCAGGGAAAATACGATCAGGCACAGCAAAAGGCAACAGAGGTAATGCAGGAAAGCCAGCAAAAGCTGGGCCCAGATCATCCCCTGGAGGCCGATGCTTATCATAGTATGGCCCTGGTCAGTAATTATAAAGGAGATTCCAATAAGTCGCTTGAACTGCATCACAAAGCATTAGACATCCGGAGGAAAGCATTTGGTGAAAATAATGCCAGTGTAAGCAGTTCGTATTATAGCATTGGAAATGTATACATTGCCAGAGCAGAATATGACAAAGCCCTGGAATACTTTCAGAAGGATTTTAATATTAATCTGCACCTGCATGGCGAAGAAGATCCTGTACTGGGAAGCACGTATCATAGTTTGAGCACCATATATACGGCAAAAAATGATTATACCCAGGCGTTGGAATATTGCCAGAAAGCAGCCAGGGTTTTTGTGAAAGCCTATACTGAAAATCATCCTAACGTAGCCACTAGTTATCACCTGGCTGGCCGTATTTACAGCTACCTGGGCGAAAATGAGAAAGCACTCGATTATTACCAGAAAGCCCTCCAGATCCGGCTGAAATTTGTGAGTGAAAACCATGCCAGTGTCGCAAATGATTATATCCGCATAGGCCAGATTCATTTTAAAAGAGGGGAGCATGACCAGGCATTACTTTATTACCAGAAAGCCCTTATAAACCGGAAAAAATCCCTGGGTAATTTGAATCCTTATGTGGCAGAGCCCTATCATTTTTTAGGTGATGTATATATAGCCAAAGGAGAGTACGACCAGGCATTAGATGGCTACCAGCATGCGATTATGGCAAACATGCCTTCCTTTCAGGATTCCCTTGTTCAATATAATCCTCCGATGGGCAATCAGCAAACTATTTATCTGGATGGTGTTATACTACTTAATTCTTTAGAATTGAAAGCAGATGCATTCAGGAAAAAATTTACAAAGACACAGGCAGCCAGTGATTTGCAACTGGCCATTGCTACCTATCTTACCACTGATACACTCATACAACGGATTCAACAGAGCCTCACAAGCGAAAATGACAAACTGATGCTTGCCGGCAGGGCAAAAAAAATATTTCAGGCTTCCCTTCAAACTTGCCTGTCATTACATGCCGTAACCGGCGAAAAACAGTATTTGCAACAGGCATTTTATTTTGCAGAGCGGGGTAAAGCAAATATATTATCAGCGACACTGGCCGAAACAAAAGCGAAAGCATTTGCTGGGATTCCGGATTCTTTACTGATACAAGATCAGCAGTTAAATAAATATATTAATAATTATACCCAGCAAATTGCCAAACTTGTCACCTCCGGCCCAGGTGCCGACAGCAGTAAGTTGCAGGAATATCAGAATGAATTGTTTTCAGCGCACCGCACCCAGGAAAAGCTCATGGCTGCCCTTGAAACACACTATCCCCGCTACCATCAGTTAAAATATCAATCTTCTCTGGTGACTCCATCTCAATTGCAATCCGTACTGGATGCACAAACAGCTCTGATGGAGTATGTAGTGAGTGATTCCCTGTTGCAGGTGTTTGTGATCACCCGCAAAAGCTATCAGCTGCATTCGGTTTCGTTGGATAGTTTGTTTGTGCGCAGGCTGTCTGCTTTCCGGCAGGCTATTCTTTCAGGGGATCAGGATTTATATGAACAGACGGCTTATCCTTTGTACCAAACCTTATTTGCCCACCCCTTACCCAAATCAATCAAAGAGCTGATTCTGATTCCGGAAGGGGAACTGACCACTTTGCCTTTTGAGGCTTTGCTGACAAGTGGGGATGTAAACAAAAAGGAGTATCTGCTTGAGAAATATGCCATCAGTTATGCTTATTCAGCTAGCCTGCTCTATGAGCGTTTACAGCA
This sequence comes from Rhodocytophaga rosea, assembly GCF_010119975.1. Classification (GTDB taxonomy): domain Bacteria; phylum Bacteroidota; class Bacteroidia; order Cytophagales; family 172606-1; genus Rhodocytophaga; species Rhodocytophaga rosea. Next base: position 6,827,664 of record NZ_CP048222.1, read on the forward strand.
GAAACAGACCAGTCAAGAAAAGCACTTGTTAGCCATGGCTCCGGTCTTTGAGGATTCAGCCAGCAATGTGATCATGGCATCCAATAGAAGCGTGCTTTCCGGCCTGCAAACAGAGCCTGTGGCAGCGGCTGAACAGACAGGGGAGAAACGTATAGCCATGCGGGGACAGCTACTGGATGGTACTTATGTATCTCCTTTGCTTGCCTCCAAAGGGGAAGTAGAAACCATTGCTTCCCTGTTTGAGCAGAAAGGCTACAAAGCCAGCCTATACCTGCATCAACAAGCCGGGGAAGAAAAGCTGAAGGCAAAAGGAATGGCTGCTTACAACTATATCCACATTGCTACCCATGGTTTTGTCAATGGGCAGTATCCGGAGCTTTCCGGGTTGCTATTTGCCCAGGACAGCACTTCAGGGGAAGATGGCATTTTGTACACCGGAGAGATCTACAACCTTGCTTTACAGGCAGAGTTAGTGACTTTATCAGCTTGTGAGACCGGTTTGGGCAAGTTAGCCAAAGGCGAAGGCATCATTGGCTTGACAAGAGCCTTGTTATATGCCGGGGCAAAGAATGTAGTGGTTTCGTTTTGGAAGGTGCCTGATAATTCGACAGCGGAGCTGATGGGTTATTTTTACAAGGCTTTGCTTTCAGGCAAGAGCAAGGGGGCAGCTTTGCAGCAAGCCAAGATGAAGATGATAGCCAACAAAGACTACAGTCATCCTTTTTTCTGGGCTCCTTTTATCCTGGTGGGAAAATAGTCATTGGTCAGGTTAAGTTACCATAGGGCAGGAGGGAGGTATACCAGTTGATGAAAGAATCCTCTCAATTCACCAATGACTAGTGACAACTGACCAATGACTATTAAGAATTAAGGAGTTGGTTGCAAAGTTTGCCTGGGCTGATAGCGTTGCAGGGGATATGCCATTGAATCAGAAAATAAGATATATTGCTCTTTTTCCGGGTTGTATTGCAGCCTGAGTTGTTGCGTAGAAAATTCTCCGAATAAGTGGAGGGTATCATCAAACTGATAGGCAGGTGAGCTGGAAACTGCCGGATACAGCAGAATGGTAGTAAGAGAATCTTTGTCTATCCCTGAAAAACCCATATCAGGAGCGCCTCCAATCACCTGAAAACGTATTTTAACCTGTTGTGCTGGTAAAGGCTGTACCGGTTGTACAACTGCGGTTGAAGGGCCAGTGCCGGATTGTTTAAAGTAAGAAAAATAGAGTACAGCCGTAGAAAGCAATAGGATAAGGATTGAAGCTGCCACTGCCAGGTATGGGAAGTGTATTTGTCTGGTGGGTGCTTCTTTTGCCTGTATTCCACTCAGACCCAATCGCTGGTGCATTTGTTTAAGCTCCCGGCGCATGTCTTCCCGGCCTACTTCTGTTGCCTGCTCCATAATTGTTTTTTGAAGCATCACCTCCTGGTAAAAAGCAATATCTGCTTTCATACGAATGGTAAAATTCTGTAAATCCTCGCCCTGTAACCGCCCAAGCCAATACTGTTCAATTAAAGCAGTATCTACATACTTTTCATTTTCCGGAATCATTTTATATTTATCTGTTTAGGTTAGAAAACCGTTTCTTTAAACGCTCAATACAACGGAATTTTTGTTGCTTGGCTACATTGTCGTTGGCATATCCCATCAGTTCAGCCAGCTCTTCCAGGCTATATTTGTGGAAGTAAAATCCTGTCAGGATACTCCGGCATGGCTCTCCCAGTTCGTCAATTGCTTTCTTTATATCTGCATCATCGGGCAGACTCGTTGTATGCTGGGCGTCCTCGTCTGGCATATCTGACATAAATTCCTGTATGTCGGTTATATGAATTTTCGACTTGAGCTTGTTCAGCCACTTATTGCGGCAGATGGCATACAAATACGTTTTTAGTGAGGAATTCCCCTGGAAAACGCCACTTCTCACCTGTTCATACAAAGTGATCACCCCTTCCTGATACAGATCTTCTGCTTCGTGCTGGCTACCCTGGTTTGTACGTACAAAATTGGCAATCATTGGCCAGTAAGTACTGTATATAAACTCCAGTGCCTGTTTTTTCCCTTCACCCAGTGCCAGGATCAGTTCTTGCTCCGATTGGTAGCTTGCTATCTTCAAACGTAAAAATGATTAGTGCAAATTCAACGAATGTAGTCCCTCTTCTGAATATGAGTATTCTATGTAAACGAAGGTTAACACCGGTTCTGAAAAAAAATTAAGTTTTTCCTAAGCGCTGAAAAGGTAACTACAGAATGAAAGTATCTGGTTTACCATAACATTCCAAAAAAAAATTATTATAGCCTGTTAACCTCTGGTTTGTAATTGTACTTATTCCTGTGCCTGCTTATCAGCTTCAGCACATATACCTTTCAGCCTTTTGATCATATACTTCATTTGTTGCGAAGTATAGCCCTATTAAAGAGATTTTCTTAAAAATAAAAACATATGCATTTATTGGATATTTCCGTGTTGTAAATGGATTATCCATATTATAGCCCGGCGACTTTTATACTAACAATTATTTTATTTCAATTTTTCTAATCACAACTCTATTCACAATCAAAACAATGAAAACAACAAGTATTATTAAATCACTTATTCCTACGTTGCTGGCAGGTATGTTATCCTTTCAGAATGGAATGGCTATGCCTGCAGCTTCAGGAGAAAATCCTATAGAGATCACTTCCACTGGTAAAGTGAAAGCCATTTCTTATTTCAAAGACAACTCACTCAAAATGATGCTACATGTAGAAAATCTTGGCCATGAGAAAATGATGGTACAGATTCTGAATGGCCGCAAGGGAATCGTTTATCATCAATATCTGGGCAATCAGGAAGTATTCATAGCCAGGTATAGTCTGCAAGACCTGCCAGATGGCGACTATACGATTGAGGTGAAAAGTGCCACTTACTCTTATTCCAAGACCTTTTCTATCCAGACTTCCATTAGCCGTGAAGTGAAATTGCAAAAGCAAGACATTCACATAGAAAAACAAGAGGCGATTTAATCACTCTTGTTTTTCTTTCCAAACGTATCCGGGTACTTACAAATACATCATTCCTCCAGAGCAGTTTGCCATTGAAGAATGCTATATACCTTATTTAGAACAATCCCCTCCACTCAACAATCCTGAATTAATCATGCCAGTACATAAAATAGATCTGCCCTATTCATTTATTCACATATTTCAGCAGGAAATCATTACCGAAGACCAGTTTAACATACATGCCACTTGCTATCAGCCTGTATATGCCCATGAAGAAGTGATTCTGATTGGAAGTGCCATAGGGGTACATCAGGAATACTACCGGGCATTTGCCAGGTTCCTGGCAGGGAGAGGCTACACCGTATATACCTTCGATTACAGGGGAATAGGGAAGTCTATACCTGTTTCGCTGAAAAATTTAGAAGCCTCCATGCAGGAATGGGGAAAATATGACCTGGATGCGGTGATTAAACATATCCGCAGTACGCACCCTAATGCTACATTTACTTATATCGGCCATAGCATATCCGGCCAGATATTGTCTCTGACCAAAGAAAGTAGTTATTTTTCAAAAGTAGTAGTCATTGCATCCCAGCATATGAACTGGCGCTTGTGGCCGATACACCTGCGCTTTACCTATGCATTCCTGATTTATATTCTGATGCCGCTCATGAGCCATATGCTGGGATATTATCCAGGCAAGGCACTTAAAATTTTCTGGGATTTACCCAAAGGCATCGCCTTAGAATGGGCCAGGTGGTGCCGCAACCGGAAAGGAATGTTTGGTTTTCATTCGGATCATCAACTGAGCTCTATTCAGGTTCCCTTGTTAGCTATCGGTTTTTCTGATGATGCCATTGCACCTTTGCAGCCCATGCATGCCTTATTAAAAAAATATAGCCAGGCAGCAGTTACACATTGGCAATATAGTCCGGGTGAACTGGGTGTAAAAGAACTAGGTCATTTCGGCTTCTTCAGAGCTAAATTTAAAAACCTGCTGTGGGAACCTGTGCTCGACTGGATTGAACAGACAGAAAGGTTTGACAAGCCGCTTATGGGTTCTCTGTTCTCTAACCAGATGGAATGTATGGATGTATATTAATATTCGTTTTGGGATTCCATCAGGTAAGTCCGTTTCTGAATACTCATATTTTCTTTAGCTGTGTGGTTTATAGGAAGTACGGGTATCCGGAAACAGGCTTTTCTTTCTTTGTAAGCGGTTATATAAATGAGGGGTATAAGTGGCAAAGTCTTGGTAAACAGGTTATTTAAATAAATTTGCACAGATACGTCTGTGCCATGCTTTCTTATGTAAATTAGATCTGCGAATGGTATTCAGAAACGTTTATCCTAAATTTGGCAATAGCCACAATAGGGGTGAGAGAGGACAATAGATTCATCCTGATAAAGAAATATACCCATGAAAGACAAGAAAAATATATTTGCTATTATTGGAAGTGCCAGTAAATATTCGGCTAATCAGAAACTGGTGGATGTGTTTGCCAAGCTAACGGAAAATGACTTTAATTTGACCATCTATTCCGATTTAAAAAGCCTTCCGCATTTCGACCCTGAACATTCATCAGATAATCCGCCACCGCAAATTATAGCCTTTCGGGAAGCAGTAGCTCAGGCAGATGGCATTTTAATTTGTACACCAGAATATGTGTTTAGCATTCCAAGCGGACTCAAAAATGCCATTGAATGGTGTGTAGCTACTACGGTATTCTATGAAAAACCCATCGGGCTCATTACGGCATCAGCCGACGGGCAGAAAGGACATGAAGAACTACAATTAATCATGCGGACAGTAATGACCCAGTTTACCGACGAAACTACTTTACTGATCCGGGGAATAAAAGGCAAGATAAACCAGAATGGCGAAATTACGGATCATAAAACCAGGGAGGATCTACTCAAATTTAGTGAGGCCTATAAGAACCTTATTAAAACGGCCAGTTACTCTCCTTTACCAGGTGTTTAATGTTATTATATAGTTGACAAGCTTCTAAAAATTTGCTTTGGAATAACTTTGTCAAGTATTTTTTCTTGTACGGATACTTACAACAATGCCTACAGGCTTCTCTTTAATAAAGCGAGAAGACTGTAGGCATAATTTTTTGTAGGTCTTGATTGTTGCCTTTTCTCCACATTGATATGAATTGGTAATTTCTATATGGAGAAAAGGCAACAATGAATAAAGCGGAGTTGCTACTATTTATTACCCGTAACAGGATCAATAATAGCTTTCACTTCATTTACAGAATTGATCGGGAATTGACCAAGCCTGGCATGTTCCCTGACAACTTCTTCACTTTCTGCAATATGCACGCAATAGATCTTGTCGTCGGTAACAAAAGATTGAACCCAGTGATACGGTTTTCCTAAGCCATTTACCACTTCGCAGGAAGTCTGAGAAATAGCCTGTAATTCTTCTGGGGAAAGATTGCCTGCACCCGGCAGGTTTCTTTCAATAACAAATTTTTTCATATTGTTTTTGTGATTGTGTGTGATTGATGATCACAAAATTGAGAAGGATAGGTGGTTTTGACGACAGAACTATTCCCTATTTTAACCAGGAACGTTCCCTATTTTATAATCTCCAGCCGAAGGGCTTCATGCACAGCTTTTGCCCGTGTATTTACATCAAGTTTAGAAAGGATGGCAGAGATGTGGTGGTCCACCGTTTTGGCGGAAATAAAAAGGATATCGGCGATTTCTTTATTCTGTTTGCCACCTTTTAATAACTGCAATATTTCTAACTCCCTGCTTGTTAAAAATCTAGGATTGGTCTGGGTAGATTTTCTAATTCCTCTTGGGATGCTTTTAATCCCTTCTGCACGCATTTCCTGCTTCATTTTTTCGTAAACGGCACTTGCTCCCAGTTCCTGCATACTGGCAATTGCTTGTTTCTTGTCAGACTCATCTCCATCAAACAGCGCGAGCGCCTGCTCATACGGGCAACCTAACTGCTGCCAGAATGCTGCCTCTTCCAACGCCATTGGTACAGGAGTTATTTCATCATTTTCTCCTATTTCAGTAAGAAAGGGATCGTGTTTCCTTGCTTTCCGTAACCAGTAGTAAAACTTACTTCTTTTGGAAACTTTACTCACCTCCCGGAACATGCGTAAGGCCTGGTTAAGCGCCTCTGGTTCAATATAAGTCTTTCCGGTCAGCCATTCATATTCCAGTAAAGCATATAAGGCTGGTATCATTCTTTGCAATTCCATGGTTTCAAAAGCCATAGTTTTTGCCTCGAGTAATAAAGGAAGTGCATCCGGATCTCCTCTTCTTGTCTTGATAATTCCAGCAACGGTAAGGGCACCAATTTTTATCACCGGTACCAGGGTTTCATTTTTTAGCAGGTCAGTTGCGTTGTTATAGGCTTCCTTCCAGAAACCGGTTTCGAGGTGTAGCCTGGCTTTCCAGCCGAGCATATACAACTTCATGGCATCCAGGTCTCTTTCTTCACAATAAATGATACCCTCGTCCAGTTCTTTTGTCGCAAAGGCATAGTCTTTTATCACAATCGCATTACTGCCCATTTCAATGTAGGCGCGGGCGACATGTTCGTGGTAGGAATGTTGAAGGGCAATTTCCATGCTTCGCCGCAGCAACGCTACCCCTTTTGGCCTGGAAGATGGATCGAGCATAAGGGTTGAACCCATACTGTTCAAGGCATTTGCTACCGTTTCCTGATCGTCCAGTTCCCTGGCAATCGCAATTGCTTTTTCTCCCCAGAGCAGGCATTCATCCGATAGATCTGACTGCAATTTTAACTGCGACATATTGCTAAAGGCCATAGCCTTTGCCCTTGATGGGGGTTGGTCTTCCAGGATTTCAACCGCCTGGCTGGCAAAACTTCTAGCCTGTTTTCCGTTTCCATCAAACCACCATAGCCGGGAGAGAAACCGGAGGCAATTGCCTGTTTTCTCGTTTTCTTTTTTCTCCTTCCAAAGCTGTAAGGCTTTTCCTGTGTAGATGATGGCTTCTTTAATCTGGTTAGTGAGATAACATTCATAGGCATAGGCTTCATAGAATTGAACCAGCAAAGCCCTATCATTCCCCTGGTAATATTCAATGGCTGACAGATACAATTTAGCTGCTTCGATGTGGGCACCCAGTGCCGCCGCTTGCCTGGCGGCAGGAGGAGCATATTGAACAACCAGGGCATATTCATTTGCATTTTTGGCATGGTGTACAATGCGTTCAATTTCCTGGTTTTGTTCAAAACTTTCCCGCAGCAGATGCAATATCTTTTTATGTAAGGCTACCCTTTTTAAAGGTGATAAAGAAGTTTCGATGGTTCTCCGGAATAATTCGTGTTTAAAAGAAATATAGCCTTCTTTAATGATAAGCACTTTTAGTTCCAGACACTGATCCAAGGCAGAAGCATATAAAGGTTCCAGTCTTTCAAGATATTTTACTTCGAAGCTGTTGGGGATGACTGAAAGTAACTCTATAGCCTGCCTGGTTTTTTCCTCCTTGCGATTATACGAAGCTAATATGGAATCCCTGATATTATCTGGCAATACCTGATTATAAGTGGCCAGAATTTCAGTTACATAAAAAGGATTTCCACCGGAAAGCGTATATAACTCTTCGCCACTGTATTTTCTGTTGCCAACCATTTTTTCAACCACCTGCCTCGATAATGGTGTTAACTGTAAGCGGGTAAATGTATCAGGCGGCAACTGGCCCAGTATATTCCGTAAGGGATGTTGTGAGGATATTTCATCATCGCGGTAGGTAAGAATAAACAGGCATTTTAACCTGCTAATGCGCCTTGCCAGAAATTTTATAAAATCCAGGGTTGCTTCATCCGCCCAGTGTATGTCTTCAAATACAATGATGGTTTTTTGATTTGAATCGCTTAATTCATGGAAAAACCTGCTGAACAGTGTGGCCCTTTCTTCAATGGTATGCATCGCAGGCCAGAGGTCATGCCTCATTTGCCCTAAAATATCATAGAGCGGAGCCAGCGGGCGTGGGGTAAATAAGGCATCGCAGGCACCCCAATATACCTGTTCATCTTCCTGCTGCTTACAAAACACTTTTACCAGAGAAGTTTTACCTAATCCGGCTTCTCCGGTCACAAATACACAATGTCCCTCCGAAGAAATTTGCTCATATATGGTTTGCAAACTATCAAGAAAGATTTCCCGCTCAATTAGCTGCATAGGTGTGCCAGGATGGATGTGTAAAATATGGAGAAAGCCTCTGTAAAATAGGGAAAATTCCTTATATCCGAAAGGCCGGCAACGCCTTGTTTTGCATCCGAAAACAACAACAAATCACTTCAACAATCATCAATTATGAAAACGTTCGTAAAAGTGCTTTTCACCGCAAGCATCTACAGTATTATTTCCTTTCACTTGTTTGCCCAATCCGGTCAGGCAAGTATTTCTTCCCAATCCTTTGAAGGTAACAGGCATCTGTATATCGATGTTCACCAGTTACAACCTGGCAAAGTAAAATTTGAGGGCGTTGCCGAAGCACATGCCAAAGATCTGGCCGTTCAAAGCAAATACGGTGTACAATTCTTAAAATACTGGGTAGATGAACAAAAAGGCCTCGTTTACTGCCTGTCATCCGCCAGCGATAGTGCCTCTATCCGTAAAACGCATGCTGAAGCACATGGCTTGTTGCCAGCTTATACTTACCAGGTAACTGATGGTCCGGAGGCAATTATCCATGGAAAGGGTGAATTTTACCTGGATGTATATGAGTTAGGCGCAGGGAAAGTTACGGCAAAGGATGTAGCTGCGGCACACGAAAAAGATTTAGCTGTTCAGCAAAAGTATGGCGTGAACTTTATTAATTACTGGGTCGATGAAAACAGTGGAACCGTAATGTGCCTGTCTGAGGCAAAAAACTCTACTTCGGTGATCCATACCCATAAAGAAGCCCATGGATTAGTACCAGCTTATGTATTAAAAGTAAAACAGGGCGAATAATGCAACTACTCTTCCTGGCAGGCGATATACCTGCCGGGATTCATTCCTTACACCAGAGCAAAAAGCTATTGAATGGCCAGAATAAGGTAAATACTTGTTCAGGTTGATTGCCCTATTATTTCAGCTAGTGAAATACTCTATTCAAGAAGAGTAATGCTTTTTTTAAGCCACATTTGCCTTCAGTATATCATTACAGACGGAATGCAATAAAATCGCTGATTTACTTGAAGGCACTCAAAAAAATCTTTATCTTCCTGTTAACCTCCCAGCTATTTGCTTACTCATTGATGTACATGTGTATCATGTTAGGTACATCTGTGTTCATTTACCTGCTATACCTCCATTATTTGCCGGGGTACTTCTGAAAAGTATTTGCTATTAGCTCCTTAAAATCTACCTTATCATGAAAAAATTTACTTTGTATTGTTTATTAATGTGTTGTTTTCAGGCAGTTGCCCCCGCGCAAACTATCCAGGAGAGTGCGGAAGAGTATGCCTATTACCTGAATGGGAAAAAAGTTGCTCTCACGCCAAAGCAAGATGAAATTTTTGTCACTTTCTCATCTAAACCTAATCTGGCTAAAAGTAAAACTTATGCCGGTAGTTTTCTTAAGGAGGTGGCAACACCTCAGCAAGCAGACGTATTTGCTCCTGCAAATGCCGTTCGGTATAGGGTGAATGCAGGCCAGGCAGGGTTGTCTGGAAGCTACCAGCGAGTAGAAAAACAGCTCAAAAGTAATCCGGATGTCATTACAGCTTATCCTGCTTTTATGGTGGGTAAAGACAAAGTATTTGTGGGTAATAAAATTCACTTCAGCATAAAGAAAGGCGCTGACCTGGCACAGATCAAAGCCTTTCTGAAAAATAATAAAGCAGCAATTGTAGAAGAAATTAACCTGGGAGACAGAATACAATATGTAGTAGCCGTAAGTAAGGGAGGCAGTGTGTTCAACACCGCAAATAGCTTGTTTGAAAGTGGACAGGTAGAGTTTGCAGAGCCTGACTTTACATTCACCGGCTATAGTCATTTAACACCTAACGATGTATATTTTTCCGCACAATGGTTTTTGAACCAGGCATCCGATGCTGATATAGATGCCCCGGAAGCATGGAATATTAATACTGGCGCTTATTCTGTAACCGTAGCTGTTATCGATGGCCATGGTTATGAACTTTCTCACCCGGATATGGCAGGAAAAATAGTGAATCCTTATGATGCAGTGAACAATGATAATATTCCTGCACCGGAGAATGCCTATGCCAATCATGGTACGCCCTGTGCCGGCTTAATCGCAGCTACCACCAATAATACGACTGGTGTGGCTGGTGTAGGATTTAATATCAAAGTGATGCCAATTGCGATGGGTTATAATGCCATCAGTACTGGTAGTTTTTCTACCGATGCTACTGTTATTGCCAGAGCGGCATCCAAGGTAATTAATTCACCAGGGGTGGTCGCCGTAAGTAATAGCTATTCCTTTGGTTCGGCTAGTTTTGCAGCTTCCGTTGAAGCGAGTTTTACATCCATGCGCACCAACAGCCGGGGAGGATTGGGGGCAGTTATCCTTGCTTCTACCGCCAATGACAATCTAAATAATCCTACCGTGTATCCGGCTAGTTATACCAATGTGGTAGGCGTAGGAGCTTCTGATAGTTTTGATAAAAGAGCAAGTTTTTCAAATTATGGCAACCTGGTAGATATCGTAGCACCCGGTGTGAATACGTATACGACCGATCGGATCGGAGCAGCCGGTTATAATACCGGGAGTGATTATACTTATTTTAATGGCACCTCAGCGGCTTGCCCGGTTGCGGCTGGGGTGGTAGGCTTGATGGCTTCGGTAAACCAGAACGCAAACTGGGCCTTATTAATGTCCTATCTGCTGCAATCTACAGATAAGGTAGCCGGGTATACCTATTCACCTGGTTATTCGTACGGCACCTGGAACAATGAAATGGGTTACGGACGGATAAATGCCTTTAAAGCCTTGCAAAAAATGCTGGGAGCACCTATCGTCAATTCCTTTGATCCGGCCGGAGGACCAGTAGGAAGCAGTGTTACCATTAAAGGAAGTAAATTCCTGGGCACTACTGCAGTTACTTTTAATAATGTTCAGGCTCAGTTTACAGTCGTAAATGCTACCACCATTATCGCTACTTCTCCTTCCGCTAATACCGGACCTATCCGGGTAACTAACTTTGCTGGTACAGGCACTGGCGGTACGTATATCTTGTCTTCCTATTGTGTTCCTGCCTTCGATAATCCTTGTTCTACCGGAGATTATATTAATAATTTCAGCCTCAACACCCTTGTCAACAATAGCTCAGGCTGTAATGGGCAAACGGCTAATTATATCAATTATGCACCTACAGGCACCAAAACTACCCAGCTTCAGAAAGGGCAAAGTTATACCATTAGTATGCAGGGAGGGCCTAATTTATCGCAAGGCTTTGGGGTGTGGATTGACTATAATAATGACAGTGATTTTGGAGATACAGGCGAATTTGTGTATGCTTCTCCCTCAGCTGGTAAAACTGTTTTTACTGGTACTGTTACGATTCCTGCTTCAGCATCAGCCGGCGAGAGGCGCATGCGTGTCCGGACTAAGTATTTTGCTGTGCCTGCTGCCAGTGAGTGGTGTGCGAAATACACGGTAGGGGAAGTAGAAGATTATACGGTGAGCATCGGGTACTGTATTCCACAAGCCAACTGTGCTTTTGGAGATTATATCAATAATTTCAGCTTTAATACCCTGGTTAACAATAATACAGGCTGTAATACAGAAGTAGCCTCCGTAAATGGCTATATCAATAACCCGGCTACCGGAACACTTACCACTACGGTAAGCAAAGGAAAAACCTATGCTTTGAAAATGCAGGCAGGTTCTTTTCCGCAGGGTTTTGGGGTATGGATTGATTATAACAACGACCAGGATTTTAATGACAGTGGAGAGTTTATATATGGTTCTCCATCAGCCACCACGAGTTTACTTACTACCAACATTACCATTCCTTCAACCGTTTCCACCGGACAGCGCAGAATGAGGGTCAGATGTAAGTACAATGGTACTTTCACGGCTGCTGAATCTTGTACGGATGTTACCTCCGGAGGAGAAACAGAAGATTATACCATCACGATCAATGATGGAGTAGTAACCTCTTCCCAGTGGAACAAGCGTTTTGGCGGCAGTGGGGCAGATAATTTTAGTATAGTGATCAAAACTTCTGATGGCGGCTATCTGCTGGGCGGACATTCTACTTCAGCCGTGAGCGGCGACAGAACCCAAGGCACGCAAGGGGCACAGGATTACTGGATTGTAAAAACGGATGCTTCCGGCAATAAGCAGTGGGACAAACGTTTTGGCGGTTCAGCCGGAGATTATCTCAATACGATCATCCGCACTTCGGATGGCGGCTACTTACTGGGAGGTAATTCTCTGTCAGGCATCTCAGGAGATAAGTCGCAGGCTTCTCAAGGCGGACAGGATTATTGGGTAGTGAAGATTACTTCTACCGGCACCAAACAATGGGACAAACGATTCGGGGGTAGTGGTAATGATGATTTGCGTACCTTGTATCAGCTTTCCACAGGAGAGTATATCCTAAGCGGCAATTCTCTGTCAGGAATCTCTGGCGATAAGAGTCAGGCTTCGCAAGGGGCAACCGATTATTGGGTGATCAAGATCAGCTCTACCGGAGGGAAAATATGGGATAAACGCTTTGGTGGATCGGGTGATGACTGGGTAGAAGCATCAGTTGTGAATTCAGATGGCAGCATTGTACTGGCCGGAAGGTCAGCCTCAGGCTTAAGTGGAGACAAGAGTCAGGCTTCACAGGGCGGCAGAGACTTCTGGGTGATCAAGATCAATTCTACAGGGGGTAAGGTGTGGGACAAACGTTTTGGGGGTTCAGGCAATGAAGATGCCTATGCGATGGCTACAACTGGTGATGGCGGTTTCTTGATAGGAGGCTTGTCTACTTCAGGCGTGAGTGGAGACAAGAGTCAGGCTTCGCAAGGCGGACAGGATTTCTGGGTGATCAGGCTCAACTCCACAGGCGGGAAAGTATGGGACAAGCGATTTGGGGGTAGCCTGACAGAAGATCTTCGGTCGGTGATCCGTACCTCGGATGGGGGTTATTTACTAGGTGGTAAATCAGATTCAGGCGTGAGTGGAGACAAAACCCAAGGTTCACAAGGGGGCAGGATTACTGGGCAGTTAAAATCACATCTACAGGCACCAAGCAATGGGACAAACGCTTTGGAGGTTCAGCAGCAGAAGAGTTAAGAACGGTGTTACAGACTTCCGATGGAGGCTACTTGTTAGCAGGCAGATCTGATTCTGGCATAGGCGGAGATAAATCACAAGCTTCGCAAGGCGGTACTGATTACTGGATGGTGAAAGTGTCTTCCAGTGGTGGTGCCAGAATAGCCTCTGAGCAGGAACTGATAGCAGAAGAGGAGCATATGGAGGCAGATTTCCACTTACAGGCTGATCCGAATCCATTCACTGAGAAAATCACCATTAGCTTTACTTTGCCTCAAACTGAGCAAGTGAGATTAAAAGTGTATAACAGTATCGGGCTGGAGGTTAATACTTTATTTGAAGGCGAAGCCGAGAAAGACAAAGCCTATATGTTTGAGTGGAAAGCCACCGATCAGCAGCCAGGCATGTACATCATCCGACTAGGCAGCGAAAGTAAAGTTCAGACTAAAAAAGTGATCCTTGTAAAATAATTAATTTCTGCTAAAAAATTGTATTTATCTGAGAGCCGGACTATATGTCCGGCTTTTATTTTATATGTGGAAGTAAGAAGTTTTGTATGAGTAAATGTATTTTATAAGAGCATTGTGTTTAGTTATGGCATTAAAAACACGGAAAGCACTGGCAGAAAAAGCTTATTTACCGCTTAAAATTTTATTTTACATCCCTTTAAAAATTTCACATTTCCCTGTTAACCTTTCTTCCAGACGGGCACTAAACTGTGTACCTGACCTAAGAGAATCTATCCTTCAAACAGATTAGCAGCCCATTAAAACTACTGTTATCCACACTCATTTTTTGTAACAAGAAATAGTATCAGCCCGGTGTTTTATTCACTATTCAAAAGAGTGGCCTTATAATCTGTTGCTTACCAATTAATAATAACTAAACAACAAAAAAATCTATTCACATCATTACCAAAGTTTTAAACAAACCATGAAAATTAAACAATTTATTATCAGTGCGTATTTGTTATTGTGCGGTTTGCCCATGATGGCCCAGCAACCCTCTAATTGTCCGGCTTCCCCCTATCCGATCACCATTAAACAAGCGGATGGGACTTCCATAACCATTATCGGAAAAGGGAACTTACTAAATTCCTGGACTGAAACCGTGGATGGCTATACAGTCGTAGAAAAAAACGGAATGTATGAATATGCCCGTAAAGTAGATGGCAAACTGGTAGCTACAGGAGTAAAAGCCAGAAATTCAGAGGAAAGAAAACCGGAAGAAAAAACATTTCTGCAAAAAACACCTAAATCATTGAAGCCGGATGCACCTTCGCAGTCTAATACATCTCTACTTAATCCGTCAAATTCGCCATTATTAAGCGGGCAGAATGCAGGCTATCCCAGGTCAGGAAATATAAAAACCCTGCTTATTTTAATTAAATATCCTGATATGCCCAATACGTATGGAAATGCTTATTTCAATAATATGATGAATGCCACAAATTACAGAGGTACTGGCAGCTTCAGAGATTTCTTTATTAAAAGCTCCGTGTACTCTCTAACCGTAGATACCGATGTAGTCGGATGGTATACCGCCAAAAATAGTTACGAGTACTATGGCAAGAAAAACGGCGATCTTCGCTCCGTTGATCTGGTGCGGGAGGCAGTAGATGCTGCAAACAAAGCAGGGGTAGATTTTTCAAAATATGATAATGATAAAGATGGAAAAGTAGACGGAATCATTGTTGCCCATGCTGGTCCGGGAGCAGAAGAAGGAAACCAGTTGCAATATATCTGGTCGCACCGCTGGTGGTTATCAGCCAACAGCAAGCAGGTTAGCTATGATGGAGTGCTAGTTGAAGATTATATGATTAACCCGGAGACCAGGATTTTTACCAACGATATTGTAGGCATAGGTGTTTACTGCCATGAATTCGGCCATAATCTGGGCTTACCAGATTTATACGATACTGATGAAAAAAATGGCAGTTCTGAAGGAATAGGCGAATGGTGCTTAATGGGCAGTGCCGGCTGGCTAGGCAAAGAGCATCAACCTGGCAATATGAGTGCCTGGGCAAGAACAACTCTGGGATGGATGTCGCCTACTACGATTACTACACCTGGTAATTACTCCTTATATTTTGGTGCAATTGGGTACCGGATGAATACACCTGTGCCTAATGAATATTTCCTGATAGAAAACCGGCAGAAATTAAACCTGGATGTGGCGTTGAATGGAAGTGGTCTGGCCATCTGGCATATCAATACGGATAAAACATCTATGTATCCGCCTACCAATTATGTAAATGCCGATGAAAACTTAAAAGGGGTAGATCTGGAAGAGGCCGATGGCAGAAATGATCTGGATTATCAACTCAACCGGGGGGATGCAGGTGATTTATTTGCGGGGCCTTCTAACAAGACAGCATTTAATGACAATACATATCCTAATTCAAAAACCTATACCGGCGTGAGTTCTGGTGTTAATATTCATGATATTTCTATATATGACAATGGCACTACCAGCAGATACAAAGCCTTATTTACGGTAGGCAATGCCTTATCTTCAGGTGGGTATGATTTTCCGCTTTCCTATCCATATGGTTGCAATAACAGTGATTATATCAATCATTTCGGCCTGAATACCCTTGTTAATAGTAATTCTGGTTGTAACGGGCTGGCGAATAACTATATTAATCATGCCCCAACTGGCACGAAAACTACCCAGTTACTGGCTGGAAAAACTTATGGTATTAGTATGCAATCGGGTCCAAATCCACAAGGCTTTGGGGTATGGATTGATTTTAATGATAACAAGACGTTTGATGATCCCGGGGAATTTGTATACCACTCTGGTACAGCCAGCACCGGCGGATTTATCAGCAGCATAACTATTCCGGATAATTTTCTGGGTAACGGCTTAAAACGGATGCGGGTACGGAGTGTGTATAATTATGTGCCTACAGCGTTAGATGCTGATAAAGCGCTTGGAAGACCGGGAGAAACAGAAGACTATACCATTAGCATTGGTCACTGCACCCCATTTTATGCCGCACCTTGCACTTCAGGAGATTATATCGATGATTTTAGTTTTAATACCCTGGATCATCAAAACTCAGGTTGTAATGGGCAACCAAACAATTATATTAATTTAAATCCACTGTATGTGTTAACAACCGCCGTAGTGAAAGGTCAGACGTATCCCATCAGCATGCAATCCGGGCCAAGTGCACAGGGCTTTGGCGTGTGGATCGATTATAATGATGACCAGGATTTTAATGATAGCGGTGAGTTTGTATATGCTTCGCCTACCTACGGAACAGGCATATTTAAGGGTACAGTTACCATTCCTGCTACTATTACAGCAGGATACAAACGAGTGCGCATACGAAGCAAATTTGGGGCTGTGGTTACAAGCGGTCAAGCATGTGAGCAGTTTGCTTTAGGCGAAACCCAGGACTATACTATTACGGTTGCCAATCCGGTAGTAGCTACTTCGCAATGGAACAAGCGCTTTGGCGGCAGTGGGGCAGATAACTTTAGTGTAGTCATTAAAACTTCAGATGGCGGCTATCTGTTAGGCGGACAC
This sequence comes from Rhodocytophaga rosea, assembly GCF_010119975.1. Taxonomy (GTDB): domain Bacteria; phylum Bacteroidota; class Bacteroidia; order Cytophagales; family 172606-1; genus Rhodocytophaga; species Rhodocytophaga rosea. Next base: position 6,844,404 of record NZ_CP048222.1, read on the forward strand.
TCAACTTCTGCTATATCTGGTGACAGAACTCAGGGTACGCAAGGGGCACAGGATTACTGGATTGTAAAAACGGATGCTTCCGGCAATAAGCAGTGGGACAAACGCTTTGGTGGTTCTGCCGGAGATTATCTCAATACGATCATCCGCACTTCGGATGGCGGCTACTTGTTAGGAGGAAACTCAATGTCAGGTATCAGTGGAGATAAAACGCAGGCTTCTCAAGGCGGACAGGATTATTGGGTAGTCAAGATTACTTCTACCGGCACCAAACAATGGGACAAACGATTCGGGGTAGTGGCAATGATGACCTGCGTACTTTGCATCAATTGTCGACAGGAGAATATATTCTGACAGGGTATTCTCAGTCTGGTATCTCTGGTGATAAGAGTCAGGCTTCGCAAGGGGCAACCGATTATTGGGTGATCAAGATCAGCTCTACCGGAGGGAAAATATGGGATAAACGCTTTGGTGGATCGGGTGATGACTGGGTAGAAGCATCGGTTGTGAATTCAGATGGCAGCATTGTACTGGCTGGAAGGTCAGCTTCAGGGGTAAGTGGAGACAAGAGTCAGGCTTCACAGGGCGGCAGAGACTTCTGGGTGATCAAGATCAACTCCACAGGAAGCAAAGTATGGGACAAGCGTTTTGGCGGCACAGGCAATGAAGATGCCAACGCAATGGTAGCTACTTCAGATGGCTACTTGATAGGAGGCTTATCTACTTCGGGCATATCTGGAGACAAGTCTCAATCTTCACAAGGTGGCAGTGATTTCTGGATTATCAAGATCAACTTAAGCGGTACCAAGTTGTGGGATAAACGCTTCGGTGGAACACTTACAGAAGATCTCAGATCGATTATTAAGACCACAGATGGTGGGTTTTTATTAGGCGGTAAATCAGATTCAGGCGTGAGTGGAGATAAGTCGCAGGGCTCACAAGGAGGCACCGATTACTGGAGTGTGAAAATCAACTCATCCGGCACCAGGCAGTGGGACAAACGCTTTGGGGGTTCTGTGGCCGAAGAGTTAAGAACGGTGATTCAGACTTCCGATGGCGGCTACTTATTAGCAGGCAGATCTGATTCTGGCATCTCTGGAGACAGAACCCAGGCTTCGCAAGGCGGTACTGATTACTGGATGGTCAAAGTATCTTCCAGCGGTGGAGCTGGCTTAATAGCTTCTGCCAGAACCGAAGCTGAACAGGCATCAGAAGAGATGGAGATAAGCATGGGTTTAAAAGCTGATCCGAATCCATTTACTGAGAAAATCACCATTAGCTTTACTTTGCCACAAACCGAGCAAGTACGCTTGAAAGTATACAACAGCCAGGGATTAGAAGTCAGTACCTTGTTTGAAGGCGAAGCCGAGAAAGACAAAGCCTATGAGTTTGAATGGAATGCTAACGATCAGAATCCTGGCATGTATATTATCCGTTTGGGTAGTGAAAGCAAGATGGAATCCAGGAAAGTAATTCTTGTCAGATAATTTCACTTAAAAGGTTAGTACAAAGCCGGATATAAGTATATCCGGCTTTTTCTTTATATGTTTTACTTAGCCTATTGGTGCTACTTGGCTGTCCAGCCACCATCTACGGTGAGTATGGTACCTACCATATAGGTAGCTGCCTCACTTGCCAGAAGTAGAGCTGCTCCCTGTATTTCTTTTAATTCTGCCCACCGGCCCAGTGCAGTAGCGCCTACTACAAATTTCTTAGCTTCATCAGAGTCAGCGATAGGCAAATTCATTTCAGTCAGGAATGGTCCAGGACAAATGGCATTTACATTTATGTTGAATGGAGCAAGTTCTAAGGCAAGCGCCCTGGTCATTTGTACTACCGCCCCTTTACTGGCTGTGTAGGGAGTCCGGTTGGCTAAGCCGACCAAACCAAGTGTACTGGCCAAGTTAATAATTTTTCCGGCACCCACTCCTTTCATATGCGGAATTACTGCCCGGCAGGCGAGCCAGGTGCCATTCACATTCACTTCCATTACTTTGTTAAAATCGTCCAGGCTGAGCTGGTCAATGGCTCCCCGGATATTAATGCCGGCACTATTGATCAGAATATCAATTCTTCCGAATATGTTCAAGGCTTCCTGAACCATCGCTTCTGTCTGTGCTTGACTGGTAATATCTGCCGGGAAAGAAACTGCTTTCACCCCATATTGCTGACTCAATGACGTTGCGGCTGCTTCGCCTTCTGCTGCATTCCGGTTGACCAGCATCAGATTTGCTCCTGCCGAAGCAAGCCCAGCCGCCATCGCCAGACCCAGGCCTTTGGAACCACCTGTAACAATAGCTGTTTTTCCGCTCAGATCAAATAATTTTATTCCAGGAAGTGTTTCTATACTCATACTAAATAGTTCTAGGTAATGATTAAATAGTTTCTGCCCAATACTTACAGGCTTTCGCAAATAAACAATACTTTACCGCTTTGTACTATCAGAAGAGAAAATAATTCTATTCACTCACTTTCTGTTCCCATTTAAATCATTAACGTTTTGGTATAAATATTTTGCAAGTACAAGTAGAAGATGTTTTCAATCGTTGTTAGAAGGCCATTTATTTCATAAAAGCTGAATTGGTTTACTGCGTATTGTGAGTCAATATGTTTTGAGAATAATGTTGTGTAATGTGTTTAATTCAGATTTAACTCGTTTTTGCTATAGGCCAGGCAGGATACAATATTATCTTCTTCTGCTTTTAGTTTTTCTTCCGCTGTCAGTTGAGAAACCCTGGGAAGTTCAGGCTTATAGGGATGCGATTTTACCATACGTAAAGTCCGGGCAAGTGCAGTTGGTGATATACCTTCAAAAGTAGTCCAGTATTCATCTTTCAGACAAGGTATTTCCAAAGGATCACGGGTGATCATTTCCAGGTTAAAGGTTACGTTGGGATTATTTTTTTTGCACAGCGCCACAATTCTGGGCAGATCCAGTATTCCTTTTCCCAGTGGAACTTCCGACAATAGAAAACCATCTGCATATTCGGCTACAGCCATGTCTTTTACATGAGTACTTACTGCATACGGAACCAGAGTCTCTACCACTTCCATCGGATCTTCCAGCAGGGCAATACTATTTCCAAAATCCAGGGTAACACCCACCCATTCACTGCTTACTTGTTTTAATAAAGCCGCCAGTTCAGGTGCCAGCCATTCTTTGTGGTTTTCTACGCCTAGTTTGATCTTGTGTTTTTTGAGAACTGGTTCAGAAAGTTGCAGAGCGAGCAAGGCGCTTTTTTGAAAGGCTTCGAATTCTTGCTGGGACTTAAATGTTTCATACCGCCTTCCGCCCAGGCTAACGGTGCGTAAAATCTGAGCTCCGGCTTCTCTGGCATTCGCCACTTCTTTTTCAAACGTGGCTACATCTTCCGCTTTTTTAGGCAAGCCAATAGATCCTTCCATATACAAACCCAGCTTTTCTCTCCTGGTACGTACTTTTTTAACAAAATCTGCCGACCAGTCTTTTACCACTACCTGTATGCCTCCGGCTCCAATCTGATGGCAATGTTCGAGCAGGTCGATGGCGTTGGTAAAAGCGGGATAAGCCTGGCTGGGCGTTTTTGAATTCCACCGGCTGGCATAGGAATGTACCACTACGCCCATAGGTATCCCTTTGAGAAAATTTGGGATTACTGGAAAAGACAGTGCCATGGCACCAAAGGCTGTTTTCTGTAAAAAATCTCTTCTATGCATTATGTTTAAGTTTAGTAGTCATTTGTTAATGGTTATTAGTTAGAAATCTGCTTGTACAGACTAGACTTATCCTGTATTGGCTACATATCATATCAATCAATTTTCAGGTTAGGATAAGGATTTTCAAGACTAGATTTTCGCCATACACTTCTTTTAGACATTTCTAATGCATCCTGGATATTAAAGTCAATTCCTAATTTATCTAGTAAAAAATCAGCATCGTTTAATCTGGTTTCCTCTTGATACATTACTTGCCCTGAGGTCTCTTTAGCTAAAAAATAAGCTGCTTTGTTTCCAAGGATTTCACTACTTGCCTTGATTTCTAAAATCAGCGGATTAATATTTATAGGGTTAATATCTATAACTTCATTTTTATTCTCCCGGCTTGCAATATACAACTCGGTCCAATCCCTGCTGGCTGGGTTAAAAGAATTTCCGTCTGAATCAATATTATGAAAATCAGACCAAATAAAAGATTTTAACAATCGAAAATCCGGTCTTGGCCCATTAATCAATACTTTAATTTTGTAAGTAAGCATGAACTCATTAATCCATTTATCTTGCAATCAACTTTATAATTGACAACTGACCAATCATCAATTATTTCCCTCCACTGCCAGTATTTGCTTTCCCCTCCAGAATATGCTGGTTTAGCTCTTTGGCCGTCCAGGGTTGAACCCGTCCTTGTGAAGTATGCCTGGTGCCGCCTACCAGTCCACGGCTTACCGGACCGGCATCGTTGCCCCATTCATTGCGGATATAAGTTAAAATCGCTGTAATAGCGCCGTCATCCATGGTAGAATGTGCCGGCATTACCGGAAGAATTTCTGGTGCATTGTATAGTTTTCCGTTCACTTCTACCGGACCCTCCATGCCATGTAAAACCAATAAAGCCAGCCTTTTTTCATCACCCAAAACCCAGTCGGAGCCAATCAGCGGAGGCGCAAAGCGGTTTAACCCGGCACCATCCGTTCCATGACAGCCGGCACAGGTAGTCAGGTAATGCTGCCGTCCCAGGGCGAAAAGTTTCTGTTCGTTTTCATTTAACAGTGTCTTTTTCTGCGTACTGGTGGTATCGGTAGTATGTCCGGGCCATTCAAATAAAGTTGAAATAGCCTGTTTTTGAGCAGGTAACAATTGTATATCTTTTCTGGCTAAAATGCGGGGTTCACCATCCAGCCGGATACGTTTGAATTTGGTATTATTTCCCTGCACAGACATTGAGGTAAGAATGGTTTTTTCCTGCCAGCCTAATTTATCCTTATCTAATAGTGCTAAAAGTCCATCGAGCTCAGTTGCATTTCCTTTCCGGAGTACAGCAGTGGATAGCATTTCCAGAAAAATCTCTTTGGCTGGTGCATGTGCCTGCCATTGAGGAGGTGTCCGGAGTTGTTGCAAAAAAGCAAATTCCTGGTTGGGAAGGCTGCTCAAAATAGCATCCCGGATTAATGCCAAGTCTCCATATTTATCTGCAATGCCAGCCAGAATAGTATGTGCCGCTTCCGGACGAAGTGCTGATGCTGATAGGGCGATCTGCAAAATTTCTTCTACAGGTGCTTGCTCCCAGCTTTTCAATAGATGTGTTTCCAATTTTGCCTGTACCTGTTGATCTGATGTGGCCAATGGTTCCAGCAGGCGTAAAGATGCGCTGCGTACTAGCGGATGCGAATCAGACAAGGTCTGAAAAAGCAGATCAGGGGTTAACTGATGTAAGCCTTCGAGTGTCCATAGGGCATGAAAACGGCCCAAATGGGATTGCCCTTGTTTAGCCAGTTGCTGTAAGGCTGGAATACTGCTTTTGTCATTGCGCTCCACCAGTAAACGCTGGGCAACATCCCGGTGCCATCCATCCGGATGTGACAAGCGTTCAACCAGCGCAATAGAAGTTGCAGTTGATAATTTTTCTGCCTTGGAAGGTTTCCAGTTTTCGGGTACAATCCGCCAGATACGGCCATAATGAATAGGTTGAACCAGTTTACGCATGAGGGTTTGTTCCTTCAGATAAGGGGTTACATAGGCTGCATGCTGCACTAATCCCCGGTACATATCCGCAATGTATAAAGCGCCATCAGGGCCGGTTGCCTGATGTACCGGACGGAAACGTTCGTCGGTTGAAGCCAGAAATTCTTTGCCTGGATGAGGATCACTGGCATTCAGTTGCAAGCCGGTTTCCTGTGAAATATTGCGTTTAATTAAATTGCCGGAAGGCTCACATACAAAAATATTTCCATAAAACGATTCTGGTAGTGCTTTACCCCTATAGAACAGGGGAGAGCAGGCAGCCGTAAATTCCAGCAGCCGGCCAGTAGAATCTAAGGTGCCGGGAATATATCCCCGGTTTACCGCCGGATTAGGCCGGATGGGGAAAATCCTTCTGTCTAAAGTAAGTCCATGATCGATGCCGGTGGTAGGCGTATGATTTTTGTTGCGGGAAAGATAATTGGGCGGTACGAGGTCCGCATGTAGTTGTGACCAGTTGTAGTTATAAACCAAGCGGCCTTTGTCATCGTGGCTGATTCCCCATTGACCCCGGAATTCTGTGCTATCCCGTTTCCATTTTCCATCAGCCAATTTGTAGCGGAAGCGTGATTTTGCATTGTAATACCAGTTATCAATACCCCGCCACAAACCGTTGTCTGAATGTTCAGGCAAGCCGTTTTTTGCATAATCGGCATCGATGAGGGTTTTTGTATCGGCTTTTAAATCTCCGTTTGTATCCTGGGTTAGCCACAACGATTTATTATGGGATATAAGGGCACCCCCTGGTACCAAAGCGATGGCTCTTGGCAAAACCAGGCTATCCAGATAAATGGTACTGATATCCATTTTTCCATCGCCATTCTTATCTTCTAATACAGATACCCGTCCGATAGGTGCATCTTCGCCACTGCCATCCACTGTAGGCATAAATCCGCGCATTTCAACTACCCATAATCTTCCATCAGGGTCGAAGGTAATAATTACCGGATCTTGCACCATAGGCTCAGCAGCTACTAACTGAATTTTTAAGCCGGGTTCCAGCCGGAAAGTAGCTAATTCTTCTGCCGGTGTTTTAGCAGGTGAGGGACCTTCGTCAGGCTTATTGCCTAATCTGGCCGCACAACCTATCATTCCCAATAACCATACACTCAACAGGCAACTAGTATACAAATACTTCCCCATAATATAAGAGTAAAATAATTGTTAAATTTATATATTTTCTCCGAAAAAGCCATATTTATGGGGAGATAGAAGTTGGAGGTTATAGGCTGGAAAGTGTATAAGTGTTACAATTAATCAACTATTGGAGTAAACTGTTTAGAAATAAAATTGTCTCAGCTGATTTAATTTAGTTCTTATACTTATCTAACCTCCATAGTCTAACTTCCAATTTCTAACTTCTACGCTAATTTATCTTGCTGTTAGCAGAATATTTGTATATTGCCTGGACAAGTACTGGTATAATTTCCGGAAATAATTGAAATTTTTTATACGGATAACTTGTGCTTATGCACCATTTCTAAACCTTAATATTTTATAACAATGAATGAGTATTCTCTCAACCGCCGCCGATTTCTGAAAGGCGCTTCTGCTTCCCTTGCCCTCACTACCCTTGGAACGCCAAGTCTGGAGTTTCTTTCTCCGGCTACTACACTCAGGGTAGCTTTGATAGGAACCGGCTGGTATGGAAAAAGCGATCTGTTCCGTCTGATACAGGTAGCTCCGGTAGAAGTGGTGGCCCTTTGTGATGTGGATAAAAACATGCTCGATGGAGCAGCTGCATTGGTAAGCCAGCGGCAGAAATCCAAAAAGAAACCTAAACTCTATACAGATTACCGGAAATTGCTTTCCGAGAATAAAAACAAACTGGATATTGTACTGATCGGCACACCAGACCACTGGCATGCGATGCAAATGATAGATGCAGTAAAAGCAGGCGCGCATGTGTATGTGCAAAAACCTATCAGTGTGGATGTAATGGAAGGAGAAGCCATGGTGGCTGCTGCCAGAAAATATAATAAAGTAGTACAGGTAGGAACCCAGCGTAAAAGCACGCCTCATTTGATTGAAGCCAAAAAGAATATTGTAGATGCCGGGTTATTAGGTAAAATTTCGCACGTAGAAATGTGTTGCTATTTTCATATGCGGGCCAATGGCAATCCTCCGACAGAACCTGTTCCGGCTTTTCTGGATTATGAAATGTGGACTGGACCTGCGCCGATGCGTCCCTATGATGGATTGCCGCATATCCGCTGGTGGCGTACTTTTAAGGAGTATGGAAATGGCATCATGGGAGATATGTGTGTGCACATGTTTGATACCGTTCGCTGGATGCTGAAACTGGGATGGCCTACACGCATTACATCCAATGGGGGAATATATGTACAGAAAGAAGGAAAATCAAATATTGCTGATACGCAGGTGGCTGTATTTGAATATGATGGATTGAATTGTGTATGGCAGCACCGCACCTGGGGAACGCCTGCCAATCCGGATTATCCCTGGTCATTTACTTTGTATGGAGAGAAAGGAACTTTAATTGCTTCCACCATGCAGTATGATTTTATTCCACAGGATAATAAAGCACAAAAGATTCACAAAGATGTGGTATATGAAAAAGAGAAATATCCGGAAGATGTTACGGAAGAACGGATTGAGTTGAATGCAGCACCTGCCACCAGGCTTCATATGCTCGATTTCCTGGCTGCTATTGAGAAAAACAGCCGTCCGGTAGCCGATATTGAGGAAGGACATATTTCGACAGCTAGTTGTATTTTAGCTAATATTTCTATGGAAACAGGCCGCCCGGTAGTATATGACCCGGCAAAGCGGCAGATTGTAGGAGATGAAGAAGCAAATGCCTTATTACAACGTCCGTACCGTCAGCCCTGGGTTCATCCCGATCCAAAACAAGTGTAAAGATTAGTATTGAGTACAAAGTATATAGATAAAAAGCCTGAAGACAAGGAAGAACTATATCAGCCTTGTTTTTAGGCTTTCTTATTTTATTTTTAGAAGAGCTAAATCAGATTTGAAACAAACATTTATGAGTGTGGCATTATTTTGAATCAGATCATCATCAATAGTTTCCTTACTAATAATCTTATCCAAATAGTCGCCTATGCTATAGAATATAAATACAAAATAATTTCCTTGTGACAATTTATTAAAGACCTTAAAAGTAAGAGTATCAATATAGGTTTCGCCTGGTTTTAATATCAACTTATTTTTCATAAATGATTTCTCCATACTTTTAAACATTCTATTTAAATCAGAAACGCCTATGATCTTACTTCTTGGTCCATATCCTGGTAGTTGAACAATGGGAAGAATATTTTGATGCATAGAGTCTAAAATAGCTAGTGATAAACGTGCCGTTGTTCTTCCACAATACAAAGTATCATCAAGTGTTGCCTCTTCTCCATTACCAAAATTGTATAATAGATAAGTTTTTGTAGAAAGATTAATCAATTTTAAAGGTATTCTTATTTTTTTCCTTCCTTTGTTTAATCTTATATTTTTTTCAGTGATTGATAATTTTAAAGAATCAGAATAACTCCCTTGAGCAAATGCACAAGTTGAAATAAAAACTACTAATAGCAGTGCTATTTTCATGGTTAGTGTTTATAAAGCAGTAACTTCTTACCCAAACAGAGCAATTACATAAATTACTACAAAGGCCGAGCAAGCCAGAATCAGCGTTCCCAAACTGTGCGTCTGGTTGCCCAGTTTGATATTCATACCGGTAAGCTGGGTCATGGCCCAGAAAAAACTATCGTTGGCGTGAGAAATGGCAATTCCACCAGCACCAATAGACAATACAGTCAACACTTTCATCAGATCAGTATCTAAGCCAAGGGTTGACAGCAGCGGTGCAATCACAGAAGCAGTGGTAATGATGGCAACAGTAGAAGAACCTTGTGCTGTTTTTAAGGCAAGCGACATCAAAAAGGGTAAGAGCAATCCCAGGTTCGCATTACTTAGATTTGTACTCACCAGATCGGCGATACCTGAATTCTGGAGCATTTTTCCAAATACGCCTCCTGCGCCAGTAATTAAAATCACCGGAGCTGCCACCAGTAAGGAATCACCGATCCATCCCGAGGAAGAAAGTAACTGGCGGTCAAATTTTTCAGGCAATAGAAACGACACAAATGCTCCGGCCAGTAAGGCCATTACCGGATTTCCGATAAACAACAGGGTAGCTGCCAGCCATCCCTCACCAAAAGGCTTTGTAGGATAACTGGCAATGGAAGCAAACACAATCAGGATGAGAGGCAGCACAATAGGTAAAAAAGATTTTCCCAGAGAAGGATATTTTTTTGCAGTTACAACTATTTCATTTTCATTATAGCGGGGAGCCAGTTCAAATCTGGCTACATAGTATTTTACAAAATAAAAACAAGGCACTAATGCCAGGGCACTCACCAGCATTCCCCATAAAATAACCATGGCTAAATCGGCTCCCAGGATACCTGCGGCAGCAATAGGGCCAGGCGTAGGCGGAACAAGCGAGTGGGTAGAAGATATACCAAGCGTAAGGGCAACGGTGGTAGCAGCATAAGGCAATTTTCCTTTAAAAGACAATGACTTGTTGATGGGGTTCATCATGATAAAGGCACTGTCGCCAAATACCGGAATAGACAGAATCCAGCCGGTAATCATCATGGCCAGCATCACCGACTTTTCTCCGATAAACGATAGAACTCTTTGCGCAATTACAAAGGCACCTCCCGTTTTTTCGAGAAAAGTGCCAATAATCACCCCCAGCAAAATCACCAATCCAATTCTACCCAATACTGCGCCAAAACCTTCTTCAATGGATTTTAAGATCAATTCACCGGGCATGCCCGCTAATAAACCATATCCAATTGCTCCTACAAAAAGGGCAAGAAAAGGGTGAATGTCAAACTTAATAATAGCATAGATAATAATGGCCAGAGAGACTAGAACCGTAATAATGAGCATGTGGTGATGTTGTTTGAGTTATAATGGCAAGGCCCAAAAATTGGATTGTATGTATTTACTAAAGTTTGAAAGATATTAATTTGAATAGGTAATTACAAAATAAAGAAGGCGGTTTTTATAACTATTTTTACAATAAGTTGGATAGTTATACCGGATGCCTGTAAATATCTGCTTCTGATAACAGCAGATGACGAACTGGTTGATTTATCTGTACAAATTTGTACTTTTATTGCACCATTCAATTCAGATCGTCCTATATTGCCGGAGGAAAGTTAACATATACTCATTCATCCATATTAACGCTTGTTTCCCAGTCAACTGAACAGTGCACTTGAGCAAATCACCAGGAGTTTATCCGGATTTATTCCTGAGGCAGGACTGGTTTTGTTATTTCTATTGTTGATTGTAACTGATATTGTTTTTTCCAAAAAAGCATTCATCCCGTTTCTAGTACTTACCCTGGCTGGTTTACTGATCGTGGGATATACGGTTTTTCTACAATGGCCTTATAATGAAAATCCGGCTATGCTTTTCCTGCAAATGCTCCGGCTGGATGGAATGGCTGTATTTGTTAAGATACTTCTAATTCTCTCTGCAGTTTTTACCGTACTTCTCACGCTGAACAGCCGTTATCAGAAAGAAGCCCAATATGGCAGAACCGGCATTTTTTTCTCATTATTAATAGCAATGTTACTGGGCTTATGTCTGATGGTGATGTCTGTCAACCTGCTGATGTTGTATCTGGCGATTGAACTGGTTTCAATCTGCTCTTATGTTTTAGCTACATTCAGTAATGCCAAAAAAGGAGCAGAAGCCGGGTTGAAATATTTATTGTTCGGTGCGATGAGTTCAGGCATTATGCTATATGGCATGTCGTTGCTGTATGGATTGACCGGAAACTTGTCCTGGTATGAACCTGGATTTTCAACTGCATTACAAGATTTACCTTTATTGCCAGTATTACTTTCCCTTACACTCATACTATGTGGTTTGTTATTTAAAATCAGTGCAGTGCCTTTTCATATTTGGACACCAGATATCTATGAGGCAACGCCTACGCCTATTGTAGCCTTTTTCTCTGTGGCTCCTAAAGCCGCTGCATTTGTTGTACTGCTTCGCTTTTTTGTGGCTAATCCTTCGCTTTCCATAGGAACAATCAGTTTAACCCATTTGCTGGCTGCTATTACCTTAATTACCCTACTGGTTGGAAATTTTTCCGCCTTGTGGCAAAACCAGGTAAAGCGCCTGCTGGCTTTTTCTTCCATTGCCCATGCTGGCTTTATTCTCATTGGCATTGTAAGTGCAAACACAGCAGGCTGGCAGGCAGTACTGTTTTACCTGACAGTGTATCTGTTTATGAACTTTGGCGTATTTCTATTAATTGATGAGCTTCAAAAACAAACAGGATCGGAAATGGTTCAGGATTACAAAGGGATAGGCTTAACAACTCCATTTCTGGGTATTGCCTTTCTACTGGTAATGATTGCGCTTACCGGACTGCCACCTACTGCCGGTTTTACTGCCAAAGTATTTGTGTTTTCTGCCCTCTGGCAAGCCTGGCAAAGTAGTAAAAACAGCTGGCTGCTGACTTTATTTGTAATCGGCTTATTTAATATAGTGGTGGCCTTGTTCTATTACCTACGGATTCCTTTTTTCATGTTTTTCAGGCAGGCAAGTGAACCCATTTCTATAAATTTGGGTATGTATAATAGATGGCTTGTCATATTCATTTTAATTCCGTTATTGCTGTTTTTCTTTAAAGCAGACTGGCTGATGAATATGATTGCAAGCATACAGTTTAAATAAGCCGTTGGTCTTTAGTCTTTGGAGAGAATGAAGGGAAGAGTTAAAGGCCGGCGACGAAAGACTAAAGACTATTTCGAATGTTTGCTGTTTTTGCGTTATTTTGTATTCTATTTCCCATTAACCCCGAAATTTACTTTCAGCTTTTATGAGCGACCAAATTAAGCACGAATGTGGCATTGCATTCATCCGGTTACGTAAGCCTTACAGTTATTACATAGAAAAATACGGCACTCCCTTATATGGCCTCAATAAACTCTACCTGCTGATGGAGAAACAACATAACCGGGGACAGGATGGCGCAGGAGTAGCGGTGATTAAAATCGGGGTCAAACCAGGCAGCCGGTATATCAGCCGTTATCGCTCCATCGACACTCAGCCCATTACTTCTATTTTCGAAAAAATTAATAAGAAATTTAAAAAGTCCATGAAGCATAATAAGGCACATGCCAAAGATGCAGAATGGTTAAAAGAAAATGTAGCTTTTACGGGCGAAGTATTACTGGGACATTTGCGCTATGGTACCCACGGAATGAATAGTGTGGAAAACTGCCATCCGATGCTCCGGCAAAATAACTGGCGCAGCCGCAACCTGGTGGTAGCCGGTAATTTCAATATGACCAATGTAGATGACCTGTTTGGAAAACTTATCTCTCTGGGTCAGCATCCCAAGGAAAAGGTAGATACCGTAACCGTGATGGAGAAAATTGGCCATTTTCTGGATGAAGAAAATCAGCGGATTTTTGAGTTATACAAAGACCAGTATACCAATGAGGAGATGTCGCATATCATTGAAGAGAAAATGGACATTCCCAGGGTTCTTCGGCGTTCGTGCCGGGATTTTGATGGAGGATATGCCATGGCAGGTATTATGGGACATGGATCTTCCTTTGTGGCCCGTGACCCGGCTGGCATACGTCCGGCCTACTATTATGCTGATGATGAGGTGGTTGTAGTTGCCTCTGAAAAACCGGCTATCAAAACTACGTTTAATATAGATTACAGCCAGATTAAAGAAATTACGCCTGGCCATGCCTTAATTGTGAATAAGGAAGGTGAATATGGTGAATATAAATTCATTGAACCCTTGGAAAAGAAATCATGCAGCTTTGAGCGTATTTATTTCTCCCGCGGTTCCGATCCGGATATTTACAATGAACGGAAAGAGCTGGGGCGATTACTGGTTCCGCAAGTACTGGAAGCAGTAGAATATGACCTGGAAAATACGGTTTTCTCCTATATCCCCAATACCGCTGAAACTGCATTTCTGGGGATGGTAGAAGGTTTGCAGGATTTTCTTGTGCAGCAGCGGAAAGAAGTAATTCTTGAAGGTAAAGTAAAAGGAGATGAATTGTATAAAATCCTTTCTTTCCGGCCCAGGGTAGAAAAACTAGTGATTAAAGATGCCAAATTGCGCACATTCATCACTGACGATGCCCACCGGGATGACCTGGTGGCTCACGTATATGATACCACCTATGAAGTAATCCGGAAAGGAATTGATACAGTGGTATTGGTGGATGATTCGATTGTGCGGGGCACCACCCTTGAGAAAAGCATCCTGCGTATGCTCGACAGGCTGGGACCTAAAAAAATTGTAATTGTTTCCTCTGCACCTCAGGTACGTTTTCCCGATTGTTATGGCATCGACATGTCGAAAATGAAGGAATTTGTGGCTTTCCGGGCGATGTTAGCCTTATTGAAAGAACGCAAAATAGAAAACATGCTGGATGATGTACAGGCAAAAACCCGCTTTGCTTTGCTTGAAGGAAGAGGACAACAGGAAAATTTTGTAAAAGCGCTCTATGAACCTTTTACCGACGAGCAGGTATCCAAAAAAATTGCTGAAATCGTACGCCCCAGAGGTTTAAAAGCAGAAGTGGATGTTATTTATCAGACAGTAAAAAACCTCAATAAAGCTTGTCCGAATCATACTGGTGACTGGTATTTCACCGGTGATTATCCTACTCGGGGAGGGAATGGCGTAGTAAATAAAGCCTTCCTCAACTTTATGGAAGGTAAAGTAGGCCGGGCTTATGAAATATTCTGACCATTATTTACAACCTGATCTCTTATGAAAAAAGCTTCTATACTTGTCGTTTTATTAGGGTTATTCACTTCTATCACCCTATTGGCCCAAACTACTACGCAGGAACAAGCATTTGGTAAAGCATTTTCAGCTAATAATCCCGTTCCTTTTCAGGTAATACCCGATAAACTCGCTGGTAAAGATTCTCTGCTGTTACAAACAGCCGGAACGGTGAAGGAAGTATGTCAGGCGAAAGGCTGCTGGCTGAAAGTAGATATTGGCAAAGGCCAGGAAATGCTGGTGAAGTTTAAAGATTATGGCTTTTTCGTTCCCAAAGATATTGTGGGCAAGCAAGTAATACTGAATGGAAAAGCCTTTCAGAAAACACTTACAGTAGCCCAGTTGCGTCATTATGCGGAGGATGCTGGAAAATCAGAAAAAGAGATTGCCAAAATTACTCAGCCACAGTCCTCCCTACAATTTGAAGCTGATGGTGTACTTATTAGAGAAAAATAAATATATCTATTTTATGTTTTTTATATTCTGACAACATTTTGTAGGCTTATCTTTAGAAAGCAGGGGGCATTTAGCTGTATCCCTGCTTTTATTTTTGTGATAAATAATGTCATATCTTTTTTAGAAACTCATAGTAACATCACTTTTTCTCTGCTTTATTATATTTCTGTTTTATGTGCTTACTAAAAATAGTATTCCAAAAACACAATGCACTCATTCTCTGTACTTAATAAATTGCAGAACCTCGCTGAACAAAAATATAATTTTGGAGTTATAACTTATATCCCAATAATTATTAAAAAAATTAAAATTTTTTAGACTTTTATTTGCATTGTATCATAATATTCCAATATATTGTTGCAAAATTTATAAAGCCCAATGGCATAGTTTATGCACAGATAGATAAAGAAGGGGTTGGCAAAAATGGTTTGAGAGATGTTGATTTTCGCTGAATAATTCCGGAAAAAAGCCCCTTTTTAGTGAGTGTAATATTATTTGAGTTTGTGCATACTAATTGTAATTAAAATTGGGAATATTTGAGTGTAGAAAATTAGTTTTATTATATACTAAGAAATCATGAACAGTCAACAATATATAGAAATCACAACATTGGTACAGCGTTTAGCTAAATTGATCGGTCATAGCCAGGCGCAGGCATATTATGAAAGAGTATATGGAGATGCTACGTTAATGACCCGTTATAGCTATGATTATGTAAAGGAAAAAATGAATCATAGAATTGTAGGCGAAACTTTAAAAGAGACCTACTAATCGGTAAATAAATTTATTAAATCCCGTTGAGCTTAAGCGTTCAACGGGATTTTTATTTTAGCCATTTTAATAAGAATACATTGTGATGAATCATATTATATACTCAGGTCATTAGCATATTCAGGCTTTTGTACATTCAAAATAGCTTAAAGGATGGCATCATAACTTATACATATGATTAGAATCCATAATCAGGCTGGTAAATACCTTTCCCAAGGGTACAAAAAATATCTGCTTGTTTGTTGATGAAGTATTGAATTAATAGTAAATTGTTCTGTACAGATAAAAGTTTAATTAACAGATTTGCCCTCTTTGAAATATGAATGTATACCCCTAAACCGGTTTGAAAAACATGGCTTGCAAACCTGCCTTAATCATCTTTCTGATATTGTATACTATTACTACAAGTATTCAGGCGCAGCAAATTAAAAAAAGCATCATTCTCCATGATGGCTACGATGATGATAATAATCTGGTTAGAAACCACACCGTTATACATTATCTCTATACCAGTAAAAGACTGATCGCTGGCTATGTTACCCTCGACCAGCTTGTGGAATATGCCAATAGAGACCATTTTAATAATTTCTCTGCCAGCATTCGTAGAGATACCTTATTGTACTTCCATGGTATTCTGGAAAAAGGTAAAAAGAATGGCACCTTCCTGGACCTTCCCCAGGACAATGTGTTTTATGTGTATAGCTACCAGAATGATAAACACAATGGCGAGTTTGTTGGCTACTACCATAGTGGACAGGTATATTGTAAAGGAAATTATAAACAGGGTAAACAGGTTGGGGAATACCGTCAGTATTATGCAAATGGCAAACCTTCCTTGTATAGAGCATTCGCTGATGGTGTAGAGAATCTGTTGTATCAGGAATATTATTATCAAAATGGTCAGGTTGAGTCTAAAGGTTCACTGTATAACGGTAAAAAAGTAAATGAGTGGCATTATTTCGCTTATCAGGGGAACTTGCTTCGTACAGAGTACTATAATAAGGGCAGACTGGTAAGAACAAAATAGATACTTGGAGCCCGATTGCACTCAATACTAAGTAGTTTATTCTTTTCTAAAATCCAGTTTCCATAGCAAAGCCAGGGCATTTATGCTCTGGCTTTGCTATGGAAACATCTTAAAATGTCAAGTTAACTAAATGCTAATTCAAAATGGCAAGGTTTGATATTGTAATAGAATGAGGAAGCAAATATTTACCGAAAATTTTAACACCCATCAACTGAAACAGAATTAAATTTTAGTTTTATCCCTTATTTTTTTGTTTTTATCTAAAAAAACTATATTTTCATCTAAAATCTTTTTGCAATCAACCTCTATGTGCTATTTTTACTTCGTAAGAAATAACGATAGTAATCTTTAGAGCTGGTTGAACAAAGGTTATTTATTACGTTTTTCTTTCCATAGCTGGTTGAAGGATCTTGGGGGTAAGACTGGTGTTAATCGCCGTCTTCCCCAGGTATCTTTAAAAAGAACCTTCAAAGCCATATTCTTCAAACCTGCTCCAGCTAAATTCATCAATCTTCTACTTTTCATTCCTCTTTCCCACATCTTAAAGCCTAATTTCTCAGCTTTATCTGATAAGCCTTCTACAACACTTTGCCGTCTGTTGAGCAGTAGTAAATTGTGAATGTCTATTCGTACCGGGCAAACCGAACTGCAAGCCCCACATAAGGAACTGGCATAACTTAAATGTTTAAATTCGCTCATTCCCTCCAAATGAGGGGTAATTACGGAACCAATAGGACCACTATAGGTAGATTCATAGGTATGTCCACCAATATTGCGGTATACTGGACATGCATTTAAACAGGCGCCACACCGGATACAATTCAAGGCCTGGCGTTTATCAGGTTCATTTAATAAGTTTGTTCTGCCGTTATCCAGTAACACCAAATACATCTCTTCCGGGCCATCTGTTTCTCCGGGTTGTCTGGGGCCGGAAAGAATCGTGCTATACACTGTCACCTGTTGACCAGTACCACTGGTAGCCAGCAATGGCCAGAATAGATCCAGGTCTTGTAAGCTGGGAATTACTTTTTCAATGCCTACAATGGCAATGTGTGTTTTGGGAAAAGTGGTTGATAACCTGGCATTTCCTTCATTCTCTGTAATAGCAATTGCCCCTGTATCTGCAATAATAAAATTGGCACCGCTGATTCCTATATCAGCCGTTACATATTTCTCACGCAATAGCCTGCGGGCAATCATGGTGAGTTCCTGTGGATTGTCGGTGCGGGCAGTCTTGAGCTTCTGAAAAAATAGCTCTGAGATGTCCTCTTTTGACATATGCATGGCCGGTGTTACGATATGATACGGCTTTTGTCCGGCAAGCTGTACAATATATTCTCCCAGGTCGGTTTCAACTGCTTCTATACCATTCTGCTCCAGGTGTTCGTTCAGATGGATTTCTTCCGTAGTCATAGATTTTGACTTGACTACCATCCTGGCATTTTTTCGTTCGAATATGGCAAGTATTTCTTTTATCGCTTCTTCTTTGGTTTCAGCCCATATTACTTTTCCGCCCCGTTTTTTGAAGTTTTCTTCAAACTGCAACAGATATTTATCTAAGTTTTCGATAGCCTGGGTTTTAATATAAGATGCCCGGCTTCTGGCCAGTTCATGATCCGTATACTGCCCTAAGCCCAACTTTACCGCTGTATGGTACTTAGACATATTAAAGTTGATGGTATTGCGGTGCTTGAGATCAAAAGTTTTTTTCTCTGCGGCAGTCTGGAAAAGTTCAGAAGTTTTCATAAGAAAGGGCGTAATAAGAATGATGATATAAAAAAGGCTTACCGGTTATCTGGTAAGCCTGCATACGTTACAGCTATTATTGTTTGTTGCTGTCAACCACAATTCTTTGGTCACGGTTGGCTAGCTCCCAGGCCGTATGAAACACAAGCCGGGTGATTTTTTCCATTTTTTGAAAATTAATCTTTTCTACGTCATCGCCTGGCTGGTGATAATCTTCGTGTACCCCATTGAAGTAGAAAACTACTGGTATCCGGTTCTTTGCGAAATTATAATGATCGGAACGGTAATAGAATCTATTGGGATCGTTGGGATCATTATAAGTATAATCGAGCTTTAACCTGGTGTGTGAAGCATTGGCATCCTCATTAATCTTGTGTAATTCACTTGATAGTTTATCTGAGCCAATTACATATATATAATCTGGATTGCCTTCATGCTCTTTATCTACCCGGCCAATCATATCAATATTAAGGTTGGCTACAGTGTTTTGAAGTGGAAAAACCGGATTTCTGGTATAATAATCTGAACCCAACAAGCCTTTTTCTTCAGCAGTAACTGTCATAAACAACATGCTCCTCCGGGGCCCATTTCCTTCAATTTTGGCCTGGGTAAAGGCTTGTGCCAGTTCGATCACAGCCACAGTACCTGAACCATCATCATCTGCACCATTATAAATTTTGCCGTCTTTTATTCCTTCATGGTCATAATGAGCCGTCACTACAATAATCTCATCTTTTTTATCTGTTCCTTCTACAAGTCCCAGTACATTTTCGGTGCCTACCATTGCCTCTTTCCGTTCAGCTTTGATCGTAATTGAAGCAGGATTGATGGATGGTTTTTTCCGGCGACTGATGCGTTTCTGCTGTTTTTTAAGCTTATCCGGGCTTACGTTTAGTATATCAGCAGCTGTTGACGGTGAAACGAACATAGTGCCTGTATTTAGTTTCTTTGCATCCGGAAAGCCTAACGTAGGGTGCATAAAAGAATTGCGGTAGTTATTGAGCGTTTTATCCAGGGCATCCTGATCTTTAGTAACTACAATCACATAACTAGCTCCTTTTTGTCTGGCGAGCGCTGCTTTTTTCTGGTAACTGGCTGCCCATTCAGATTCTGTGGAAGTGCCGCTTACCAGGCTGTTTCCTTTTTTATCTTTGGGTTCGCCACTCCAGATCAGCACCGTTTTGCCTGCTACATCAATATCATTATAATCAGAATACTTGTCGGTTTCAATGCCATATCCCACAAAAACCACTTCAGTCTGAATAGCTTCTTGAATGGTAACATCGCCTAGGAAAAAGAAATCTTTAAGAAATTCTTTTTTGCCTTTGGCCGTTTCTACAAATACCTCTCCCCAGCTTCTGCGGACAAGTTCAAATGGCTGGTAATAGCTTTTAGCATTATCTGAATTGGTGACAACCGGCTGCAACCCATAGTCAAAAAATTCGCCGGCTATATAGTTTGCTGCCATTTTCTGCCCTTTTTCACCGGTTTCCCGGCCTTGTAAGCTATCTGAGGCAATAATGTGCAAATGTTTAGATAGATCTCCGGCAGTAATGGTAGCTGCATATTCTACCGCTTTAGAAGACTGCTGGCACAAACCGGCAAAGCCTGAGCCTGTTAGCAGCAACAGCATGATTGTTTTTTTCATATATAAGAGTAAAGATATTTTTTCAGTGATATGCAATATACGAGCAAAGCCTCTAACACACCTATGGCTTTATCCAAAATAATTGTTTAGCCTAGAGGCCAATGGCAGCAAATAATATTCCACTCGCTTAAAATAATCATGCTTTTTGAGTAGCATTTACCTGCATGGCTACTAATATTCATTTCAGTAAAAACCAAAACTGTAGTATATTTGTTGATAAATCGAACTTTAATTAGACCATCTTTCTCCTGAACACTTATAGCTCACATCTTGTTTTAAATCAACATTCATTTTCATTTAACCATACACATGAAGATTAACTTAACTCATTCGGAGGCCTTCGAAAGCAGGCATAATGGGCCTGATGCGTCACAAGTGGAAGAAATGCTACGCACCATTGGCGTTGATTCTCTGGAAACTCTCATCGCACAAACAGTTCCGGGCACCATCCGGTTAAAAAAAGAATTAAACTTGCCTCTTCCTAAAACTGAGGATCAGTTTCTGAAAGATTTTAAAAAAGTTGCTCATCAGAACAAAGTTTTCAAATCATATATTGGTTTAGGTTATCATGATTGTATTGTTCCCAAAGTGATTTTGCGGAACATTATGGAAAATCCGGGTTGGTATACCGCTTATACACCTTACCAGGCTGAAATTGCCCAAGGCCGCCTGGAAGCCTTACTTAATTACCAGACAATGGTGATTGACCTAACCGGAATGGAAATAGCCAATGCCTCGCTCTTAGATGAGGCTACTGCCGCCGCCGAAGCCATGACGTTAATGCATGCGCTCAGAAAGGGAAGCCGGAAAGAAGCGGATGTATTTTTTGTGTCAGACTTGGTATTGCCGCAAACCATTGATGTATTACGGACCAGGGCTATTCCACTGGGTATTGAAATTAAAACCGGCAGCCATATTTCTGCTGACCTGACGGATACTTCTATTTTCGGCCTGTTACTCCAGTATCCTGGCCATAATGGTACCGTATACGATTATACTTCCCTGATTGCTACAGCCCACGAACTGGATATTACGGTTGCCGTTGCTGCCGATTTATTAAGCCTTACTTTATTAACTCCTCCCGGTGAAATGGGGGCAGATGTGGTGGTAGGTTCTTCACAGCGTTTTGGTGTACCGATGGGATATGGCGGTCCACATGCAGCTTTCTTTGCCACTAAAGATGCGTATAAACGCTTGATTCCAGGCCGGATTATTGGTGTTTCTGTTGATGCTCAGGGAAACCGGGCTTTACGTATGGCCTTGCAAACCCGGGAACAGCACATCCGCCGCGAAAAAGCTACTTCTAATATCTGTACTGCACAGGTTTTATTATCTGTAATGGCCAGTAGTTATGCCGTGTATCATGGCCCTAAAGGGATTCGCACCATTGGCGAAAGGGTGTATGGCCTGACCAGCTTACTGGCAACTAGTCTGAAAAAACTCGGTTTTGCCATCGAAAATGAAGTGTACTTTGATACCCTCAAAATTGCAGTGAAGAACAATGATCAGAAGGAAGCGGTTGAAAAGATGGCGGTTGCCAATGAACTAAACTTCCGTTATTTTGAAGATGCCTACATTGGAATTTCTATCAACGAAACCACAACAATTGATGATGTGGAACAGATTGTTGAGATATTTGCAGAAGCCTGTAACCTGCGGGTAGATTTTGATATAATTGGTCTTGCCAATAGCATTACATTAACTATTCCTGACACACTTACCAGGCAATCAGCATATCTGCAACATCCGGTTTTCAATAAGCACCATTCCGAACATGAAATGCTGCGGTATATGAAATCGCTGGAAAATAAAGATCTTTCTCTGGCACATTCCATGATTCCGCTGGGTAGTTGCACCATGAAACTGAATGCTACCGCTGAAATGATCCCGGTCACCTGGCCAGAATTTTCAAACATCCATCCGTTTGCGCCAGTCGAGCAAACCGGAGGCTATCAGCAGATTTTCCGTGATTTGAATGCCTGGCTCTGTGAAGTAACTGGTTTTGCGGCGATGTCATTACAGCCTAATTCCGGTGCACAAGGCGAGTATGCCGGTTTAATGGTCATCCGGGCCTATCACTTAAGCAGGGGAGATGTGCATAGAGATGTAGCCCTCATTCCTTCTTCTGCACACGGAACGAACCCAGCCAGTGCAGTAATGGCCGGAATGAAGGTGGTAGTTACTAAAACTGACGAAAGAGGCAATATTGATGTAGCGGACTTAAAACAGAAAGCCATTAAATACAAAGATAATTTGTCTTGCTTAATGGTGACATATCCATCAACCCATGGCGTATTTGAAGAAAGTATTCAGGAAATCTGCCAGCTGATTCATGAAAATGGCGGACAGGTATACATGGATGGAGCGAATATGAATGCCCAGGTAGGTTTAACCAGCCCGGCAACCATTGGCGCAGATGTATGTCATTTGAATTTACACAAAACCTTCTGTATCCCTCATGGCGGTGGTGGTCCGGGAATGGGTCCGATCGGAGTAGCAGCCCATTTAACACCTTTCCTGCCCGGACATGCAGTAGTACAAACTGGTGGAGAAAAAGCCATACATGCCGTTTCGGCTGCTCCCTGGGGGAGTGCAAGTATTCTGCCTATTTCCTATGCCTATATTTCAATGATGGGCGGCGAAGGCTTAAGAAGAGCTACTGAAATGGCTATTCTGAATGCCAATTATATCAAAGCCCGTCTGCAAGAACATTATCCGGTATTATATGCAGGCAGCAATGGCCGCTGTGCCCATGAAATGATCATTGACTGCCGGAGTTTTAAGCAATTTGGGGTGGAAGTAGAAGATATTGCCAAACGACTGATGGATTATGGGTTCCATGCGCCAACGGTTTCCTTCCCAGTAGCCGGTACGCTGATGATAGAGCCAACGGAAAGCGAGCCCAAAGAAGAACTCGACCGTTTCTGTGAAGCCATGATCAGCATCCGGGAAGAAATCCGGGAGGTTGAACAAGGCAAAGCCGACAAACAGCAGAATGTATTGAAACTCGCTCCGCATACTGCACAAGTTGCCTTAGTCGATTCCTGGACAAGACCTTATAGCCGTCAGAAAGCTGTGTATCCGCTGGAATGGGTAAAAGCCAGCAAATTCTGGCCATCTGTCAGCCGTGTAGACAATGCTTATGGCGACCGGAACCTCGTTTGTTCCTGCGTGCCGGTAGAAGAATATGCAGCGAAGCCAGAAGAAGTAGTAGCGTAACCAATAGATTTTTTATATTTATGAAAGGACAGCTTATCTGGCTGTCCTTTTTTGTATAACATCCCCGAATTTATGACTCCAATCCTACGAAGTGCCACAATAGAAGATATTCCACAGATACATTCACTCTACAGGGAAGTGGCCAGCAACGTTGGCGGACTGGCCAGAGAAGCAGATGAAATCACCATGGAGTATGTAGCCAATAATGTAATGAAATCCCTGAAAACCGGAATCATCCTGATAGCCCAGCATCCACAGGAAATAACCATTATGGGAGAAATTCATAGCTATGCCTTAGAACCCAGGGTATTCAGCCATGTGTTGAGTGAACTTACGATAGCCGTTCATCCCCAGTTCCAGGGCATGGGTCTGGGCAGAATGTTATTTCAACACTTATTGCAGGAAGTAGAAAATACCCGGAATGATATTCTCCGGGTGGAACTGATCGCCAGAGAAAGTAATACAAAAGCCATCCATTTTTATCAGCAATTGGGTTTTCAAATTGAAGGCAAACTGAACAGGCGCATAAACAGCCGAAATGGCTCTTACGAAGCAGATATACCCATGGCCTGGTTTAATAAATATTTTAAAGGATAAACATTTAGAATTCCTGCAAGGCTCGCTCAATAATAGTATCTATTCCAGCATTTACATCTTCTGTCTTTAGCGAAACAGCAATATCTGGCGGAATGCCATGTTCGATATTGAATCCATTCGGTAACAGGCAAACGGACGATGAATAATTTACATGAAAGCCATTTGGTAATTCTGAACCTGCTGGTACGCCACCTCCGCCTCCGGTCTGGTCGCCAATTAGCGTAATGCCTGCAGCTTTGCACATGGCTGCAAAGTAATTGGCTGCACTATAGCAGCGCCGGTTCGTAAGTACCACTATCTTCTTATCAAATCTGATTTTTTCGAAATCTGGGTCCAGATATACCTGATTGAATGGTTCAAACTCATTCCGTCCCGGACCACTTTTAAAAGCGTTCTGATACAGAAATGTTCTTTCATTAATGATTCTTTCCAGGATAGCAAAACCATTAGCCGGATTTCCGCCTTCATTTCCCCGGATGTCAATAATAAGGCCTTTGGTATTCTTAAACCGGTTAAACACATAATCCAGATCTTGAGACGAAATAGGAACCTGAAAGGAGCCATAATAGATATATCCAACATCTTGAATAATGGTATTGATCAGTGGAATGGTGATGTGATAATCTCCCCAATACTTGCGAATTAATAATTCCTTATCGATGTTGGCCGGATAATCCAGAAACCAGTTTTCATATTTAGAAATATTAAACTCTGAACGGAGATTCACATGGCCATCCCGCAAGGTATTGAGCATGGCGGCCATTACATCAAAGAGTTCTTCCCGGCCCATATCCTGGCGGATCTGTGGCCGGTATACCCGGTATATAGAATCCCAATTGATGCCTTTATATTCGAAAAAAGGGTATTTTTTATCCAGCTCCTGCCAGAGAATATCAAAATTCGTAACAGGATCATTGGTGGGATTTTTCTCAATAAATACCTCTTCACAGCCAGCCAGCAACAGAAGAAGCGAGAAACAAGTCATTATCTTTTTCATAGAATCTACTTTATAAATTAACCAGTAATGAAAACCGAAGGGTATGCGAAGCTGCTTTTATAGGCACTGTAAAAGCAGCGCTATAGGCTTGCCATTCGTAGGTGAGCCCAAGTTGATTAGTTGCCCGGATGGGATAGAATAAACTATTCCGGATGATGATCCGCTGAAAAGAGCCAAAACTGTGGAAACTAGCCCGCTGGTACGCATCTTTTATAGGATTATTTCCCCCAGGTTCAATCAGATCAAAGGTATTCATGTAATCTGGCCTGGTACCAAAAGAAAGCACCGGAATACTGATGCGGTGATAATGTTTTACTTTTTTGTTGCCTATCTGGAAAGTTCTCAGGAAAGCGCCACTGATGCCCAGGGAATGAAAATTATCATATACAATGGCGCTATTATCTAACTGAGGCGCATAGCGGATATCAAGAAAGGTATGCTGGGAAGCACCCAGATAAAATGCTTTATTACCAAGCTCTTTTTCCCTGAATATTTTCCGCAGGTGCACATAATCCAGGTCAAAGCGGAACATGGTAGCCTTCATAGGAAGATAGCCTTTAGCATTGTTAGAACGGATGGTTGCAAATTGCAAAGGCAGGTACCATTCAATTAATTTCCTGTCTGATTTTTCTTTCCATATTCCAAAAGACAAAGTAGGTAACACTCCCTGATAGCGGACAAA
Source organism: Rhodocytophaga rosea (assembly GCF_010119975.1). Lineage (GTDB taxonomy): Bacteria > Bacteroidota > Bacteroidia > Cytophagales > 172606-1 > Rhodocytophaga > Rhodocytophaga rosea. Next base: position 6,870,080 of record NZ_CP048222.1, read on the forward strand.
AGACATGGCATCGTCTTTCACCTGATGATAGGTAAGTCCCGGACTTAACTCCAGGTAAGTAGATTTCTCAGGAAGATCAGTCTGGGCATTTGCCTGTACAAAAATGAAAAAGCATAGCCCGGTATATAAAATATATATACTTTTCATAGCCAATAATTTAAAATGGAAAAATGGTTAGGTTAACAGCATCAGAAACAACTTTACATACGATACACACCTATTGAAAAGGTTAACTTAAAAAGCGATTCCCAGTTGAATTCCGGCAATAAGCTCCATCCTTCTTTTCTGTTCCGGATATTTTTTTATTCTGCCCGAAATTCCGGCATTAGCATCAATATATCCCAGGAAAATATTCTCCGTTGGATTCCATACAGGAGTTGCAACGCCACCTGCTGCTGGTCTTTACCAGGCCGGGTGCGGGCGATAAGCTGTGGACTTAGATAGTTAGCCGAAAAATTATTGGCACTTTTTCCTTTCAGAATCCGGCGGTTCAAATTATAATAATAACGTACTCCCCCCAGTATGCCTATATCCCGGACTTCTCTGGTGTCAGCCTGTATGGTAGTTCCAGCAATCCAGGACCAGTCTGGCCTGAACTTTTTCTCCACGGAGAGCCGGATTACATTATTCACATTACGGGCCGTAGAATCGTTTTTCCCGCCGAAAGACAATCCATATAAGGCCGGGCCTAAGAGATCAATTTTAAACAATACCAGTTCTTCCGACTGCACCCGGATGATCTGGTTGTAGGAGCGAAGTAGTCCCGAAAACTGGGTAGAATCCATCTCTTCCTCTCCGGACTGTAGCGTAACTTTTTCCTGTGCCACGGCGAGTTGCAGGCTGATCACTACACCTGCTATAATACTTAGCATCCGCATAAATAATCGCTTCATTGTCCCTGTAAAGTAATCGTTCCAAATGTTGTTTTAACCTGTACAAGAGGTAATCCTGCCTGCGCAGATTGCCAGCTGGCCATGCTGGATGTATGCTGTACCAAAGATGTATTTATATGATCGGGAATGGTGATTTCTCCAAACTCCGAAGTAAAGCGGTACTGATATTGCCTGGTTTCTTTCACCATAAGGCTGATATCCGATTTAGCTGCATCAATACGCAAGGATTTTACTCCATTCAAACTACTTAGAATAATATCTCCCAGATTATTTGTCAGAGTAATATCTCCACTGATGCCATCCATACTTGTTTTGGTATGATCTAAGCTGCCCTGTATATGGCCACTTATATTTTTTGCGGTAAAATCACCGAAATAACTTTTTATATGTACCTTTCCCTGAATGGCAGAAAGCAGAATGTTACCATACCTGGAGGAAAATGTAAGTTTACCCTGCAGGCTCTCCATCTGAATCGAGCCATAGAGGTTGGCGATAGAAACAGTAGCTTCCTGGGGCAGCCATATTTCGTATTCTGCCAGCAACAGCGCTTGTATGTCTTTTTTGCCTTTAGGCAGTACAAAATAGTTTTTGATATGCAGGGTTTCTTTCTTTTTTTCTAGAATATACCGCTGGTAGTCCAGTTCCTGCCTGGCTGTTTCCTGGGAAGGTGCTTTAGAGATAAGTTTAAGGATGACTTTTACCTCTTTCTGGTTCCAGCCTTTTACCTGAATGTTTGCTTTTTCTCCTTCAATCTCAATCTTTTCTCCTGCTTTATAGACAAATTGCTGTTCAACCGTTTTGGTCACCACTTGCACTTTGGTCTGGGCCAACAGTTTGTTTTCTGGCAGTAGCAACCAGAGTATAAAGAAGACAAATCCTATTTTAAATCCTGGAGATTTCATTAGCTGAATAGTTGCTGTATCAATTTTTTGCCTACTTCGGTTTGTTGCTTTTCAACCCGTATCAGATACCGTACAAGATCAGGCTGATTCTGGTGGAGGTGTAATTGCGTTTCTAATTCACTTTTCGCTTCCTGCAGCTGTAAATATTCTTCGTATAAACCCTTAAACTGAGGTTCCTGGCATTTCTCAGCCACCTGTACACAATGCTGCCGGATAAAATCCAATACTTCATCTGTCGTATCTGTTGTTTCTGCGGCTTGTCTGTAATCCAATGGTGTAAGTACTTCCTGGCTATAGGTGATTTGAATCTGCTCTTCGTTGCCTGATGATTGTTGCACCCAGAAAAATCCGATGAGTAGTAGCAGGGAGGCGGCAATGCCACTTGTCCAATACCAGATATTCCTGCTTTCTTCCTTCTTCCCTTCTACACTATCAATGAGTTGATCAAATACATCTTTCTTTACCTGATGTTGTGGCAATGCTGAGATTGCCTGGCTCAATATTTTTTGTTGTGTGTGTGCTAAGTCTTTCAAATTGGCTTGTACCTTCGCTAAGTGCACATCCAAAGTTGCAGCCTCCGGAAATGAATATTCCTCACTTTTTTCCAAACCCTCTTCTACTTTTTGCCATACAGCATCTGGAGCCTGATAAATAGATAGCTGTGCAATGGTTTTATGCAGAATAGGAATATTTTTTTCTTTCATAATTAGTCTATAAACTCTCTCAATAATCGTTGTAACATCCGTTTTGCCTGGTATAACTGAGATTTGGAGGTGCCTTCTGCAATGTGCAATAGCTCACCCACTTCCCGGTGTGTATATCCTTCCACTTCAATGAGTAGAAATATATTCCGGTAGCCTTCCGGTAACTGCCGGATGGCTTTCTCCAGATACGCTCCGGTCAGGTTTTCATCCCAGGTAACCAGCGGTGTTTCTACTCCCAATTCATCAGCCGGTTGCCAGCTTATGGTTTTCTTCTGCCGGGATAGTCCGGAGCGAATGACGATTGTTTTAATCCAGGCACCCAGTGACGATTTACCCATGTAAGCCGGCAAACTTTTAAATACTTCAATAAAAGCATCCTGCAAGGCATCAGCCGCTTCATTTTCATCTGCCAGCATCCGGAAAAGCAAGGTATACATGGCATCTTTATATTTATCATATAATGCCCGTTGTGCCTTCCTTTCCTGTCGCAGGCAGTTCCGTAAAAGTTCAAGCTCGTATGGGTCTTGTTGATAACTCAATGCTTTAGGGTAACCTTCTGCCCTAAAGTGCTTATTTTTTATAAAAGGGTTGTATGGAGTAAGAAATTTTTTAGAGGTATTTTATAAACGGAGTGTTAACAATCTATTAAACTTTATTCACAACGCTAAAAAAGGCAGCGAAAGGGTAACTTGCAGCATGAATGATCCAACCAAAAACCTGATTGTAGTAGTAGGACCAACGGCTGTAGGAAAAACAGATCTGTGTGTGCGGCTGGCAAAGCAATTAGGTGCAGAAATTATTTCGGCAGATGCCAGGCAGTTTTTCAGGGAAATGAATATAGGAACCGCTAAACCAAGCCTGGAAGAAAGGGGAGGAGTATCCCACCACCTGATTAATTCGCATAGCATTGTAGATAGTTACAATGCCGGTGATTTTGAAAGAGATGCCTTACAGATCCTGGAGCAATTATACAAACATACAAATGTGGCAATTGTAACTGGTGGATCAGGATTGTATATAAAAGCGCTTTGTGAAGGAATGGATGAAATGCCTGAAATAGAGGAAAGCATTCGGGAACAGTTAAATACTATCTATATGAATGAAGGTTTGCCGGTATTGCTCTCCCAGTTAGACCAGCTCGACCCGGAATATGCAGCTAGTGTAGACCGGGCTAATCCGCAGCGTATCATCCGGGCGCTGGAAGTCTGCCTGGCAAGCGGAAAGCCATATTCCTCCTTCCGCAAAAAAAGTAAAGCGATCCGTCCGTTCCGGTTCACTAAGATTGGTTTGCAACGCAACCGGGAAGAATTGTATGCACGTATTGATGCCAGGATGGATGCAATGCTGGCAGAGGGATTAGTTGAAGAAGTGAAGCGTTTACAACCGTACCGGATGCAAAATGCCTTGCAAACGGTAGGTTATACAGAGGTGTTTGACTTTCTGGATGGCAAATACGATGAAACGGAAATGATACGCTTGTTAAAACGCAATTCCCGGCGCTATGCCAAACGGCAGATCACCTGGTTTTCCAGAGATCCGGAAATCCGGTGGTTCCATCCCAGCGACTATACTCAGATTATTGCGTATATACAACAGGAACCAGGGGCAATGAAACCTGGAACCTAAGAACCAATACGATTCGACTATAAATTAATTTTTTGCTGCGTTTACAGCTATGAAAACCGATAAAGATATTTATGTACACAACTGGCAGGAATTACAGGAAGCTTTATTCCAGGACTCATTTGATAAACGTATAAACCGCCACCGGTCATCTTATGTGTACCGGGGCATGTACAACAAAGATTTTGACCTGCGTACCAGCCTTATTCGCCTGGGAGGTTCATTTGACCAGTTAGAACCTCATTTGCTGCGTAATTTTAAAAAATATGCCCATAATAACGCTTCTCCAGGTCATTCTGTCTGGAACTGGCTGGCAGTAGCACAACATCATGGCTTACCTACACGCCTGCTCGACTGGACTTATTCGCCCTATGTAGCGTTGCATTTTGCGACAGCCAATACGGCCCAGTTTAAAACAGATGGCGCCATCTGGTGTGTAAACTATGTAAAATCAAATCAGTATTTGCCCAAGGCTTTGAAAGAGGCAATTGAAAATGAAGGTTCAAATGTATTTACACCGGAAATGCTGGAACCAGTATGTGCTTCTTTAAAGCAACTGGCTGCTTTACAGGAAGAGGAGTTTGTCTTGTTTCTGGAGCCTCCTTCGCTCGATGGGCGGATTATCCACCAGTTTGCCTTATTTTCTATGATGTCGAAGGTAGATGCCATGCTTAGTACCTGGCTCATGGAACATCCCGAGTTATTTTTCCGCATTATTATTCCGGCTTCCTTAAAATGGGAAATTCGTGATAAACTTGACCAGGCGAATATTACCGAACGGGTATTATTTCCCGGATTAGGAGGATTAAGCCAGTGGCTGAAACGCCATTATACTACTATTTAAATACCTGGATGGTTATATTGTTTGATGGCTGATCATTAAAATCAGAGATTTCTATTTTTATTCATCTGCCTGCAACCTTTTTATTCAGAAAGCTTATACTAATGATGAGGTTTGATAAAAGCAGCTTTTCTGACTAATTTAACCATCCAACTATTCAACCATCAAACCATTAAAGCTATGAAAGCAACACAAGTGATCGGAAGCGGGCTGGCGGGTGCCATTGCCCTCAATATATTGCACGAAACCGCCAGACGGTTTATTCCACAAGCCCCCCGTATGGATATTTTAGGAATGCGGGCTATTTCAAAGCTGATGCAGAAAGCAGATGCACCACCTCCTCAGGGAGAAAAGCTCTACTGGCTGGCAATAGCCGGGGATGTTATTTCCAATGCAGCCTATTACAGCCTGACAGCTTCTGATAAACCGAAGAATGTATGGCTGAAAGGTGCGCTGCTAGGTTTGGGAGCCGGTTTAGGCGCAGTAACCCTACCTGGCCCTATGGGATTAGGCACCCAGCCAAGCGGACGTACCAATAACACTAAAATAATGACGGTTGCCTGGTATCTGGCTGGCGGACTAGCAACAGCTGCTGCATTCCAATTATTGAAAAGAGTAAGTCAAAAGTAGAAAAAGGCTTTTCTTTCAGATAGATGGAGTATTATCTGTTTTCAGATACAGATTTGAATCCGGAAAGCGTAGCAACAATTCGGGAAGGCATCCGGTTTACCAGTTTATTATATACCAGAATGCTTTGTTGTAGTTTTCGCTGGGCATAATACAAATGAAAATCGGTGTCTTCCAGTCTGTTTAATAAGGTATCCACTTCGGCATGGTTTTGCAAACCTACGGTTTGTTGGAGGCGGAGTTTTACATCTGTACTGAGTTGCTTTGTTTTAACAGACCTGGCCGTGGGAATCTGTTGCAGTTGTAGTGATAGTTCAGGATCAATAATGGATAATTGGCTAAGTAATTTTTCTAAGGCAGCAAGAATGGCATGCCGGCGCTTTTCCAGCTCTTTGCTTTCCTCTTCCATTTTCCGGATTTGATCCCGCCTGGTAAGTAAACTATTATAATTTACTACTGCCCATAGCAGTACAAAGCCGAAAATAGCAACAGCAATTGGCAAAAAGCCCATGATTCTATACGTTAATTGGCGGGATGGTTAACAGTTGAGCAATTTGCTCACTTATACAAACAAGAAGTGAAATTACGGAATGACAGGATTACAGAAGGTTTGAATTGCTGAATTATATTATTTTATTCACTCATTCAGACCTTCTATAATTCAGTAATTCACTTACACACTCAGAATCCTTACCATCCGGATCAGGTCGTCGCTGATAGGTTTAAGTTTAGTAATGGTATCTTTAAAAGGCGTATAAACGAGTTGATTATTTACAATACCAGCCATTACACACTTTTGCCCATTGATTAAGCCTTCCAAAGCACCCAGACCTAAGCGGCTGGCCAGAATCCGGTCGAAGGCGGTGGGAGCGCCACCCCGTTGTACGTGGCCAAGGTTCGTAATGCGAATATCAGCATCTTCAAAAATAACTTTAATCTTGCTTCCTATTTCAGTAGCCCCTCCTTCTTCTCCTTCGGCCACAATAATAATAGAAGATGTTTTAGAACGGTTCCAGCCTTGTTTTAAGGTTTCAATTACTTCTTCCAAAGGAGTAAAAGTTTCAGGTACCATCACTAGTTCAGCTCCCCCGGCAATCCCAGACTGAATGGCGATATATCCGGAATCCCGGCCCATTACTTCAATAAAAAAGATACGATCGTGGGAGTCAGCCGTATCCCGTATTTTATCGATGGCATCTAAGGCAGTATTTACAGCGGTGTCATAGCCAATGGTATAGTCTGTACCGTACAAATCATTGTCGATAGTGCCGGGTGCGCCTACTGTTGGAATGCCATATTCTTCATAAAAAACCTGGGCCCCGGTAAAGGTTCCATTTCCCCCGATAGCCACCAGACCTTCAATCCCTAAATTCTGCAATTGCTCGTGAGCAATGGCCCGGCCTTCTTTGGTCCGGAATTCTTTACTGCGGGCAGATTTAAGAATGGTACCTCCTTTTTGAATGATATTGCTGACAGAATATGATTTCATGGGCGTAATTTCACCTCGGATCATGCCATCGTATCCGTGCCTGATCCCAAATATTTCGATGCCATAATAGATAGCACCCCGTACGGCTGCCCGGATACAGGCATTCATGCCTGGTGAATCACCTCCTGAAGTAAATACAGCTACTTTTTTCATGTTTTATGCGTTGATATTATTGCCTGATTAGAGTATGGTCAATCATTATTGGTCAGTATACGGAATCGTTATTTAGTTTCAATACATTAAATTGATTAATAATAAAATAACCAAGCAACTGTTCCTTAAAACACCAATGACTATCGACTTTATTTATATTATCCAGTTTATGTTTTCTGCCTTTAACTTATCTCTCTTTACGACCGTTCCGGCAAAACTTTCTATCTTTGCCGCTATTATACTATTTTGAAACAAACTTCCAATGGAAAATAAAAGCCTTTTGCAAAGATTTCTTCCCCACCTGCTTGTTCTCCTCCTGTTTCTGATTATTACCTTCCTCTACTTTACACCTTTGTTACAAGGAAAAACGCTGTTTTTGCAGGATATGGTGCAGTCACAGGCTGCCGCCAAAGAAGTAGTGGATTATCACAACAAAACCGGGCAGTGGTCACTCTGGACAAATAGTATTTATGGCGGTATGCCTTCTTACCTGATCGCCACAGATTATCCCAATAGCTGGAGTACAAAAGTAGGCCGTTTTTTTACACAACTGCTTCCCGAACCGGCTAATATGCTCTTTATTTCGCTGCTTGGATTTTATATTCTGCTGGTAACACTACGATGTAATCCATGGCTGGCGGCTGTTGGGGCCATCGCTTTTTCGTTCTGTTCTTATAATTTTATCAGTATTGAAGCTGGTCATACGTCTAAGGTAATTGCCATATCTTATTTATCGCCCATTATTGCCGGTGTTATTCTGGCCTACCGTGGCAAATACTGGCTGGGTGGCGCCTTAACTGCTTTGTTTCTGGCCCTACAATTATATGGCAATCACGTACAAATTACCTTTTATGTATTTGTTGCCTTAGCCCTATTCGGAGTATTTGAACTGGTGTATGCCATCCGGCAACAAGAACTCAAACGCTTTGCGATTGCCACTTCTGTACTGGCTGTAGCGGTGCTATTAAGCGTAGGCTCTCATGCATCAAGATTAATGACTACCTACGAATATTCCAAGGAAACCATCCGGGGAAAGTCAGAATTAACAAAAAAACAAAATACGCCTGCTGCCAGCGGCCTGGATAAAGAATATGCCTTTCAGTGGAGTTATGGCATAGGCGAAACCTTTACCCTGCTGATCCCTAATTTCTACGGGGGTGCCTCTGGGAGTGAACTTAGTACTTCTTCGGATTCTTATAAGGCTTTACTGGCAAACGGCATACAACAAGGACAAGCCAGGCAGTTTATTGCCGGTGCTCCAACCTACTGGGGCGAACAACCAGGCACCGGAGGCCCTGCCTATGCCGGAGCAATCGTATGCTTTTTATTTGTTCTAGGACTATTTATTGTGAAGGACCGCCTTAAATGGTGGCTGCTCACAGTTACTGTGCTGTTTATTATGCTGGCCTGGGGCAAAAACTTTGCAGCCTTCAACTACTTTGTATTCGACTACATACCTGGCTTCAATAAATTCCGGGCAGTTACCATGATATTATCGGTCGCACAAGCTTTTATTGCCTTACTGGCTTTGCTTGCCGTAAAAGAAATTGTACAGGAAAAACTCACCTGGGCAAGCCTTAAAAAGCCAATGATGTACAGTGTTGGCATCACTGCCGGATTTGCCTTGCTATTTGCTTTGCTGGGAGGTGTTTTCTTTGATTTTACTGCTTCCTTGGATACTCAGCTTCCAGACTGGCTGCAGAATGCAATCCGCGATGACCGGCAAAGTATGTTGCAGAAAGATGCGTTCCGTTCGGTATTTTTTATTCTGGCAGCGGCTGCACTTTTATGGGCATTTGTACAAAACAAACTAAAATCCGGCGTGCTATATGGTGCTTTGCTCCTGCTGATGTGGATAGATCTGTTCAGTGTGGGAAAACGCTATTTGAATAATGATGATTTTGTAAGTAAAAGAAAAGCCCAGCAGGAAATACAACCTACGGAAGCCAATAATGCGATCCTACAGGACAAAGCTTTGAATTTCCGGGTTCTCGACCTTACCAAAGGCCTGAATATACTTAAAGATGCCACACCAGCTTTCTTTCACAAAACGGTTAGTGGCTACCATGCCGCCCGGATGATGCGCTTCCAGGAACTGGCTGACAGCGTATTGTTTCCGGAACTGCAAAGTTTTGCCAATGAAATGAATACGGCACAGAATCTTACTCCGGCCATGTTGTCGAAGTTGAATGTACTCAATATGCTTAATACCAGATACATGATTCTGGCGCCTGCTGCAAATGGAGCTGTTCAAAATCCCTATGCCCTGGGAAATGCCTGGTTTGTAAAAGAATATAATCTTGTAGCTGATGCAAATGCCGAAATTGAGGCTATTTCTGCTTTTAATCCAGCTCAAACTGCTGTGGTGGATAAACGCTATCAATCTTTATTAAATAACCTCCAGATTCAGGGAGACTCTTCAGCAAGCATTACCCTTAGTGCCTATGCCCCGGATCATCTGACGTATCAGACTTCGGCTTCGAGTCCGCAACTAGCTGTATTTTCGGAAATGTATTACCAGGGAAATAACGACTGGCAGGCTTTCGTAGATGGACAGGCGCAGCCTCATTTCCGGGCTAATTATGTGCTCAGGGCTATGGTAGTTCCGGCAGGAAAACATACCATCGAATTCAGGTTTATTGGAGAAACCTATAAGCAGGGAGAAACCATTGCCTTGATCTGCTCGATCCTGTTGTTTGGTAGTGTAGGCGTGGCATTTTACATGGAAAATAAAAAGAACAGACCACAAATTATGGCCAAAAGTCCACAAACAAAGGTTCACAAATAGCGGTGATTGGTTGGATATATTCCTTTTAATCTATTGACTGTTGCTTGTGGTCTATAAACAATTTACCACTTATGCCCTGGATTGAATCACTGTTTACCCAAACCTATATTGACCCCATTCAGATTTTTCTCAGGCTTCTGTTAAGCCTGATTCTGGGAGGTTGTATTGGATGGGAACGGGAAAGCAGAAGGCAACCGGCCGGTTTACGTACCCATATTCTGATCTGCCTGGGAGCAACCTTGCTGATGATTACTTCTATTTATATTCCCCAGACCTTTAAAAATTTTCAGAACGGCGATCCGGGACGGATTGCCGCCCAGGTGGTATCCGGAATAGGTTTTCTGGGTGCTGGTGCTATTTTCAGACTGGGTGTAAATGTGAAAGGACTTACAACGGCTGCTACTATCTGGGTAGTAGCGGCTGTAGGCCTGAGTGTAGGAGCAGGGGTATATGCTGGCGCTTTGCTAGGCACTATGTTTATATTGTTTGTGTTGACCACCTTAAATAAAGTAGAGAAAAAATACTTTCCGGCTTCCCACTATAAAGTGCTGCAGTTAAATTTTGGAAGCAATAAAATAGAAACTGAAAGCCTGTTTATCATTTTGGAAAAATATGAGATTAAAGTCGTTTCCACCAATATGCAGCACTCAAAAGACAAGAAAAAAACCAGAATAAAGCTAATTGTTTCTCTGCCTCAGAAAACAGAATTAAAACGTTTATACAAGGAATTGAATGGCATTGACAATATTACTCAAATTCGGCTGGGGTAGGGAACAGAGAGTAAGTGCTCAATTATTTCTCAAACATCAATATTTGTTTAACTTTTTGAAATAAATGGTTTAATTAATGAAAGTAGAGCGGTATAAAATCAAGGGTTGGACGCAAGAAGAACAAGGGTTGCTTATTGACGAGAATGAAGAGTGGGTTCTTGTGAAGCACATTCCTGTAGATTATGTTATTGATGGTTACAAGCTGTATCGCAAACAGTTTATCCATAAAAGATTACATCTTAAAAAAGATGCTGAGATTGAACGAGTGTTAAAATTAAAAAGAATAAAAGAAGATAAACCCATAGATTTTCAATTTAAAAGTGTCGTCGAGACTTTGAAATGGTCTGAGGAAACATATGGATTATTTGAATTTCAAGATCAATTACAAACAGAGTTATTCTATGGAAAGGTTAATCACATCCAAAATAATTTGTTAGTGATCGATATGATTAAAGCTAATGGAAAAGAAGAAAAAGCCTATGATTACGAATTTGAACTAGATGAAATTCGAGTGATTACTTTTGAAACCGACTATTTTGAGTCAATAAGATTGTTATGGCAAGATCAAAGCAAGAGTAAAAAGAGGCTATAAAACCTAACTACCGCCATTCCACCCGTAATACTTTTTCCATCCAGGGAAGTTTAATGATAGAATAAGTCCAGGGTAATTTATCAATCAGAATGTCATAACCCCGGTTTTCTACTTTCAGTTGCCAGTCTTCGGAGGTATATACCAATCGCCCTTCCCGGTGCAGGAAAGAAACCCGGAAATTGTCAGGGGAAGTATTTTTGAGAATAGTCCAGTTTTGAATCACGCCTTGTATGAGGCTTTCGCAGGTTTCTTTTTCCTCTTCTGTTAATTCTACTTCTTTTTCCAGAGGCATTGAAACCGGCAAGCCGCAAAGAACTTTATTCAGAGCCAGTTCATATTCTGGTGCCCCTTCGCTTTTGTGGGAAATATAATGCAACAAGTGTACACCCCGCTGGGCAGCCTGCTCGTCTATAAATTTCTTATTGACAGTAAGTTTGAGCAAGGTAAAGAAACGGGTCAGAAAAGGATGGATCAATACCAGTCCGGCATTGCGGATGTATAAAGGCTCCTCAGGTTGCCGCCAGATATATCTTTTGCTGCTATCCTGAGGTTTTTTTGGAATTGACTTGCCGGGAATGGATTTTTTATCCTGTTCCATTTGCTGGTCAGGAAGAGGAATTTGCATGCCATCAGGTGCCATCTCCGGAGCTTTTGTGGGAGTCTGTACTATAGTTTGGTTATCCTCCGGTTCTATGGATGAATATATTTTTGCTCTACTATTTGTTTGCTCTTCCGGCGATATGTGCTGCAAGTCATCTACTGGTGAGATTTCAGGTTTCCGGCTATCAGTTTCCTGATTTTTATTTTTCAATTCTGATTGATATGAATCTTCCTGGATGTTTGTTGATAGCTTTTCTTTCTTAGCCAGATCCGGTGTAGAGGATTCATTATTTTTAATCTCCTTGCCTGTATCCGTTTCCTTAGCTGTTATTTGCCCGGGTGATGCTTCCGGTTTATCAATTTCTATCTGCATCGGTTTGCTTGAAATGGTATCTGGGAGATCGGCTGGCAATTCAAGTGGTTGTTCCGACGCATCGGATATGCTCACCTCCAAGAGTTTTTTAGATTGTATCTCTTGTGTTGACATTAACTCATCTGAGGATAAAACCGGCTGTTCAATGAAAGTTGTGTTATCTTTATCCTGTGCATTTGTCTTGTTTAATTGCTGCTCTTCTTCAGAAAGGGATTGCCTGGGTTCTGCCTTATTATCAGTTTCTGATGCATTTTCCTCATTTGAAGTACCTGCATTAGTTGCCCCAGGTTCACTTGCCAGAAAAGTGACCAGTTCAAGGCTAATATCCAATAATACCTGCTGTTGTGCTTCCGGCAAAGTACTTATAAACTCACGGCTGATTTCAGGATAAGCAATAATAAATGTATGGATCAATGCATGAACAGAAACAGGCACTTCTGCTGGCAACTTTCCGGTATCCAGGTAAGCCCACAAGTAGTGAACTATTACATCTGGCTGGGCCGTAAGTTCTTCTATGGAAAGTAAAGAAGGCTGTGTAAGTGCTGTTTGAGAATTTTTCTGAAGAAACCGGGCTACTAGCTCCGGAGAAAATTGCGCTTGAATCCGTTGAACAACTACTGGCTGGTTAAGAAGTCCGGAAGATTGTATCCATTGATCCAGTTGTTCTGGCTGGGTTTGTATCATTTCTGTAACCAGCTGTTTTATCAGGTCAGGTGTATGGCGGATACGTTCTGTCCAGGGAATAACCCCATACTGAAGAAAAAACCGGAGAATATCCAGGTCTGAATAGCGAACCGGAGGTCTAATCTGACCATCCAGAATTAATCTGGCATAATCATTTTTATTTTGAGATAGTTTGCCTGATGGTGGTTCTGAACTGTTTCTTATCAGTATTTGCGGATATTCTTCTAGTAATTGCCTGAAAATCTGCTGTATAGATTTCGCTTCACTACCTGCATTTGCTAAAGACGCCAGTACTTGTTCAGGTGGAATATTAAGCTTGTTTACAAGCAAAGGCAGACTGCTTTTTAGATAGGAGGGTATGCTAAAGGCAGGATGTTTTTCTGCAAACAAATAATGAATAACCGATTCCCTGATCACCCGGTTTATAGTTTGTTCATTGACCGAAGTACCGGTGGCTGCCTGCTCAAAAATCTGCGCCAGTAACTTTGCCAGGTTTTCTATGGTGCTTGCTAGTGCTGGTTCTGCGACCTGAACTAAAGTTACAAATCGTTCAGATTCATTCTGCATTCCTGCAAACCTGAGGTTATTGTTTTGTTGAAAGTATTGAGTGAATTCTTCCGGCCTGCGTAAACGATGTTCTGTTAGTATTCTTCCGGCAAGCATTTGAACAGAACTTTGATTAGTTGATATATTCTTTTCAAATCCTGGAGAGCTGGCAATTGCAAGTAATAATCGCGGCATAGGCAAATCTAACTTCCCGGAAATATGATTAAATATTCCTTCTGCAAATGCTGACTCTTCAAAGGAAGTATGTCTGTGCAGAAATACAAAAGTCCAGATAAAATCCCAGCTCATTTCCCGGAAAAGGGCAGGGGTTATCTCCAGGACTTTTTTTGCTTGCTGGAACTGCGATAATCCTGTCAGAAATGATTTAACAAACTGGAGGCGCGCCGGTATGGCAATAGATAGAATCTTAAAAAGTAGTTCATCCGGAAACTGCTTTGTTAGCCGCAGCCTTACTTCCGGCGTTTTCAGTTCCTGCTGAAAATTTGTAATTAGCGAACCGGGTTGTGAGGCCAGACATTGTTCGAGCAAATCGGATAGTGAAAAATCTTCCTGCCTGGGATGGGATGACCACCAGGGAAGGGTTCCATTCTGCAAAAAATAAATCAGCAGTTCTATATCCGCTTTTTCTTTGGCCACCAGCTGGCTAGTTTCTTTAGGAAAATACCGGATTTCACCAATAGCTGCCAGCAGGGCATCGGTCAGTTTGTTACGAAGTATATCTGGTAAATCCTGTTCTAAAGAATCGAGCGAAATCTCTCCTAAATTAATATCAAGTGTATCCAGCCGTAGAATGACATTGGGTAAAGAAACCTGTGTAAATACTTCTTCTATCACCGGAAGCAGGGCATCGTGCATGAGTTCTGTGAACCTGGTTTGCAGGTCAAAGCCTTTTTCCTGTGAGGAAAATTTAATTTCGAATGTCTGCCTGCGGATGTGGTGCATGGCAAGGAGAGAAGATGTTAACTAACAGGTAATTGTTTGAATCTTTTAAACGGTTTGGTAATCTATATAATATGTAGCTTATGTATGTAGGCCGTCTTTACTTTACTTTTCTTTTGCTTGTCCAAAAGAAAAGTAACAAAAGAAAAGGACAGCACCAACAAAGCCTGTTTTACGCTTGACTATGGCTGCTCGCACAAACCTCCGGCCTACGCTCAGGCCAAAACCGGCCACACTGTTGCTGCACCACCAGCCGCACGCTTGCTTTGTCTATAGTTATTTAAGGATAAGCATGCTACTCTTTATATTAACGTTTGCCTCTATTGTGGTAGGCTGCTGAGAGGCTAAAGCAGGTATTATGGCGCTTTTGTTTTTATGAAGTGAATCATTCTATTTGTAGGCATAAATACGGTAATACTCATCGGTTACTTCCTCATTAAATTTGCCTAATCCATTCACACTTTGTCGTAAGGCTGCAATATACTGTTTCATTATTTCTTTATTACCATCACAAATTACGGGGAAATTAATCCATTCAATCTCTTTATATAAAGTCCAGCCGGGAACCATTGGATAGGCAACCATACTTTCCATGGAAGTTGAATAAAAATCAAAATTATACGCTTCATTACCGGTAATTATCATATGTCTGATCTTATCATCATAGATAAGTTTTACCTGGCAACTTTTCAGTAATGAATAATTAGTAACAAGTAATTGAATCAGCTTCACCCATTTAGCATTGTTCATGAAACTTGCGTTATATTTATCTTTGATCAGTTTATCGATCTTTTCATTAGGTAAAGCCTGTTTTTTCATTTACTTCTTAATTATAATCAGCGATTTTCTTTTTTTACGCACGATAAAAGGTAAATAGAAATACTGTTTATCATTACTCATATCTTAAAGAAGTGATAGGGCTTTGGCTGGCGGCACGGCGGGCTGGGGCAATGCCGAATACGAGTCCGACGAAGGTGGAAACGCCGAAAGAAATAATGATGGACAAGGGCGAAATAATGGTAGGAATATCGGCTACCTGAGAAATGAGCATAGCCAGACCTACTCCGGCAATAATCCCGATAATTCCCCCAGAAAGGCTGATCAGGGTAGATTCCATCAGAAATTGCAGAATAATATCTTGCTTTTTGGCACCGATAGAGAGGCGCAGGCCAATCTCTTTAATGCGTTCCAGCACCGAAGCCAGCATAATGTTCATAATGCCAATACCTCCCACCAATAATGAAATACCGGCAATAGAGCCCAGTACAATATTGAAAATGTCTTTGGTGCGCTGCTGTTGCTTGAGCAGGAGTTCGGGAATGCTGATCTCATAATCAATCATGCCATAGTGCCGACGCTGCAACATGCGGGATACGATTTCGGAAGCTGGCGTAAGGAACTCAGTCTGGTCTACCTGCACCACCATCCGGTCGATCTGGTGATAATTTTTTGCCTTGTCATCTTCTTCATTGTTGCCCCCGCTTCTGGAAGCCAGTGTGATCATGTGTTCCGTTACCAGGGAACGGTTTACATAGCGCATCAGCACGGTTTTCAGCGGAACATATACGTCCATATTATAATCCCGGATACCCAGCTTAGACACGGAGTTTTCTGAGATAAGCCGTTCTTCCAGTACGCCAATAATTTTCATCCAGTGTTTGCCACATTTAATGTATTTACCAATGGGGTCTTCCTTTGTAAAAAACTTCGTTTGAATCCCTTTTCCGATGATACATACCTGTTCTCCGTAGGAAAGCTGGTGTTCATTGAACATTTTACCTTTGTGTAATTCAAAATTGGCAATTTCAAAGTACTGCGGTTCTACGCCTACCAGTTTTGCTGAACGACGGATTCCATTTTTGATAATGCTGGTTTCCAGCATGATTTCGGGGCTTACCTTCGCAATACGGGGAATATGGCTTTGTATGCTGCGGGCATCCAGCAGGTTAAGTCCCGGCGAAAATTGCTTTTTCTCTTTTTTGCCTTCATTTTCTTCCAGCTTTTCTTCACTTTGTTCGAGAATAGGCGTAATGACTATGTTATTGACACCCACCAGTTTGATCTGTTCCATAATCTCCTGCTGAGCGCCATTGCCTACCGCAAGCATGGCGATTACTGCCGCTACCCCAAATATAATCCCTAAGGCTGTGAGGGTAGAGCGCAATTTATTTGCCTGGATCGCCTCGAAGGCAATCCCAAAATTTACTAGGTATTTTGTCAACATAGCTGTTTACTGGGTGGAGGTGAGGTTGGTGTTTTTCTCACTGGGTTTATCGCCAGTCTGGAGTACGATCAGTTTTTTGTCTTCCGCATTTTTGGGAACTGATAAATATACCTGATCGCTTTCCTGTAAGCCTTCCATAATAACAGCTTCATTATCGTTGGTCTGGCCAATTTTTACCTGTTGTTTTATTAACCCAGCACCCTCTTTTTTGTATACAAATGTAAGACTATCGCCCTGGGCATGCAAGGCTTCCAGTGGTACATACAATACGTCTTTCAATTGGTTGGCGACTATATTATTGCTCGTGGTCATAGCCGGACGAAGCGTAGTGTCGCTTTCGTTTACCTGAATGCTTACTTCAAATACCTTCGCTTCGGAATTAGGTCGTTGTTCCCCCACATTGGCCACAGATACCACTTTTCCGGTCATTTTTTTCTCAGGAAAAGCATCCAGTCCGATTCGTACGATCTGATCTTTTTTTATTTTCCGGATGTCTACTTCGTTTACATATGTTTTGGAGATCATCACCGAAAGGTCAGGCAACGTAGCTACGGTTGGGTCCCAGGGTTCGATGTTAGAGCCCACCGTTTTTTTTCTGCCATTCCACTCCCGCTGGTAAATCACCATCCCGGCTTCCGGGGCAGTAATGGTAAATTCTTTGGCAATATCCTGGATCTGTTTCAGCTTGGTCTGGTTCTGACTGAGGTTGGCACCCACTTCCTGCATTTTTGCCACCGCCTGGTTTTTCTTAATCCGGTAGTTCTCTTTGGCTTGCTGCAAGCTCCGTTTGGCTTTCTCCACATCTATTTCAGCTTGCCGGATGGTGGCAGGCGGTTCAAATTTAGATTGTTCCAGCACAATTTCTTTTTCTTTTACGGCAAAGGCCAGGTTAGTGAGTTCATCGCGGGCAGCACGTAGGGTAAGCGTAGTATCTAACTGGGTTTGCACGAACTGGGATTCGATCTTCTGTAATTCTGTTTCCCGGTCTTTCATTTTATTACCGATCTCCGTTCTGTCGAGTAGGGCAATATAATCACCTTTTTTCACGGTGGTTCCTTCTGCCACCAGGTCGGAGATTTTAACCTGCCATATCTGTACCGCCTGCAGAGAAGAAGGACCGGTAATGCGCACTGAATTTTTGGCTTCCAGTTCCCCTGAGGCTGTAACTACTACTTCAAACTCTCCTTTTTTTACAGGCACAATCAGGTCGGCATCTTTACTGGCGGCAGGCCGCAGTACGAACCAGGCAGCTACAATGGCAATGATAAAGCCTGAGATGGCAAATAATGGTTTGTTTTTCATAAAACTTTATTGTTGAACAATTTGATTTTCACTAACATAGCTGTCAGCTGTTGGGATATAACTAGCTGTATTCTGGTTTATTGGCGATTCGAACCACAGCAATTAATTTATAAATATAATGATAAAAAAACACGCGCCTGTTAAATTTTTTTTATCTCTATCTTTGCAGGAAAATTAATTACGGAAGGAAAGAATTACAGAAGGCCTGAATGGGAATTGAATAAATAATAGTATTTGTAACTCAGTAATTCAACAATTCTGTAATTCAGTAATTCTATTATTGAGTAAATTTTCCATGAAGCATCTCATTAGTTTTGTCATCAGGCATGTTCCCCGGAAATATCTGCAACTGGTAAGTCATGTAGTGTTAAAAAGCATGGCCGTCTTTTATAAAGGTAACGCTGTAGAGTGCCCGGTTTGTAAGAGTCAGTTTAAAAAATTTGTACCCTATGGCCGGACTAATCCCCGCGAGAATGCTTTATGCCCTAACTGCCTGGCGCTGGAAAGACACCGGCTGATGTGGCTGTATTTGCAGGACAAAACTGATTTTTTTAATGCCCCTCATAAAGTACTGCATGTAGCGCCAGAACACTGCTTTATTCACCGGTTTGAAGCCATGAAAAACCTGGATTATGTGACAGCAGACATAGAATCGCCTCTGGCTAAAGTGAAGATGGATATTCATGCCATTCCTTTCGAAGCCAATACATTCGATGTGGCTTTTTGCAACCATGTAATGGAACACGTAGCCGACGATCATCAGGCCATGAAGGAATTATACCGGGTGCTGAAACCCAATGGCTGGGCAATTATTCAATCACCCATGGATACCAGCCGAAGTACTACCCTAGAAGATCCATCCATTACTTCTGAAGCTGACCGGGAGAAATATTACTGGCAAAAAGACCATGTACGCCTCTTTGGCCTTGATTATGCGCAGCGTTTAGAGAAAGCCGGTTTTCAGGTGACGGAAGATTCATTTGTGAAAGAACTGGGTCAGCAACTTGTTTCCAGATATGCCCTTCCTGGAGAGGAAATCATTTATTTCTGCCGGAAGCCTTGACTACCAACTGACAAGTGGCTATTTTTTAACTACTCACTGGCGTAAACTTGAAAGTGCTGCCATCAAATAAACCCAGGTCGCTAAGTTTGAGGGAAGGAATAACCAGCAAAGCCATAAAGGAAAGCGTCATAAAGGGTGACTGAAGCTGGGAGCCCATCTTCTTTGCCATTCCGTCGAGCTGCTCATATTGGCTGGCAACTGTATACCCATCTTCTCCACTCATAATACCGGCTATAGGTAAGGGCAATATCATTTTATTTTGAGTCATTACAGCTGAAATGCCTCCTTTTGCTTCAATGAGCAGGTTTACCGCCTGGCAAATGCTTGCATCATCGCAACCAACGGCAATAATATTATGTGAATCGTGTGCCACCGAAGAAGCTATCGCTCCGGTTTTTAAGCCAAAATTTTTGATGAATGCTATTGCTGGTTTAGCCTCTGCATAGCGGTTCACGACAGTAATTTTTAAAATGTCATTTTCTATGTCTGGCAGAATTTGTCCATCCGTTACCTTTGTATGTACTTCGAGTTTATTGGTGATCAACTGGCCGTCTATGGCTTCTATTACCTGTAGTTTGTTTCCATGAGCAGCTACCTTAAAATCTTCCGGCTTTTTAAATGAAGTATTAAAACGATTAACAATCTGGCTCTCAGTAAAGGGAATAAGTGTGCTGCCTTGCTCAGCAACCAGTGTACCATTAATATAGGTTTGCAGTACTCTAAAATCTGATAGGTCCTCTACAGCAATAAAATCGGCTGGCTGACCAGGTTGAAGGTAGCCCACATCAAGTTTGTAATGCAGAATGGGATTAATACAAGCCGCCTGTAATACATCAAATACATTAAATCCTTTGGCTACGGCTCTGCTTGCCAGTTGATTGATATGCCCGGCTACCAGACTATCCGGATGTTTATCATCGGAGCAAAACATGATCTGGGAGGCATAGTCGGGCAAAAGCGAAATGATTGCTTCAAAATTCTTTGCTGCGCTTCCTTCCCGGATCAGTATTTTCATGCCTGCCTGAAGTTTTCCTAAAGCTTCTTCTCTGGTAAAACATTCGTGATCAGTACTCATGCCGGCTTGTATGTATTGGATGGCTTGTTCACCCATTAGTCCTGGCGCATGGCCATCTACAGGTTTATTGTATTTCTGCGCTAATGTCAATTTCTCCATCACTGCTGGATCTTTCGCAAGTACACCGGGCCAGTTCATCATTTCAGCCACATATTTGATGTGATCCTGCTGCAAAAGATTTTCTATATCTGCGGCTGTGATGGTGGCACCGGCTGTTTCAAACGTAGTAGCTGGCACACAAGAAGGAGCGCCGAAGTTAAATTTGAACGGCACTTGCTTTCCGTTATCAACCATGTATTGCACACCGGCTACACCCATCACATTCCCGATTTCATGCGGATCAGATACAGTACTGACAGTTCCGTGTACAACCGCCAGACGGGCAAACTGGCTGGGGGTAAGCATGGAGCTTTCAATATGTACATGCGCATCAATAAAGCCAGGAAGCAGAAAAGGACCAGTAGCTGTGGGGTCTGCTACAATAGACTCAATATAAGCGCCTTTCAGGTGAATAATGCCAGAATATATCTTTTTGTTGAGTATGTCAACGATGTTACCGGAAATATGCTTGCGATCAGTCATAGATTGGGCTTAAGAGGATAGGCCAGATTTGTAACCGGTAAATTTATGTTGTAATTGTAAGATTTCATACACATGCCGGAAGCAAAGCAAATTGGGCATAATCATTCGCCTGAAAAGTGATTACTTGCCTTCCATTCTGCTGCTTAGTATAAGCCTGAAGATTCAGCAGGAAATAGTTTTAACTTGTATTGGTATGAAAAAAATAATAGCTCTTTTTTGTCTGATGGCATTTTTGTCTTCCTGTGTCCGCTATACGCCTATGCAACAATCATGGCAGCCGAAGTCGCATAACAAGATGCCTAATAAAACACCCAGAGCTTACAAAAATTAAGCATTTAGTTAGCCTTTTTAGCTTCTTCTTACATCGTACTGGAAGGCTACTGCTCCGGAATCCGGGTTGATTGCCAGCTTACCTGTTGCCAGTGTCCTTTACGTTTGGCATATACATCCATAAAGCGCAGGTGAAGCGTATTCGTTTTTCCTTCCTGCTCTACCACTACATCTGCTCTGCCAGTAATAATTCCAACCGACCCCAGCAGGCGTACTTTCACTTCATCCGGCTGTACTGATCTATAAATTAATTTTTGGGATTTAAGGGTAGCCAGAAACTCCTGTTTGTTTTCTACCACGGCGTTGCTGTGGGTATAGACCAGATCGCTGGCTAAAAGTTGTTCTAGTTCCGTCTGGTCATTTTCGATCATGGCTTCAAAGCGCCTTACCTGGGTTTGTAACAGTTCATCTTCGGTTTTCTGGGCAAGTGCAGGCAAGGCCAGGAGCCATATACTAAACATGAAAAAATGGCGGAGGAGATGTGTAGAGAAGTTCATAGAATGCAGTTTTAGGTTAAGATGAACTACTTATGGAAACAAATTCATTGTATCTGATTTATGTATTAAGGTACAATTTTTTATAAATAGTATGATATATCCTGTAAAAATAAAACCCGCATAAATCTAATTTATGCGGGTTTTAGACGGTTAATTGGTTACTCAGACTGCTTGCGACGAATCTGTTTCGATTGGTATGCTTCTAAAGAATTCGCTGAGCCGCCTGCTTGAATAAGTTCCGAAGGCATCTATGACAATCCCTTTTTCACCGCCTTCACATTCGAGGGCATATACTACCGACATATCATCTGGATTAGAAGCACCTTCGAAGCGATAATGCTCCCGGATCTTCAGCTGATCGCTGTTATAGCACTTCTCTGAGGTAAGGGATTGTAACTGGCAAGGTGCGCTTTCCTTTTCTTCTTCAGAGCCAGGCGAGTCAATAACTTTAAAATCACTATCATAGCCTCTTTCTTTAAGATCCTTGGTGGCATCTACCAGGTCGCTGTAATTATTGCTTGAAGTTCCCATGTGTAATGGTTAATAGTTTAGGTTAAAAAAATGATAAGTATCCGAAAATTTATTTTCTATTCATGTGAGTGCTGTAATTCTTGTCAAAAGCATCCCAGGTATTTTCCAGTTCAGTACCGGCTTCTGTTACCTCCTGTTTCATTTCGGCCCAGGTGTCTGCCGTAGCATTTTCCATTTGCTCGATTTTGTTATCCAGGTTATCCCGTTTGATTCGGAGGGAATTGATACTTTCCTGCATGGCTTTCTTGGTTTTATTATCCATAGATGCCATTTTGTTTTCATACGTTTGTAAGTCACGGTCGATGCGATTGCTTATTTCACGCTGGCTCATCACCAGGTCATCTCTTTCACGCATCCAGACACTGGCATCATCTTCGCCCATTTCATTGGTTTCGGCATCAGCATCGTTTTCGTAAGCCTCATTAGTATTGGTTTTGTCGGCTGTATCGTTTTTGCGGTCGGTATCACAGGCACTTATCCAGCCCATCACACTTACAATCAGTAAAGCATGAAAAGTATTTTTTACTTGTTTCATTACATTTTCCATAGCATTATCAGGTTAAGGTTAAAATAGGTTAATTGTTACTATATGGGAAGTTGTACGTAAGCTTTTACAGACAGGTTTGATTTAGCACAAGTAAATCAGCTGTTGTTGCAACGTAAATCCTGCACAAAAGACTTAGTTATTATCATTGTCATACTCATCTTCTACCCGGTCAGCAGCCTTTTTTAGGTCGTCTACTGCATCACTCACGCCTGTTTTTAAACTTTGCCAGGCAGATTGGGTAGAGTTCTCCAGTTTTTCGAGTTGAGTATCGAGTGTAGTCCGTTTTACTTCCAGTTCCTTTAATTCCCGCTGCATCTTAGCTTTTGCTTCTTTGCTGTTTTCTTTGATCTCAGCACCAGTCTCTTTACTGGCAGCATTAATTTTCCGGCTGAGAACTTCTATGCGTTCATCCAGTTTTTTGCTTTCTTTCCGGATAGAGGCTACAAACTCATCTCTGGTTTCCTCTAGCTCATTCCCGGTTTTTCTGGCCGCTTCTCTGGTTTCGCTGGCTATTTCTTCCCCGGCTGCTTTGGTTGAAGCACCTAGTTCATTGGCTGCTTCTCTGGTATCTGCAGCAGCTTCACGGCCGGCTTCTTTCACATCCTGCCTGGTTTCTTCTGCTTCTCTTTCAATTTCTGCATCCGCCTCATTTGTGTTTCTATCCTGTGTATCGCAGGCATTTATTCCTGCCAGTACTGCTGCTAAGAACAGTAATACAGAAATACGTTTTGCTACTTCTTTTCTTAATTTTTCCATGGTTCAGATTCGTTTGATTTTAGTATGTGCAACAGAAAATTTTACGTAAACCAGCTCAAATAAGTTAGCGAGGATGAAGCAACAAAAAGCAGAAAAATTATATTTAGTATTTTATACGCTATCCGCCGGCTTTTTTCGCTTTGTAGCCTTCCGATAGGAGCAGTTGCAGAATTTTATCCCGGAAGTCGCCTTGAATGATGATTTCGCCTTCTTTGGTACTGCCGCCCACCCCACATTTTGACTTTATCTTTTTGGCGAGTATTTCCAGGTCTTCAGCGGTACCAATAAATCCGGTGATTAAGGTTACCTGTTTTCCGGCTCTGGCTTTTTTGTCCAGAAATACTTTCAGGTTCTGCTGCGCTGCAGGTAAGGTTTGTATTTGCTCCTCAGAAGAATAGTTGTATTCAAAATCAGAATTAGTGGAATATACCACACCTTCGCGGTTTTTGCGGTTATCTTTTGCCATAGGTCTAATAGTTTAATATTTCAATAATTATGTGAAGGTAAATGGTGATTTTTATTAATTTAGATGTATCTTTTTATATTTTGTGTGCGTACACGTAATACCCATTTTTACGTTCGGGCTAAAAAACAGCCATCAATAATAAATTAATTGCTATTTACAACTGAATTTCAGACGATTAAATCTGCTTGTTTGTTTAGCCGGGTTTCTCCTGCTGGTTGATTTATATTTAATTTAAATACTACCTGTATGATAAATATAGTTACCTGCATCTGTGTTGACAAAGATGATAAGGATGAATCTGTTTATCCCCGGATGAATTACCGTACCAGCCAGCAACGCCGGCTCATTTACTGGAAATGCGCTGCTGTGTCTTTTGCCACTTCTATCCGGTGTAATCCTGGCATCCGGCATATTTTGTATACCAACGATCATACAGCCGTCCGTTACAAAGGACATGATTTGCGGGCTTTTCTCACAGACCTGGGTGTAGAAATCCGTTATTTACCTTTTGAAATATTCAAACCCTTCCCTGGGGTATCTAAAAAATTCAGGAATGCCTTTTATAAACTGGATGTGATCAGCGAGCTGGGAAAACACGAAAACGAATATAATGTACTCTTAGATTCAGATTGTGTATGGGTAAAAAACAGCCTTTCTTTTTTTCAGGCCATCGATCACGAAAAATTACTGGTATATGATTGTTATCAGCGCACAGATCCCTATGAAAAGCGCAGTGGCCTGAACCGGATGGATCTGGGCGAAATGTTCAATCGTATTGATCCAGCCTATCCTGTAGCCGCACCTATTCATTATGGCAGAGAAATTATTGGCGGAAACGGAAGGATGTTCCGGGAAATATCTAATCAGATGCATCAATTCTTCAGACATGTGCTGCAAACCTATGGTAATGATCCGCCACGTTTCCCGAACGGGAATTCTATTTTTGATTATGAGGAATACGTTACAAGTTTTGTATACAATAAAATGCCCGACAGATTGATAGAAGCCGGGGATCTAATTCATAGAGTGGCTGCTCCTTATCAGAAAAATTCTCTGGCTGCCATGAATTATACGATCTGGCATTTACTCGCTGAAAAAAGACTGGGCTTTATGTTTTTGTTTAAAAAAGTATTTGACTTAAAGTCTGCCTTCTGGAAAATACCCCTAGATAATCTGGATGAATATATAAGCAAACATATGGGAGTATCCAGGCGTAAATCTGTGATTGAAAAGTACCTGGTACGGGTTTATAAGGCCTGGTATGCAGCACAGTTTATTGTCCGGCGCAAACTCCGCAAACTCAGTTTTTAAGTAAAGGGTTGAATTTATAAGCAGATTTTTGTAAATTAGGCGTATGAAAAAGATATTCTCACTGGCAATATATATAATGGCTGCATTTTCGTATGTACAGGCTCAGGAATCTGATGAAACCCCTCAACTATATAAAGTGCGCAATAAAGCCACTGAACCTACTACTGAGCTTGAGCCATATCGTCCTTTGCAGTTTAACATGCAGGCTGGGACCAGTGTAGGCGTAATAGGCAGGAATCATTCTTTCTGGAGTAATTACCTGGCACCTCAGGCGAGCTACCAGTTAGGCCGCCGCTGGAATCTGAATGTAGGAACCATGTTTTCGTATACCCAGTTTGGTACAACTGCCAGAGGCCGGGAAGCCGGACAACCTTCGCCGAATGGTTATTTTCAGAATTTTGTATATGCGCAAGGGCAATACCTGGTAAATCCCCGATTGCAATTAACCGGAACTGCTTTTTATGAAACCACCCGTTTTAATGGACTAACCATGAATCCACAGGCAACTAATCTGCAATCCAAAGGTTTGTCGATGCATGCTGATTACAAGGTTTCAGAACATTTTTCTATTGGTGCCGGTGTGCAGATCTCTAATGGCAATTCTTACCTGGGAAATGGCTTATATCAAAGTCCTGCGTACTTCCCCAGAGCCGGCCGCTTTAATTCAGGTTGGTAATCAAAATTTCTGAATTAATTACCGCTATTTTTTTACAATACAGCCATAGCAGGAGTTACTATACTATCCCTTTTAATGCTGCCTATGGTGTTCCTGGGGGTATTCAGTTTAGCTTTATTGTTCTTCGTCTATGTGGGTATCCGGGTGTATAGGGAACTGGAAAAAGACAAAAGGAACAAATTAAAATAAGCCTATGCCGTATAACCTTTTTCTGGATGATCTGCGGACTGTTGACATGGTGTATAAACATCTCATCGATACTGATTTTGTAATCGTACGGACATACCTGGACTTTGTGTCCTATATTCAGCAGAACGGGTTGCCTGATTTTATCAGCTTTGACAACGACCTGGGCGAAGATGCCGCCGGAAATTTACTCGAAGATGGCTATGCAGCTGCCAAATGGCTTGTATACGAAAGCGGATTAGACCTAAGGAATTTTAATTTCAAGGTACATTCTGCTAACCCAGTAGCCAGAGTTCAGATTGAATCTTTATTGAACAATTATATTGCTTTTCTGAATAAAGAGAAAGGATTATAAGATTTACTTTTGATAGGCTACTCACTTCATTACTTCTGCTTTCCTGCCTAATCTCAAATACTGGCGGATCTGATTAAAATTTACATTCAGAAATATGCCGGTCAACACTACAAACATACCCATACAAGTAGCCACACTTAGGGTTTCTCCGAAAAACAGGTATCCTAACACCAGTGCATAAATAATGCTGGTATAATTCAGATTAGATATTTTTACGGCATCTTCCATCTGGTAGGCTTTAATCATGAGGAGTTGAGCTGCCTGTGTTAATACTGCCGTAGCGAACAGAAATATCCAGTCATTCCAACTATACACAGTCATTGACCAGTTTCCGGGTAAAAAAGGTAAACTCAACAGAATTGACAGAAAAGAAGTATATAAAACAATCGTAAGCGGATGTTCGCTTTGTATCGCCTGGCGGATGGTAATATAGCCAAAGGCAGAAAACAGGATGCTGAGCAATCCAAGCAGAAAATAGATAAGCTCAACATGAGGATCGAAGCCTTTGATAACAATGATGCCTGAAAATGTGAATAGAAATAGTAGCCATTGCAGGGGATGGACACTTTCTTTTAGAATAATAAACGCCAGGATTGCTATAAAAATAGGGGAGAGGTAACCAATAACAGCCGTGGTTGCCAGGGGTAAATGTGGCAGGGAGGCATACGATAACATCAGGGCAAGCGAACTGAAGAAAGCCCGGCTAAGTAGAAATTTTTTGTTGCTGCCCAGCAAAGATATGCTGTATTTTTTGATCAGCAGAAACCCCAAGATTAAAGAGACAACTGCCCTGAAAAACACAATTTCCATGCTGGGCACATGAGCCAACAGCTTCACAAAAACATTGCTGAGCGCATACAGAAAAACGGCAAGCGCCATATATACAATCGCCTTTGAAAGTTTGATACTGGTCATTGGCTTCGCTGAACTTGCATGCGGTATTGGTTAGTTGTTCTATCCTAATTTTCCTTGCCAGATCATAAAGTTTGGAGGGAAAATACCTGTTACATCTTTTTCTTTCTCAAAAATGCCATATACCGTAGATCCCGAACCAGACATACTAGCATATAAGGCACCTTGCGCATATAAAGTATTTTTAATGTCTCTAATCACCGGATATTTGGCGCACACGGTAGTTTCAAAATCATTGCTCAGGCGGTATTTCCAATTCTGAATAGGTAAAGCTAAAGTTTCCTTAACGGCATATTCAGGCTGTTTTGGTATTATTCCGGCATACGCTTCAGCAGTGCCTACATGTACCTGCGGATTGACGAGTACAATAAAGTATTGGCTCAGATCTACCTGGATGTCTTCAAACTGGTCGCCTTTGCCAAAGCAATATACCGGCTCATTGCGGATAAAAAAGGCACAATCGCTGCCTAAAGGACGGGCATAGGCTTCCATTTCAGGTGTTTGTAAACCCAGATTAAAGAGACTATTGAGTACTTTAATAGTAAATGCGCCATCGGCAGAACCACCGCCCAAACCTGCACCAATCGGAATAGTTTTATGCAAATGTATATGCACAGGCGGCAGGGAATGGTCTTTCTGCATCAAGTGGTAGGCTTTTGCACACAAATTTGTAGCCGGATCACCTGGAATTGCAATACCAGTGCTGCTGAAAGCAAAACCTTGCGCCGGAATAATTTCAAGTATATCCGTCCATTGTACGGGATAGAAACAAGATTCAATATTATGAAAACCATCAGGGCGTTTTTCGGTAACATACAAGCCCAGGTTTATTTTTGCATTGGGGAACGTAACCATCGTAAAGGCGAATTACCGATTAATAATGACGATTTAAAAGCTAAATCCATTCATTTTTTCCAGTAAAACATGGAAAAGCTGTCAATACTCTATGAGTTTTCTGTAATGGAATTTCCCAATAATTCAGTTTTAATTAATAATGGCTTCAATTCCTCTAATCTTTTGCTGCTTTTGCGCCGGGCAATCTTTTCCTGACCCAGGTAATTTGTCCGCGGTGATTGCCAATATGTTCAGCTACATGAAACCACTTACAATAGTTATTGGTGGGCTGATCACTAAAGAAAGCCGGGTCAACTGTCATCAGCCACTGGTCGTCACGTTGTTTGAGTTCTGATAAGGTCTTATCCCGTACCTCTTTTAGCTGCGAATGATAATAATCCAGAGGCTTGCCTTTTATTTGCTTCTGTGCTTCTTCACCCAGGCCCATGGCTATGCCCCACTTTTTCTTGTTCTCCGGACTGAAATCTTTCAAACTATTAAAGGTTAAGTCCTGATAAATCACTTCGGTGGCCGCCAGATGCATGATTAAAGCGCCGATTGTATTTGATTTGGCATCATGCAGGTAGTCAAGTTCTTTTACACTTAGGCCTTTTATTGCACTCATCAGGCTGTTTTGCATCCAGTTCATCATCGTTACGAGCGTTCCAACCTGGGGAGAATAGCCGTCAATTGGACCGATGATATGAATACTATCTGCAGGTTTAGTGTTTCCGGTGGCTTCTAGGTCCGGGAGCAGCGTAATGCCTGAAATGAGCCCTGCAGAAGTCATGATAAAATTTCTACGGTTGGTGGGGTGGTTGCCAGTATTGTTCATAAGATAAGTGTTGAAATGATAGTTGATACTATGTAGAATGGATGACGATTTACCGCTTAGTGTGGTGTAAGAATATGATATGCAACTCATTAGCTATACAATAGCTAAAGTAAACATAGTTGAATAGAATTGATAGTAGAATAAGAAATATTTTGAACGGTATTTTAAGAAGATAGAGCCTGTGTAGCCGAGTTAATTAACCACCCCTTTGAGGAGAAATTTCCATAATTACATGCTACCTTTGCCTCATGCATATTTTGTTGATTCATCAATATTTTCTGGAGAAAGATGATCCAGGTGGCTCCCGTTTCAATGAAATGACTAAAGTATGGGCTGATAATGGGCATACGGTTACGGTAATAGCCGGGATGGTGCATTATAATACCGGAAAAAAACGGGAGAAACATAAAGGCAAATTTATTGCAAAGGAGCAATATGAGGATAATGTTACCGTATATCGTTGTCATGTGTCGGAAGCCTATAATACCAATTTTCTGGGCAGGTTATGGGCCTATTTTTCCTTTGTATTTTCAGGAATTGTTTGCGGAATTTTCCGGGCCAGGCAAACATATGATGTCATTGTAGTAACTTCTCCACCCTTATTTGTAGGAATAACAGGCTATGTACTTTCCAGATGGAAGCGGATTCCGCTGGTTTTTGAAGTGCGGGATTTATGGCCCGAATCGGCCATTGACACAGGCGTACTCACCAGCAAACCTATCATCCGTTTTGCGTATTGGTTTGAAAAATTCATTTACAGAAAATCAAAGTTAGTGAACACACTCACGCCTGCTTTCCGGCAGAATCTGATTGAAAAAAAAGGAGTACCTGAACATAAGGTAGTCATGATTCCCAATGCAGCCGATTTTTCTTTATCAGAGGAGTTATTACGCAGCTTTGATGCTTCTACTTTCCGGAAAGAAAAAGGATGGGAAGGAAAATTTGTGGTAACCTATGTAGGGGCACATGGGGTGGCGAATCACCTGATCCAGCTCATCGAAGCGGCCGAATTACTGCGGAATACACAAAGCCATATTGTGCTGATCGGGGAGGGAATGCAAAAAGCCATGCTGAAAGAGGAAGTGAGAAAACGCGGTTTACACAATGTGCAGTTTGTGGATGCCGTACCCAAACGGGAAGTGTTCAAATATATTCTGGCCTCTGACCTGGGGACTTCAGTATTGAAAAAAGTGGATACTTTTAAAACCATTTATTCCAACAAAACCTTCGATTATATGTCGTGCCAGAAGCCGATTTTAATGGTAATTGACGGCGTTTCCAGACAACTTGTGGAAGAAGCGCAGTGTGGGGTGTATGCCGAACCAGAAGATGCCGGGGATATTGCTGCTAAAATCAGCACCTATATGTCGTATAATGGAGAATTAAAAGAGCAAGGCTTGAATGGATACCAATTTGCCCGTAAATATTTCGACCGGCAATATCTGGCTAAAATGTATCTGCAAGAGCTGGAAAAGGTCATTGGCCAGTAGGTAGTGGTTAATTGTCTACAAAAAATATTAGTTTAAAATGGCTAAATGGCTAAATGGCTGAATTGTTAAATGGTTAAAATAGGCGTGGCTCACCACGTAGTTTGTAATTAGTCATTCGTAATTAATTCATGTACCGGAAGTTTTTCAAGCGGGTAATAGACATTGGTGTTTCAGTTGTTCTGTTAGTACTTACTTTACCCTTTACTTTGCTTACCATGCTCCTGCTGGCATTTGCCAACCAGGGAAAAGTCTTTTTTATCCAGCAACGTCCGGGATTGCATGGTAAACCTTTCCACATTATCAAATTCAAAACCATGAACGACCGGAAAGATGCACTGGGAAACCTGTTGCCAGATGCCATCCGGCTTACACCCATTGGCCGGTTTGTGAGAAAAACCTCTATTGATGAATTGCCGCAGATGCTCAATGTACTAAAAGGCGATATCAGTCTGATCGGACCCAGGCCTTTGTTAATGGAGTATTTGCCTTTGTATAATGCCAGGCAAGCCCGCCGGCATAACGTAAAACCTGGCATTACCGGCTGGGCACAAGTGAATGGCCGTAATACCATTTCCTGGGAACAAAAATTTGAATATGATGTGTATTATGTAGATAATCTATCATTTGCTTTAGACCTGAAGATATTTTTTCTCACCATCTACAAAATTCTCCGCACCGAAGGCGTTTCTGCCGGTAATCATGCCACTACCGAAAAATTCAGGGGAAGCTACTTATCAGAATCTTAAATATAATTTATTTCTCTGCTTATAATGCGATATTGCATTAACTTCCTCTTTCATTTCGCAAGCAAATTTGAGATGAGGCTGGAAAAGAGTATTCTCCGGTAATTATTCTTTTCCAACTACGCATTGGTCTGCTATTTCATATTTGATTTGCTTGTTCCTCATTCTTGTCAACCACCTATACTTACTTTTTTCATACTGAAAAGAATTTACAGCACAGTAACATTCTTATACTCCCTTTTATGAAAAAAACACTTTTACTCTTTTCATTTACCTTAAGCTCTTTGTCGGCTGTGTTTGCCCAGACCGCTCAGGATTCATTAGCCTTAATGGCACAAGCGTATCAGACCTATACTGATTCTATTAATGCCAGTATGAAATATGAAAAAGGCACCATCAAACTCAGTAATGGCATTGCTACTATCAAAGTGCCGGCAGGGTACAAATACCTGGATGCCAAACAAAGCAATTATGTGCTCACCGAGCTTTGGGGTAACCCCGACAGAGGTTCTTCGCTGGGTATGCTATTTCCCGAACATGCCGGGCCTATGAGCGACTCTTCCTGGTGTTTCAACATCGAATATGATGAGATCGGCTATGTGGAAGACGATGATGCAGAAGATATCGATTATGAAGAACTGCTTACGACCATGAAACAGGAGGTAACCGATGCGAATACAGACAGAGTAGCCCAGGGATATGAAAAAGTGGAACTGGTCGGATGGGCTTCCAATCCTTTCTATGATGCAGATAAGAAAATCTTACACTGGGCCAAAGAGATAAAATTTGGGGATAGCGAAGAAAATACACTCAACTATAATGTTCGGGTGCTGGGACGAAAAGGCGTATTGATATTAAATGCCATTGCTTCTATGAATGACCTCAAAGCCGTAAAGGGAAATGTACATGCGGTTACCGATATTGTAGCTTTCACGGATGGAAATAAATACGAAAATTTCAATCCGGATGTAGATCAGGTAGCGGCGTATTCAATTGGCGGTTTGGTGGCCGGAAAAGTATTGGCCAAAGTAGGTTTTTTTGCCGGTCTGCTGAAATTCTGGAAAGTGATTGCCATTGCTATTGCCGGCGCGGGTACTTCGCTGTGGAAATGGTTTACAGGCAGAAGGGAAAACGATGAACGCAGAACACTTAATCAACCTGAAAGAAGATCATTGGAAGGATAATATCCACTGAAATAAATTATTGTTCATTCATGCAAAAAGCCCGTTTATCGGGCTTTTGTTTTGTATGCATCAAGGTGTTATTATTTCTGAGATTGCTTCAGCATCTATTTCAATCAGAAAATCCAGATCTGCGAGTGCTGCTACACCAATAAGGGATAAAGCCGGCAAGCGGTTCTCAGGAAAAAACATTCGTAATTCCTCCCTGATAATAGCTGCCTGTGCATATTGATAATGTACCACATAAACCACCAGCTTTACCACATCACTTACCTGAGCGCCAGCAGATGCTAAAGCTATTTTCAGATTTATAAGTGCCTGATGGGTCTGGGCTTGCAGATTATCTTTTCCGGCAATAATTTTATCTGCATCTACCCCTACCTGTCCGGAAATATGAATGAGCCTAAGTCCATTTTTCTCTGTAACTACTATCTGGGTAAACATATTACTCCAGTCAGGTAAAGCTGGAGGATTTATGTAGTGCTTTTTCATATTTTTTATGTTTGCTCCCTAGTAGTCTATAAACATTAAATAGTCGGGTATAGTTTTTTGAGTTTAACCCTGGCATCTTGATTGGTGAACTGCCAATTAGCTTTTACTGCTTTGTTATTTCTGCTCTCCTGCCAGGCGCTTAGCTGTTTTATTAACTCATCCTCTGTGGCAATGTGCCTGTCAAGGCAATCTCTTTGTAACACTGATAGCTCTATTTCTGCCATATTGAGCCAACTGCCATGAGCCGGGGTAAAGATAAACTCTATCCTGTCTAAATACGCTTTAGCTTTCTCAGGTTGATAAAGTTCATAAAAAGCACTTGGTTTGTGAGCCGACAAGTTATCCTCTACTAAAGTGATTTTCTCGCATGCTTTGTAAGTAGTATCCAACAACCGGCTTAGAATCTTTACCCAGGTGAAACGGTTGTGGTTTTGCTCCACAAAACAATATCGTTTACCGGCTAATGGCTCAAAGACCATATAGATATCACGCACTCCATGTCTTGTATAGATACTGTCCTGATACTGTTTTCCATCTTTGCCTATGAAGTGTTTGCTTTCAATAAGTTGTTTGGGTGATTCATCCAAAGTGACCAGCAGCTGCTTTTCATCATATGGCCTTTCATAGACTGAAATCACTTTTTCCATTTGATAAACAAACCCTGCATTTTGTTTAGGGGGGATCACCCACATGGGCCTCAGCCAAGGCTTAAGCTCATTTTTTTTAACAGGCTTGCCACACTCGTATGGGAAATGGAGTCAATCACCTTGAGTTCTACTAATCTGTCTGCCAGCAGTTGCAGTTTCCATTTTGCCTGTCCTTGAGGCGGCTCACTACAGACTAATGCCAGCAGATGCGCTTCTACCTTCCCATCTATCTTTTTGTCGCTTCTTAATTTTCTTGTTTTCTTATCAAACATGCCCATGCCCTGCTCACAAAAACACTTACGGATACGCTCCACACTTCTGGTAGATAATTTATAAGTTTCTGCCAACTCAGTCTCACTTTGCCTGCCTGTTGTTTCATCGCTGGCTAACAGCACATAGGCTTTTTGAATATCTTTGGCCTTTCGGCTGCCTTTATTTATCCAACTACTTAAGATCCTTCTTTCTTCAGCACTGAGGGTAATTCGATAAATGACCATGGCTTTTTTGATCAAATTACCTAATTTACCTGACATCTTATATTTTATGAACTACTAGTGAATAAATAGGATTTGGTTGTTAATCGGTATATGTCTATTTTACCGCATAAATATTGACTAGGCTTTTCCTGGAAAAAATTAACAATAACTTAATTTTTGATAACTGAGTAAAGAAAAAAGTAAGTTGTAACATTAGTAGCTTAGATTTTATTTATGAAAACCATACTTTTTCCTACGGATTTTTCCAAGAATGCAGCAAATGCCCTCAATTATGCAGTGGAAATAGCCGGCTTATTATCAGCCCGTATTGTGGTGTTGTATACCATACGGAGCTTAGCCGACCGGGATACATTTATAACCAAAGATACATTTAGTACACCGGAAGGTGCCGAAAAGGCATTAATTAAGCTTCAAACAGACATTTCAGCCAAAGTGACCTGCGAATATATAATAAAAAAAGGAGCCATTACTGATGAAATAGTAGCCACTACCAAACAGCAGCAGATTGACCTGGTGATTATGGGAACCAAAGGAGCAGGAGATGTGCCTGATTCTCTGGCAATGCTTAATAGTACTACGGCCAATCTGGTAAGTGAAAGTGTTTGTCCGGTACTGGCTGTACCGGCCGGTTACCGCTATCAGCCCATCCGGAGAGTAGTGCTGGTGGTGGATATGGATGAGGTAGAAGAAACAGTGTTGCGGCCTTTTATTGAGCTGGTAACCGTGTTGAAAGCCGAAGTAATTCTATTAACTATCGTTTCTGAAAAGGAGAAAGTGC
The DNA here is from genome assembly GCF_010119975.1 of Rhodocytophaga rosea. GTDB lineage: Bacteria > Bacteroidota > Bacteroidia > Cytophagales > 172606-1 > Rhodocytophaga > Rhodocytophaga rosea. The sequence continues at coordinate 6,904,935 of NZ_CP048222.1, forward strand.
CGGCTCAATCCAGTAAATTAACCCAGTTACTTGAGTCATTTCCATTTACTACCCACACCTTGACTGACCCGGATGTGGTAGAAGGGATACAAGCCTTTATCCGCACCCATCAGGCAGATTTACTTACTGTAGTTGACCGGAAAAAGAATTTCCTGCAATCGCTTTTTGCAGATAATATCAGCCAGAAACTTGCTTTGCATACTAAAATTCCATTGCTGACCCTGGGCGAGTGATAGAATTACAGAATTACTGAATGACAGAAAAAATAAAAAATAAATTCAGTAATTCAGTAATTCAGTAATTCAGTAATTCAGTAATTCAGTAATTCAGTAATTCAGTAATTCAGTAATTCAGTAATTCAGTAATTCAGTAATTCAGTAATTCAGTAATTCAATACGCCATCAATCTGACAAACCTTTTCTATCGTAAGTGTGTTACCACTATAAACAAACATACATGCGTACACTTCTGTCTTTACTGCTGTTGCTAGTTAGCGGAGCTTTTCTGTTTGCTTCATGCCGGCAGTCACCTAAACAAGAACGGATACAACTCAACAAACAAATGGTTACAGACACAACAAAAACCCTGGAGGCTGCTACTTTTGGAGCCGGCTGCTTCTGGTGTGTAGAAGCCGTTTTCCAGCAACTGGATGGCGTAAAAACGGTTACTTCCGGCTATACCGGCGGACAAGTAGAAAATCCGACTTACAAACAAGTATGCAATGGAAATACCGGACATGCCGAAGTAATTCAGATCACTTACAATCCGCAGGAAATAACCTTTACCGAACTTCTGGAAGCTTTCTGGTCCAGCCATGATCCAACAACCCTCAACAGGCAGGGAGCCGATGTAGGTACTCAATACCGTTCAGCTGTTTTCTACCATAATATGGAGCAAAAGGAACTGGCCGAAAAGTATAAAAAAGAATTGAATGCATCTGGCGCTTTTAGCAGGCCGGTGGTTACCGAAGTTAGTCCCATGACTAAGTTTTACAAGGCTGAAGATTATCACCAGAACTATTTCAATGAGAATGGGGATGCCCCTTATTGCCGCATGGTAATTGCACCTAAGCTGGAAAAATTCAAAAAAGTGTTTAAAGACAAACTGAAAAAGACAGCGGCTAAAAGCTAAGTTTTTATTCTACGGTTAATATTCTAAAGAAAAAGCGGCGGGTTTTTAATCCGCCGCTTTTTCTTTAGAATATATCCCTGCATTGAACTTGTAGCCTATTGGCCGATCTTCAAAAACACTTTAAAAATGGTGCCTTTGTCCGGCTGACTTTCTACTTCAATACTCCCGCCTGCATTCTCGATAATGCGTTTTACAATATACAAGCCTACCCCGGACCCATCTACATGGTCGTGAAAGCGTTTAAACATATTGAATAGGTTGGGTATATTATCTTCACTGATGCCTAACCCATTATCTTCTACCGTAATCAGAACAAAATCATCCACTTTTGTGCTCTTCACTTGCACCAGCAACTGTCTTTCGGATGAGCGGTATTTTACCGCATTGGAAAGCAGGTTATACAATACGCTATACAAATTTTTTCTGGAAAACTTCACCTGCAGGCATTCTTCAAAATCCAGGCGGATATTGGCACCAGAGCCTACGATCATGTCCCGGATGTTTACAAAAATATCTTCCGAAAGCTCATATAAGTTAATCCATTCTATATCATCCTGGTCGCTTTTCTGAATGCGCGAAATGTCGGTCAGGTCATTAATGGTATTCTTGAATTTATCAATGGTAGTGCGCATCAGGTCAAGAATAAAGGAGAGTTCCTCATTATCGGTTTGTAGTTTCTTATTCAGATTCTTTACCAGGCCTTCCAGGTTAATAATCGGCGCCTTCAAATCGTGCGAAGCGGTGTATATAAAATTATCCAGGTCATTGTTGATGCGGAGCAGGTTTTGATTGGTAACTTCAAGTTCTTCCTGCATTTTTCGCTGGCTGGTCAGGTCAATAAATGAACCTAGCATCCGGTAGGGAATTCCATACTCGTTGTGCAACACATAACCTCTACCGAAAATAAAAGCGTAGGAACCATCGGCCCGGAGAAAACGGTATTCATCTGACCATTGTTTATGGCCGCTATTAAGTACCTGGTCAATACCCTGAATTACCCGTTCTTTTTCCTCAGGATGGAGGCGGTTATACCAGGATTCTATCCCTTTTTCTATGCGCACTTCGCTGTAGCCAAACATTGTTTTAAACCCTTCGTTCCACCACAATTCATTGCTTACCAGATTCCAGTCCCAGATCACATCGTTGGTGGCCAGAGAAATCAACCGGAAACGCTCTTCGCTGGCTGAAAGCTCTTGTGTCCGTTTAGCTACCCTTTTTTCCAGTTCATTGTTGAGTTTCTTTAAATTTTCTTCTGCCTTTTTTACATCCTCATACGCCCTGAGCAGTTTTTCCTCGGCACGTTTTTTCTCACTGATATCAGCAAAAGTAACAGCTATGCCATCCTCCATTTTAATGGCGATGATTTCAAGCCAGAGTTTCAGCCCATCCTGTTCATAATAATGCTCAATATGTAAAGGTTTGCCGGTTTCAACTACATCCGTATATTTATCAAACAATCCTTCATCGCGGTTGCCCGGCATTTCCCGCAGGAGCCGCTTTCCTATCAGATCATTTTTTTCGCGCCCTAATAACTGACGAGAAGCGTCGTTGGTAAGCGTCCACTCAAAATCAACTATTTCATTCGCTTGGCTACGGATGGATTTAAAACCCATAATGCCATTGAGTGAACTATTGAGTACACCCGAAACGATCAGGTTCAGGTTTTTAAGTGCTGTTACATCTACAAACGTGATTACTACCCCATCTGTCCGCTTATCCAGCCGGATATAGGGCAGCATTTTCATCAGATAATAGCGCCCATCCCGGAGTTCAACCTCTTTTTCAATACTATCGGAAGTTGCTATCACTTGCCGGATATCTTCAATAAGCCGGTCATATTTAATATTATTCGAAAAATGGTGAATAGGCCGCCCTACATCCGACTCAATAATATTGATCTGGTTGATAATAGCCGGGGTATATTTACGGATAATCAGACTTTTGTCAATAAAGATCTGACCGATATCAGTACTTCTGAAGTAATTATTCAGATCGTCGTTGAGTTCGATCAGTTCTTTAATCTTAAGCTGATGTTCGGTATTAACCGTATGTAATTCCTCATTGAGCGATTGTAGTTCTTCATTGGTACTCTGTAATTCTTCATTGGAAGAAAGGAGTTCTTCATTGCTCGACTGTAATTCTTCATTGGAAGTTTCCAGTTCTTCTACAGCCGCATTCAGGTGGACTTTGGTTTCTTTCAGTTCCTGTTCTACTTCCCTGAAATACTCGATATCAGCGGCTGGTTTATTTGGGTTTTCTGATTCTCCTACAGATGATTGCTGAACTTTCTCTTCATTAAACAGCACCAGAATTCCTTTCTGCGAACTGTCTTTGCTGAGTACGAAAGGTTTTACGATAATACTGATAAACCGGATTTTAGACTTTTCCTTCCACCGTACATTTTTCACGATTACCTTATCATTGTTTTTTACAGCCCGCCGGATAGCCACGCCTAAGGGCACAGATAAGTCTTCGGGTACCATTTTCAGCAGGTTAAACTGGAGCCTTTTTTCAGGTAATTTTAAATACTTTTTATATTCGCCTACAGCCTGAATCAGTTCGTACTCTTCACTTATAAAAATACCCGCATACCCGGATTCTTCAATGAGCGCATCACTGAAGACATCCATCATTTTGTTGATCATACTCTGCCGGGAAAGGGCTAGCGTAGGGGTAATGGTCGCCAGTTCTCTTTTATCTCTTGCTAATGGAGGCAGGTAAGAATCGAAAGTAAAGTTGCGTGATGCCCGGATACTCTGGTAAATCTTCCATTTCCGGCTGACTTCCGAAAGTTCGGAACTGAGTTCGCCAGGATTTTCACTGGAACCCAGCATGAGATAGCCGCCTACATTGAGCGAAAAATGGAAAGTAGTCAATATTTTACGTTGCAGGGACGGGCTCATATAAATAAGCATATTCCGGCAGGAAACCAGGTCTATTTTGCTGTAAGGCGGATCTTTAATCACGTTGTGGTGGGCAAAAATGACCATCTTCCGGATGTGCTGGTTGATGATATATTTGCCGCCTTCCTGGGTAAAAAAGTTTTCAAGCCGTTCTTCCGAAATATCTTTGGCGATATTGGGATTGTAGATGCCTCTTGCCGCAATTTCTACCGCTTCTTTATCTACATCGGTTGCAAAAATTTTAACATTCAGGTCTTTGTTAAGGTGATCTAAATGTTCCTTTACCAGAATGGCTAAGGTATAAGCTTCTTCTCCGGTACTGCAGGCAGCCACCCAGATTTTAAGCTGATCACCAGGTTCTTTTTTATCAATGATCGCCGGCAATACTTTTTTCCGGATTACATCAAATGCCTGCCCATCTCTGAAAAACTTAGTGACACCAATCAGGAAATCTTTGCTGAGAATTTCAGCTTCACCAGGATGCTGTTTCAGAAAGGAGAGGTATTGTTGCAGGCTGTCTAATTCGTAATATACCAGCCGGCGCATAATCCGGCGCTTGATGGTATGCGGCTTATAAGAGGTAAAATCATACTGGGTGGTATTTTTTATCAACAGCAGAATTTCAGCCAGACAGCTTTCTTCTTCATCCATTTCGTTGTGTTCGAAATATTTGAGGAGGCGGCCTTGTTTAATAAATTTGAAAATTTCCTCAGGCATCATTTCCGGCGGAAGGATCAAATCGCTGTGGCCTGAAATAATGGCGCTGTTGGGCATTCCATCAAACTTTGCTGTTAGCGGATCTTGTACAATTACAATACCGCCTGACTTTTTTATAGTTTCAATGCCTTTGGTGCCATCCGTGCCGGTGCCCGATAATATAATGGCAATGGCTTTATCCCCTTTTTCTTTGGCCAGAGACTGGAGGAAAATATCGACGGCGGTATTGGGAACATCGGCTGCTCTTTTTTCTGTAAGCCTGATCTTTCCGTTTTTGAGTGTCATCAGCTTTCTGCTGGGAATTACATACACACAGTTGGGCATGAGCAGGGTGCCATCTTCGGCTTCTGCTACTTTCATTTGTGTATGCTTGCTGAGCAGTTCTACCAGCAAACTTTTATAATCGGGAGAGAGATGCTGTACAATAACAAAAGAAAAATGAGTATCTGCCGGCATGTTATCAAAAAACTCATGCAATGCCTCCAGTCCTCCGGCAGAAGCGCCAATCCCGATAACATACGCATCTTGCCAGCCAGATCCGGAACCAGAAGCAGTTTGTACAGCAGCAGATGCATCTTTTTTCATCATTCAATCAAACGGGTTTAAAAGCAAAGGGTTAAATATTACAGAATTACAGAATTACAGAATTACAGAATTACAGAATTACAGAATTACAGAATTACAGAATTACAGAATTACAGAATTACAGAATTACAGAATTACAGAATTACAGAATTACATTTCTTTATTCACTCAATCATTCATCCCTTCTGTCAGTCAGTAATCCCTTCTATCACTCACTCAATATTCTTTCCAAAACGGAAGTTCGCAAATTTTCGGCTGTTTCCAGCACATCGGCTGTCCAGGAGGCAGATGTATGCTTAACTGTTTCTTGCCAGGTAGCGAATGAATTCCTGGGATGATAAGTAGACCCATCCGGATCAAACTGAATTCGTTCATTGGGATTTCCGCCCCATTCTACCGTCTGGATTACTTCCGGACGGAAACCCAGAATAAAATTACCTTTCCTGAAAGAAATGGGAATAACCAGTAAACCACTGCCTTTAGACGCATATTCAGCACTTCCGGCAAATAACCTGGGCAAAGTATCTGTAGCAAAAACTTTTTCTACCCGCTGAATCTGTAGCCAGCTAATGATCTGTTTGATCTGGTCCGAAGCAGGTGTTTTTCCGCTTGTTTTCAGTTCGCCATCGTACATTACTGCAATTCCATCCGCTTCCAGCAGATCCAGCAAGTTTGGAGATTTACTGAAAAACCCTTCGAGGAAATTTTTGCTGGCGTACATTTTTTCGAGGAGCCTGGCATGAATCCGGTCGGCCCGGGATTTGTTCCGCAAATACATTTCTTTTTCGCCAGCCATAATCTGGGTGGCAATTACATTGGAAATTAGCTCAAAAGCAGCCCTGATTTCATATAATGGGAATTTGGGAGTTTTATGATGACAAGAGATCAGGCCCCATAACTGAGAGTGAATAATAACAGGGGTAGACATAGAGGCCGTTACATTCATGTTTTTCAGGTATTCTACATGCACTGGTGGCACACTCCGTAGGGTACATTCGGATAAATCGGTGAAAGCTTTAGTAACCGGATTGAGTACCGGAATAAGCCTGGAAGGAGCAAAATTTCGGTCAGGAATGAGCCGGTAGGGCGTATTCAGGTATAAATCACGGGCTTGTTTGGGTACATCGGAAGCCGGAAAATGCAGGTGTAAATACGGTTCCATATCCGCTTCTCTGGCTTCTGCAATCACGGTTCCATTCCAGTCTTTGTCAAACTGGTAGAGCATTACCCGGTCGAAACCAGACAACCGTTTGATCTCAGTAACGGCTATCTGCCCTAATTCGGTACTATTATCAGCCTCTTTCAATGCAGACATGATGTATTTTACTTCCTGGTACAACTCTAAAAAATTGCCTGCCCGTTCTTCTTGCGGCTGCATTTCAATTTCAATCATGGCATACGCTTCTTTCAGAAAAAGGGTAGCCGAACTATCTATATTTCCGGTAGGCGTAATGATACTCAAATGGAGGGGAATTCTTTCTTTTACCTGCCAGGTGCTTGCTTTGCCGATTATTTCATCGATGGAAGATTGTTCAATATAACTGGCCAGGGGCTGATTGAGTATTTTATCCGCTGGTACACCTAATAATTGCTGGCTATTTTCACTCACCTGCACAATCGTTTGCAAAGCCTTATCTGTAACCAGTAGTATGCCATGTGGCTGAATTAAATTAACCAGATGGAGGGGAATACTGCCGCAGAATTCCGAATCGTAATTTTTTCTCTCTGTAACCTGCATGTGTGGTGGTTTGGTTAAAGTCGGTAATATGGGTCAATGGTTATTCGTCATTGTTGTAAACTGAATAGCAGTGATTCAATTTGCTGCAAAATTAATACTATTAAAGCTACTACCCACGAATGACTATTGGCCTGTGTCGAGCCATTTTTTAAAAGTTGTAAAAGTATCATTGGCCGCTGTAATTATATCCTGGTCGGTGTGGAAGGTTGATGAAAAACTAATTAAAGCCTGCTGAAAAGATTTCCATTTCTGGCCGGTTTCACTGCCATATCCATAAAAGAAAGAAGCTCCGTTGGTATAATCCAGTCCTAAGTGCTGTTGCACCCGGTTGTAAATCATTTTTCCACCCAGAGTTGATCCTTCCATTACATACAGGCAGCCCATCGCCTGGCTTATGTTTTCTATGTCAGGCAAGGAGTTACTTAAGGTGGGAGTAGTATAATCTGATCCTAACAATGCTTTCAAATCAATACTAAGCAAACTGGCCTTTCTTCTGGAAGCAAAATCAGGCAGATGTGTATGAATTGCAAACGCCTGCAAGGCTGACTCTAATGGTTGAAAAAAACCGTAGAAATGTTGCAGGATCACAATGTAATTATCCCTGGTCAAACTTCCTTCAGAAAGTGGTAGTAATATAGGGCTTTGCTCCAACCTAAGGTGATTCTCTTCCGTTTTATTTCTTAGTTCCTGTGTAATCATGCTGATTTTTTAATCTACTTGCGTTTTTTACTTATACCTCTTCCTTATGATTACCGTATAAACCGCAAAAGCCTGCAAGCCAGATACGAAATTGATAACAAAATGGCGGGAAATAAAGAATTTTTTAAATTAAAATTGCAATGTCCTATTAAACACTATGAATCAGTCCATGCCGAAAATTAATTGTATTTTACTGATAGACGACGACAGAGTTACAAATTATTTACATAAAATAGTAATAAACGATATGGAGGTGAGCCGCCATATCGAAATCAAGCAGAATGGGAAGGAAGGTTTACAATACCTGGCAGCGTGTGCTAAAGAAGGAAATCTGCCTGAACTGGTGCTGGTAGATTTGAAAATGCCTGTAATGGATGGCTTCGAGTTTGTAGATGCCTACCGGAAAATGAACCTGCCGGAAGATATTACCAGAATTGTGATGCTTACTACTTCTTCCAACCCGAAAGACATTGAAAAAATGCAGGAGAAAGGAATTACCGATTTTTTTGATAAACCCTTAACGGAAGAAAAGCTAATGCTTTTGATGGAAAAATATTTTGTAAAAGAATAGTATGATAGCAGTTGTCAATAAACTGTTATTCTTTATGCGCTCAATATATTAGATATTCTGCTTTTATAACAAACAATAAACCCGCAAGTAGCTACACCTGCGGGTTTATTTATATGGTCAAATGGTGATCTTTCGATCTTTAACCGTAATTGAACTATGCTTCGTACAGTTTTTTGTAATATTCGTGTACCATGCGGTCGGAGTCGAACATAGGCGAAACATCACTCATGCTCCGCTTAACAATCTGACGCCATTTATCAGGTTTATCATAATATACAGGAAGAATTTCTTTTTCCAGAATATCCATCATCCGTTCGTAATCTTCATTGTCCTGTTGGTCAATGGGCAGGGTAGGATCAGTAGCAGGAATCATAAACGCATTTTCGCCATGTTTGGCAAACTCTATCACCCAGCCATCGCTGATTGAGAAATTTACGGCTCCGTTCATGGCGGCTGTCATCCCACTGGTTCCGGAAGCTTCCCTGGGACGACGAGGGGTATTGAGCCATATATCTGCTCCTTTTTTCAATAAGGCCGACAACCCAAGTTCATAGCCTGTGAGTACGGCACAATTGCGCACTTTACGGGTGGAAGTAACCAGGTGGTTAAACACGCTCACCGCATTTGCATCAAGCGGATAAGGTTTACCTGCCCAGATAACCTGGATGGGATACTTGGTACTGGAAATTAATTTATTGAAGCGGATAATATCCCGTTTCAGCAAGTCAGCCCGCTTGTATTCAGCAAAACGCCTCGCCCATACAATAGTAATCACATTTTTATCGAAAATTTTTCCTGTCTGGTCGGCTACAACATCCAGGAGGCGTTTTTTCAGGTGCAGTTTCCGGTGAAATAAATCCTGGTCATTACCAGCTGACAGTGCCTTATCCATGGCCCGGTCTGCCCAGTATCTTTTATTCTGGGCATTGGTAATGGCAAGAATAGGACAAATACCGGGATTGCCTAGCCACATATCTCTTGAAACTTCTCCATGCAATTGAGAAACCCCGTTAGCCAGTTTCGACATCCGCAGGGCAACCAGCGTATGGCTGAAACTGTCTTCTTCCACCTGCGTGATCTGACGTACTTCTTCAAGTGGGATTGAACTGAAAAAGCCCATGGTATCCAGCATATGGATCGGATGCTCTTCATTTCCGGCTTTCTCTGGCGTATGTGTGGTAAACACCATCCGTTTTTTTACTTCTTCCAGGTCTTTGTATTTGGCATACAAATGGAAAGCCAGGGGAAGGGCATGGCCTTCGTTGAGGTGATGCATATCGGCACCGCCTACTGCTTCTACTACTTTAGCTCCTCCAATCCCCAGAACGATGCTCTGGGCAATGCGGGTATAGGTATTGTTATCGTATAATTTGTGGGTGATCGTTTGAGCCAGATGGTCGTTTTCAGCAATATCGGTTGTTAAAAAATACATCGGAACTGTTCCGAATACATCCGGTTTCAGATAATAGGCCTTTACATAAATCTGGTGTTTGTTTACATAAATGGGCACGATAATATTAGGGTCATCCAGGAAGTTATAATATTTCTGCTGAAACAATACATTCATGGTATTGTCGCCATTTCTTATCTGATCATAATATCCATATTTCCACAAAATGCCGATACCGAATAAGTTTTGTTTCTGGTCATAGGCACTCCGCATATGGGAGCCAGCTAAAAAGCCCAGACCACCGGAATAAGTTTTGAATGACTGGTGAATGGCATACTCCATGCTGAAATAGGCTACTCTTTTGGTGTATTTGGGGTTGTATTCGTAAGGATGTTGTAACGTGTGAACCTGACTCATGGGCGATTAATGTAAATTAGGAATATTTAAGTTTAAAAGCTTTAAAAACTGCATACTGATTTTCAGCATGATACTCATTTTACAGATAAAGCTTAAACGATGGTATATCTGTATCAATAAATTGCGTCCAAATTTAAATGATTTTTTGAAAAACAATTTTTTATTTATGTGCAATCCTATAAAAGTCCTTACACCCATGCACTTAACAAAGTAAGAATAGTATTTTATGGAGAAAATAAAAACCCCAGACTACTGCCAGTCTTCTGCATAAAATGGATACTTATATAAAATTGTTAGTGCTGAAGCCTTTTTACATGTGAAATGCCTGCACATTTATACTTACAAACCCTGAAAATTTTAAAAATAATACACATTCTGATTCCAAATCAACCTTCTTTCAACTTTGACTGTTGCTGGTCGGCTGAAGGCTACCTGTCTTGCATTTCTGATTTTTTTTTTCCTAACTTGAACCCCCATCCTTACAAACTACCCCATATCATCGATACATTATGGTCATTTACGACAACAAGCAATGGTTTAATACATTAGTTAATTTTTCAAGAAGCTACGTTATTCAGCAGCTTTTCAGAAGTACCCTGATGGTAGGCATTGTTACCGCCATCTTTTGCGTGCTGGTAATAGATGTATTTCAGTTTGAGATCAGGTTTCAATCCAGCTTATTTTCTTTACTGGGTATTGTACTCAGTATTTTACTCGTATTCCGCACCAATACCGCCTACGACCGGTGGTGGGAGGGAAGAAGGCTGTGGGGTGGCCTAGTGAACAATAGCCGTGACCTTGCCCTGATGATGCACAGTATGCTGGACCGGGGTAATATGGAAGACCGGAATTATTTTGCCAAACATATCGCTAATTTTGCTGTGGCGCTCAAAGAACATCTCCGGAATGGCGTTAAATTAGAAGAGCTTTATCACCTGGATGAGCGGGAAATTGTGATGTATAAGCAGCGGCAACACATTCCTAACCAGATCATTGCCAGTTTGTATGAACGTACCCAGCATTTGTGCCGCAGCGAAGCCATCACCGGTTTTGATAGTATTCCTATCCGCACCCATCTGCAGGCCTTTACAGATATACTGGGTGCCTGCGAACGGATAAAAAGAACGCCTATTCCTTTCTCTTACAGCATTTACATCAAAATCTTTATTATGTTGTATGCGCTTATATTACCCTTCGGATTGATTGAAGAATTTGGTTATTTTACTATCTTTCTGGAGATGCTGCTCTTTTATGCATTTATTGGGATAGAACTCATGGCTGAAGAAATTGAAGATCCTTTCGGCCTGGATTGTAATGATCTGCCTACCGGTACGATTGCAACTACCATCAAAAACAATGTATATGAGATTTTGTGTTTATATAAAGAAGTAGAGAAAGAAAAAGTAAGAGAGTTGTATGAGAAAGTGTTCTAAGTAAATGAATGAGTGGTTGAGAGATTAATTTCTGGATTATTAAAGTTGGAGTTAATTAATGAATATTCACTCCATCACTCATCTACTCCATCGCTCATTTTCAAATTAGCCTCTAAAGCAACGTAATTCGTAATTTATCATTCGTAATTAAAATAAGCCCCTATGTTAGAAACCGTTAAACGCCTGCTAGATAATAACCAGGAATGGGTTCAGGAAAAGCTTTCTGAAGACCCAGCTTTTTTTGAATTTCTCGCTAAAGGACAACAACCCAAATTTTTGTGGATCGGTTGCTCAGATAGCCGGGTACCTACGGACGTGATTACCAAAACAGATCCTGGGGAAATGTTTGTACACCGCAACATTGCCAATCTGGTGATTAATACCGACATGAATATGCTGAGTGTATTGCAGTATGCCGTAGATGTGCTCAAGGTAGAACATATCATTGTATGCGGCCATTATGGCTGTGGTGGTGTTAGAGCCGCCATGACCAACCAGCATTACGGACTGATCGATAACTGGCTGCAACAGATCAAAGATACCTACAACTTTTACTGGCCATACCTGAAAGGGCTCAGTCATGAAGAGCAGGAAGCCCGGCTGGTAGAATTCAGTGTCGTGCAGCAGGTATATAACCTGGGTAAAACCAATACGGTGCAGAATGCCTGGGAGAAAGAAGGCCGTCCCTACATTCACGGATGGGTATACGACATCAAAACCGGAAAACTGGTGGTGCAAACGCCCATGATTCATGATAATAAAGGCATCGACCGGATCTGCCGCTTTGCCAATTCCAACATTTCCTTTAAAGAGGGCTACCTGGAAGATGTGACAACTTTTGAAGAAATAACTGATCCTAGGCAGAGCTAAGGGGTGAATTTTGCTTTATCTTCATTCTATAAACATCTAATCATTAACACCAAACATAAATCATTTAACTACCTGAATCTTCTATGAAAACCAATATTGGCCTGGATGAAAAAGACCGGGCAGGCGTAACAGTTATTCTCAATCATTTGCTTTCCGATGAATACCTGCTGTATACCAAAACCCGCAATTATCACTGGAATGTAACCGGAAGGGATTTTCATGAACTGCATATCTTTTTTGAAAAGCAATATGAAGCCCTTGATGAAATTATTGATGAAGTAGCCGAAAGAGTTCGTTCACTTGGGTATCATGCATTTGGTACGCTGGAACAGTTTAAAAAATTTTCCCGGCTGAAAGAAGAAGTAGGTGATGTGCCTCCGGCAGATAAAATGCTGCAACACCTGCTGGCTGACCACGAGACAGTGATCCGGCAATTGCGTGAAGACCAGCAAACGGCAGCAGAAAAATACCACGATGCCGGCACCAGCGATTTTCTAACCGGCCTGATGGAGCAACACGAAAAAATGGCCTGGATGCTCCGGGCTTTCCTGAGCTAGATGCTGGAAGATAGAGGTTTGAGGTTGGATAACTGTATCAGGCTTATGTAAACTAGGGTTTCCGCACCAAAGATAGAGAAAAAGGAAAGAGGGGCTAACTTTGTGCATGGAACTTAAAAAGATACTAAACAAAGTAGCTGATTTTCGGGTGCAAGGCCGCTGCTTACATCTATTAGCAGATATTTTAGGCTTAGTTTTATGTGGGGTAATAGCCGATTGTGATGACTTTGACGAGATAGCAGATTATGGCAAAGATAATACAGCGTTTCTGCAGCAAGAACTAGGATTAAGTTTTGTTAATGGTATACCTTCTGCTGACACTTTAAATCGGGTGATCAGACACCTGGATAGCCATAGTTTGGAGCAATGCTTCAAAGCGTGTGTAGCTGGCTTCTCCTTAGCAGGCAAGCAGGTATGTATAGATGGCAAAGAATTGAGAGGTACTATACCTGCAGGCAAAAAGCATGCTTTGGTTCGTATGGTCAATGTATGGGTAGAGGAACATAGCTTAAGCTTTGGACAAGTAGCCGTAGAAGCCAAGAGTAATGAGATTACAACTATTCCTGCTTTATTAGATACCCTTGATTGCAAAGGTAGTATCATTACTATAGATGCTATTGCTTGTCAGCAGGCAATTGTAGAAAAGATCAGGGATAAGCAAGCCCATTATGTGATTGCCCTAAAGGCTAATCAAGGTGTACTCTATGAGCAGGTAGCCCATTTTATGCAAATCAATAAGTCTGCTCTCGCTTTTAATCAGCAACTAGATAAAGCCCATGGCAGAGGAGAAGAACGTAGGGTATATATTGCTCAATGCATTGATTTGGTAGAGGAAAAGGAAAAATGGCAGGACTTACATACTTTAGTCATGGTAGAAAGAAAACGCATTATAGCAGGCAAAAAGCAAGAACAAACCCTGTTCTATATAAGCAGTTTAACAGATACAGACCCTGCCTTGTACAGCCGCTACATAAGAGGCCATTGGGCGATAGAGAATGGCTTGCATTGGCAACTAGATGTTACCTTTAGGGAAGATGAGGCTAAAGTCAGGAAAGATAAAGGACCCATCAATCTGCATCTGATTAGAAAGTGGTCTTTGCATCTGCTCAAAAAAGAGCCTTCTTGCGTGAGTGTCAAACGGAAAAGAAAAAAAGCTAACAGAGACACTAATTTCCTGTTAGCTATTCTTAAAACTTAATATTTAGTGCGGAAACCCTATATGTAAACGGTTATCAGTTGAAATGATACTTCAATAATTCCTTCTAACTTCCATCTTCCAACCTCTGTCTTCTAATTTACAACCACCAACTTTCAATTTCAACTAGTATGCAACAATACGAAACCCTGACAGATGCCCTCAATGACCTACAGGAGCGTGGCTATGTCTATAATTTTAACCTGGCCGACGATTGCCTGGAATGTAAGGAAGAAAATGTACGGCTGCATCCTGAGCAGTTTGCTATTACTGAATTTTACCGTTTCGAAGGTCCCTCAGACCCGGCAGACAACTCTGTGGTATATGCCATTGAATCTGATCAGGGTGTTAAGGGAGTGCTGGTCAATGCGTATGGGGTATATGCTGATAGTATCTCTGCAGATATGATCAATAAATTGCGTACAGTTACTTCTGCCTGAGTACTAAGATGCGATGAGCAGCGGTGATTCAGTAAATAGAAGTATGTTCATAAAGTTTATATCCGGAAGGCTTTCATGGATTTCATGTCTGATAAGTATTATTTCCATCATTGGATTGATGATGATAAACCAGCAGATTGCTGTTCGTTATATACAAGCAGATGGAAAAACAAAGGCGCTATTTGGAATTATTGAATTGACGTTTATGTATAAGTATTATCTACTTATACCGGCTCTTATAGCCTTACGAATAGGGATGGTTTCTTACCGGAAAGAGCAAAAAAAGACAATTCCTGTAATTGCAATTGTATCAGCCTGTTTAGCCATCCTGCTTATAGTGTTGAGAATATGGCGGCTGATGATATGATAACTAAACTGACCAGCTGATTTAACCTGAGTGTTAGTTGTTACCCTTACAATATTTCAATCTTTTAATCCGTCATTGAATATACGATGCAGAAACTCAAACCCCTTTTATACGGTACAGACTGGTGTCCCAAAACTACCGGCTTCAGAAATTATTTCCAGTTAATGGGTATTTCCTACGAATATTTCAATGTAGAAAAAGACCCGGATGCAGAACAGGCAGTCAAAGATATGAACAATGGAAAAATCAAATTCCCGATGGTGGTAATAGGAGAGAAAAAGCTAAAAAATCCGTCGATCCAGGATTTGAACATTGCCTTAAACAGTTATGGTTTACTTACCCAGGAAGCAGAGTGAAACAAGTCAGTGAATGAGAGATTGAGTGATAGAGAGAATATTTTATAGCCTGTCAATAACCATTCTTCCAATAACAATTGACTAATGACCCGATTATGGAGCACATGATATTAAAAGAATTAGAAGAGATAGAACTGTTTGCTGACCTGGAAGAAGAAGAATTGATGTGTGATATCTGGGGAGAAACAGTAACGTACAAAGCTGGTCAGCAGATGTGGCAGGAGGGAGACGAAGCCAGATATTTTATGGCGGTGCTGGAGGGCACTTTCCAGATATACCGCATTATTAAAGGCCAGCATTTATTTATCAATACTTTTACCAAAGGGATGACCGGGGGAGAATTAGCGCTGCTGGCTGGTACGCCTCATCCTGGAAATGCAGCAGCCATTACGGATGTAAAACTGCTCCTGATTGATGAAGATAATTTCTGGAAAATGCTGGCAGATTGTGAGCCTGTCCGCAAGAAGATATTACGTAACATGGCCGAACGGCTGAAGGAAATTAATATTCTCTCGTTCCAGCGCGAAAAATTGCTTTCTCTGGGTACCATGGCTGCAGGACTGGCGCATGAACTCAATAATCCAGCATCAGCTGCTAAACGGGCTTCGCAAAACCTGATCAAAACCATCGACGAATTTGATTTTCATTCAACAGAAGTGCTTAAATGGGTAATGTTCAAGGAACCCAACCGGGAGGGATTTCTGTTTCAACCCATCCGTGATATTATCAATACGCCAGTAAAACTCGACTCCCTCACCAGTAGCGAACATGAAGACAACCTGATCAGCTGGATGGAAGAACAGGGCGTAGACGATGCCTGGGATATGGCATCTACCCTGGTTTCAGCCGGATTTACCAGCGAAAATCTATCTGATTTCACGCAGCAACTGGTACCCAAATATATTCCCAGTTTTCTGCGGTGGATACACAAAGAAGTAGAAATGCGCCAGTTATCACTGGAACTGAAAGAAAGTACCAGCCGCATTTCAGATCTGGTGACGGCCATTAAATCGTATTCCTACATGGACCAGAACATACAGGTTGCCCAGAAAGTAGATGTGCATGAAGGAATTAACAATACCTTACTGATTCTGAACCATAAGTTTAAAACAAAAAATATTAAGGTAATCAAAGAATATGGAGAAGGTATTCCACAGGTATCGGCTTTCGGCAGTGAACTCAACCAGGTATGGACCAACCTGATCGATAATGCCATTGATGCCGTTCCTCAACAGGGAGGAAAGATTATTGTAAGAACTTATATAGATGACACTTGTATTGTTTCCAGAACCGTAGCCGTAGCCATTATTGACAATGGAATAGGAATTCCTAAAGAGATTCAAAATAAAATATTTGAACCTTTTTTTACAACCAAAGGCGTTGGCAAAGGTACCGGACTAGGGCTGGAAATCGCCCACCGCATTATTGTAAACCAGCATAAAGGCGATATAGAAGTTTCCTCTGAACCCGGAAATACAATCTTTACGGTATATGTACCCATTGATGTGTAGATAATTACGAATTACGAATTACGAATTACGAATTACGAATTACGAATTACGAATTACGAATTACGAATTAACTTTTCTTAAAAGCTTATTTGAAAAATGAGTGATTGAGTGGATGAGTGATGGAGTGAGTATATCCTAAGCAGTTTACTTGTTTAACAATCCTGTCATTTAACAATTCAGCAATAAAACCATCTAATCATCCAACATTCATTCACTCAATCACTCATTCGCTCAATCACTTACTCCCATGACACAGGAACTCACGCAATATTTAATAGAAGAATTACAGGCCATTCCTACATTTAATGGGTTGCCGCAGCAACAACTGGTCTGGTTTGTAGAACATGCCAGTATCCGTCAGGTGGAGGAAGACGAAAAAGTGTTCAGAAAAGGAGAACAGGCTGATCTTATGCTCATTATTTTGAAGGGAGCAGTCCAGTTGCTGCTGGAACAAAACGGACAGGTTCTTCCCATCAGCACCATTCATAAAGGAGATATCACCGGATTATTGCCTTACTCCCAGATGAAAGTAGCAGGTGCAACCGGAATAGCTACGCAGTCTACCAACCTGCTTATTTTTCACCGCAATGATTTTCCTGCCTTACAGGAAACATGTCCTGAACTTGTTGCCCGTTTAGTAACAGTAATGACGAGCCGTATCCGGGAGTTTACCAAAGTACAGGAACAACGGGAGAAAATGCTTTCGCTCAGCAAACTATCTGCCGGTCTGGCTCATGAACTGAATAATCCCGCAGCCGCCATTGTCCGGACGATTGCCCAGATTCGCAAGCGGCTGGGTAAATTACCCAAGAAGGTGAAACAGTTAAGCAGACATCAATTAACAGATGAACAATTAAGCGCCATTACCAAGTTGATCGAGCGCAAAGTCAGGCAAACGGCCCTGAAATTATCCAGTTTGCAGCAAAGTGAAGCTGAGGATGAACTCATTACCTGGATGGAAGAACGGCAAATAGAAGAACCCTGGTGTCTGGCAGAAACTTTTGTAAAAACAGGTTTGCATGTGGAAGATTTGCAAGCCATTTCCCAGCAAGTGCCTGCCTCGGCCTTATCGGATGTTCTGGACTGGGTAGAAATGAGCCTGAGCAACGACTGTTTGTTGCAGGAAGTGGAAGATTCATCCTCCCGTATTTCTCAGATTGTGGATAGTGTAAAGGTATACACCCACATGGACCAGGCTTCTGACAGGCAATGGGTAGAACTGCATACCGGTATTGATAGTACCCTGCTCATGATGGCCCATAAACTGAGAAGTAAAAATATTGAGGTTGTGCGCCAGTATGGGGAGAATGTGCCGCCGGTACGGGGTATTGTATCTGAGCTCAACCAGCTTTGGACTAACCTGATCGATAACGCGATTGATGCCATGTCTGTAGGAGGAAAGCTGGAAATTGTTACCTTTCATGAAGGAAAGATGACCGTAGCCAGCTTTATAGACAATGGAACTGGTATTGTCCCGGAAATACTGTCTAAAATATTTGATCCTTTCTTCACGACAAAAGAAATAGGCAAAGGCACTGGAATGGGTTTAGATATTTCTAATCGTATTGCCATGAACCACAATGCCGTTATCCGGGTAGAATCCAGACCAGGTCGAACCCAGTTTTCTGTTAACTTTCCATTAGAAATGGTAGAGTAATTACGAATTACGTTTCTTTAAAATCTTATTTGATTGAGTATATGAGGTTGTGTCCATAATGACAATAATGATAATCATAGAAGTAAAGGACCTCAACAAAAAATTAATTAATATTCCATGTGCGGGAGAATAAATGAAAAGCAGGGTGCGCGTTAGAATGAGCCAGGAAGCGTTTTTCATTTTGCCACAACTGCGTTGGCTCTCTTCGCATTTGTATGCTCAAGAGTGTTTTGTTACTTTTATTTTGGGCAAGCAAAATAAAAGTAAAGACGGCCTAAGTCATAAAACGCTTATTCATATTTACAGAAATGAGCCTTGACCACAACCTTACAAAATTAAAGACTAGTAAACTACTGACGAATGAATTTCAGTGAAGCAAATTGAACAATAACTATTAA
This sequence comes from Rhodocytophaga rosea, assembly GCF_010119975.1. Lineage (GTDB taxonomy): Bacteria > Bacteroidota > Bacteroidia > Cytophagales > 172606-1 > Rhodocytophaga > Rhodocytophaga rosea. Next base: position 6,923,870 of record NZ_CP048222.1, read on the forward strand.
CCACTTATGAAACCACCTATCCTTTTTGTAATAGATGATGATCCCCAGGTATTACGAGCCATTGAACGGGATTTAAGAAGCCGTTACCGGAGAGAATACCGGGTACTCAATGCCAGTTCGGGCGATGAAGCCCTTGAGACAGTAAAAGAATTAAAACTAAGGAACGAAGTGGTCGCTCTCTTTCTTTCCGACCAGCGAATGCCTGGCATGCTGGGCGTAGATTTTTTGCAGCAAGCCCGTACCCATTATCCGGATGCCAAACGGGTATTACTCACGGCGTATTCTGATACAAACGCTGCCATTAAAGCGATCAACGAAGTACAGTTGGATTATTATTTGATGAAGCCCTGGGACCCTCCTGAGGAAAAACTCTATCCGGTAATTGATGGATTGCTAGAAGAATGGCAGAATAGTTACCGGCCAGAGGTACAAGGCATTCGAATTCTGGGATATCAATGGTCGCCGCAGTCGCATACGATCAAGGATTTTCTGGCTGGGAATCTGATTCCCTATACCTGGCTGGATGTAGAAACCTCTGACAAAGCAACCAAACTCTTGGCTTTGAGTAATGCAGAACGTAAAGATTTACCGGTGGTATTTTTCGAAGATGGCAGCTATCTGGTAAAGCCTGATCTGGCCTCACTGGGAACCAAAGTAGGCTTAAAATCCCAGGCTTCGGAAAAACTCTATGATGTGGTCATTATCGGTGCTGGTCCTGCCGGATTGGCGGCAGCGGTTTATGGAGCATCTGAAGGATTAAAAACCTTATTGATAGAAAAACGTGCTCCAGGCGGACAAGCCGGAACCAGTTCCCGGATTGAAAACTACCTGGGCTTTCACAATGGCTTAAGCGGGTCAGAACTTACTTTTCGGGCACTTACCCAGGCCACCCGTTTTGGTGCCGAAGTACTGACACCACAGGAAGTCGCCAATATTAAACTCAAGGAACAATACAAGATATTGCAACTGGCAGATGGAACAGAGGTAAATGCCCGCAGCATTGTGCTGACCACTGGCGTAAGTTACCGCATGCTGGGAGCCAAAGGAGAGGAGAAATATACCGGAGCTGGTGTATATTATGGAGCTGCCAATACAGAAGCCTATGCGTGCGCAGAACAGGATGTGTATATTGTAGGCGGCGGCAACTCTGCCGGACAGGCAGCCATGTACTTATCTAAATATGCCCGGAGTGTGCATATCCTGGTGCGGAAGCCGGATTTAACCGCTACAATGTCGCAGTACCTGATCGACCAGATTGCTGCTACCAAAAATATTGCGGTATGTGGCAAAACTGTTGTAACCGAAATGAGAGGAGAAGGCCGTCTGGAAGAAATTACCATTCAAAACATAGAAACAGGCCAGACAGAAGTAGCCAAAACCCAATCAGTGTTTATCTTTATAGGCGCCAAACCTTGTACCGACTGGATGCAACTCGATATTCTGCGGAATGATAAAGGCTACATAGAAACTGGCCGGGAACTACTCCGTTTTGATAACTTCAAGAAAAAATGGAAACTTGAACGGGAACCGTATTTACTGGAATCGAGCATGCCAGGTATTTTTGCCGCCGGCGATGTACGCGCCGGAGCCATGAACCGGATTGCTTCTGCTGTAGGAGAAGGCGCTATGGCCATCAAGTTTGTGCATGAATACCTCGCAGAGCCGTAATCCAAGAGTATTGGTTATGTTGCACCATATTTTAGGCTTTAGGCATAATGAAACGCTAAGTATGCTACCTAACAAAGATATTGTAATTTAACTATAAACAGCCATGAAAACCTTTATAAATCGATTTAATCAAATTATGGCTAGCAGCCCTGAAATGATTATGAATACTAAAGAATACGAGCAAAATGTAAAAAATATCAAGGCAGAAATCACCCTGAAATATTCCCAAATGATTAGGCAGGAAAAGAATGCTTTTAAAAGAGTACTGCTAAAAATTAAAAAGAGAAGCGAAATAAAGAAAGTTATCAAACAGTTAACTTCTCTCGATAAACTTTATTTAGTTGCGGAATAGCTTATAAATATAATAACTAAGACTAACTCTTGCTTCGACTGAACGCCTTCATGCTACATCAAAGTGGTGTTATAGTAGGAACGATGCAGGAAAACTATTCCATTTACCAAAAAGCGTACTATCGTTATATGTCATTTCAAACACTGAATTGTCCTTCTTGTGGTGCTGAACTGGAACTGCAGTACCGGCATTCCAAAATGGTGGTGTGTAAATACTGCGGACAAACCAGTTATATTAATGCAGGTCTGGCTGACCCGACAGGAGAGAAAATTTTACTGGCCGATTATGGTTCTTTATTATCCGTGGGGAAGCGGGGGAAACTGAAAGGCAAAACCTTTCAGGTGCTAGGCCGGTTGCGGTTCGATTATGAAGATGGCTTCTGGGATGAATGGCTCATCTGGTTTGATGGGCAGGAGTATACTGATTTCTGGCTGCAGGAAGATGAAGGAGAATTTACCCTATTCACCAAAAAAGAATTATCATACAGAGTTCCGGAATTTGACAAGGTAAAAGTAGCTAACCAGATGGCCATAAACGGACAGGGTGTATTTGTGACTGAAAAGAACCGGGCTACTATTAATGGTGGTGAAGGCGAACTGTCTTTTCAGGTAATGCCCGGAGAACAGGCCGATTTTATTGATGGCATTCTGGAAGGAAAACCAGTAAGTCTGGAATATATGCCTGGAGAAACGGTGTTTAATATCGGAGAAACTGTAGCCCTCACGGATTTTCAATGGCTATAATATAAAATTGTAGAATTACAGGATTACAGAAGGTCAGAATAATAAATAAATTATTATAATTCAGTAATTCAGTAATTCAGTAATTCAGTAATTCAGTAATTCAGTAATTCAGTAATTCAGTAATTCAGTAATTCAGTAATTCAGTATTTTTTCCATGTACTAACAAACCATGAGTGCTATTCAGCCGCAAGCCTATTTTAAATCTATCCGGCAGTTTAAATGCAGTAATTGTGCCGGTGAAATCTCGCTGATCAATAAGCGGACAAGGTATGTGGCCTGCCAGTATTGTGGTACCGTACAGGATGCCCAGTCAGAGGCGCACCAGATTATTACCAGATTAAATGCTCCTTCCCAGTTTCCGCCTAAGTCTTTTATAAAGCTGGAGATGAAAGCAGTATTTTCCGGCAAAAATTATCAGGTACTGGGCAGGACCAGGTGGCGTTCCAAATATAAGGAATACTGGTCGGAGGAAGGCGAAACCGGCTATTCGGATGAAACCTGGGAATACGATGAATGGGTGTTGATGGGAGAGGATTTTACCTATTTCTACCTGATCGAAGATTCTGATGGATACGCTGTTTCCCAGTCTGTTTTTCCTAAGTATCCTACGCTGCCGAAAGGAACGTCGATGATGAATTTTTTAGCTGGCAAACAGGAAAGGGTGGTAGAATATGGAGAATCGAAAGTGCTGTATTTCGAAGGAGAGTCTACTTATCAGATCAAGGCTGGCGACAAGGTGCAGTTCTCGCAGTATAATTCAGGCCGGTATAGTTATATTACAGAATGGCGGTTAAGGGAAGATGGAAAAGAGATTAAGGAAATTGAGTTTTTCCAGGAAGAGCCTTTTACTTACAAAGAAATATTAGCTGCTTTTGCCAATGATCCGGCAATTGCCCAGCTGAAACAGCAACTGGAAAAACGCAGCCGCAGCAGAATTTTCTGGCGGATTTCCTTCTGGCTTACGGCTATTGTATTTCTGGTATTACTGATTGGTTCAGCCGGAGAAGGGGAACAGGTATTTACGGCTACCTATCCAGTGCCGGTTGTCAGTCAGACTGGCGCTTCTGACGACGATGATCCGGAGGTGGTGGCTACTACCAAACCTATGCCCTTGCAGAAAGTGAACCGGGTGTATGAAGTTAAATTATCAGCCACTATGCCGGATAACTCTGATGTTTGGACCGGTCTGGAAATTCTGAATGAGAAAGGAGAAGTGATCAATGCCATTGAAGGTGATTTTTTCCGTGCTTCCGGAGAAGAAGCCTGGTATGAAGATGGAGAAAGTGGGGTAGAACACTGGGAAGAAAATGAAACCTCGCATACGGCAGTATACCGCCTGGATGAACCTGGAACATATTCTGCCAGGATATTTGCCATGCCGACCAAAATTCCGGATGCCACCGTTAAGCTGGAAGTATATGAAGGAAGTACATTAAGCCGCTATTATCTGATCGGTTTTCTGCTATTTACCTTGCTGGCTATTGTAAGTAGCGTTTCTGCATCTATGGCAAAAGCCGTGTATAAAAAGTTGCAGAATAAATAATTGGTCATTGGTCAGTAGTCAATGGTCAATTATAATTCAAAATATGATAGATAAACAACTACTAAAGGAAAAATTAAACTCAGGTTTCCTTCCACATAAAGAGAAATATGGGAATATTTCTCTTCAATATTTCAATAGCAATGATTTTATTGTTCCTGAGTCAGAACAAGTTATTGTCATCATAAAAGACAGAAGAGAAGATTTTACAGATGCTGCCGAATTTTTTATGCAATCTGTTCTGTATTATGGTATCTATTTTGGTCAACAATTTGATCAAAATTATTTAAGAGGGAGTTTGTTGGATGATTTTAAATTCATTTCGCTCGTTGATGCTCAATCAATCGTAGAAGATTTTTTGTCTACACTTCTCAAAAAAACCATATAATTTTAATTGGAAAGATGAATTTCAGTACGCTTTACTTATGTCTGATGATTGGAATGAAAAATTACTTATGATACAGTTTGAACAGGAATACATAACGTTTCAATGGTTTACTACTGCCTAAGATTATAAGCTGGAAGCAGAGACCCAGTCACTACAATGAAAATTAACTACTGACCAATGACCAATGATTAATCTATGAACCAATACATTGCCCAACTCGCGTTAGTAGTAGCTGATTATGATGAGGCCATAGATTTTTATGTGCGGAAAATGGGCTTTACCCTGATTGAAGACACCTTGATAAGTGAAACCAAACGATGGGTAGTAGTTGCTCCTCCCAGCACTGGTTCATGTAAACTCTTACTTGCCAAAGCCGCCACCGACGAACAAAAAAGCCGCATTGGCAACCAGACCGGCGGACGGGTATTTCTGTTTCTCCACACTGATGATTTCTGGCGGGATTATAAGCGTTTGCAAGCGCATAATATTCAATTTATCCGCCAGCCTTCCGAAGAAGAATATGGTACAGTAGCTGTATTTGCTGATCTATATGGTAACTTGTGGGATTTGATAGAGGCGAGGCAAAAGTCTACATTTATGAATTAATCAAGCATATAATGTTTCCATTTCAAAACAGGCGTATCTATACTTTTAATCTGCCAGAAACTTCAATGTTTGATCACCAAAAACTTATCAACTGCTTTTCAACTCAGTTAGATGTTATCAGCATTAGTCAAAATGTAATCAAATTTAAAAATTTTAAGTCTTTCCCTAAAAGACATAACTGGTTTAATGAAGGGATCATAGTGTGTAAAGTAGAAGGAGCGCAGTTACTGGTAAGTTTAGAATTGAATTATTATTATTATACGCCAACGCTATTACTGCTTTTTTCAATCTGGTTCTTTGTCTTTAAAATCGACCAAATCTGGTTAGCTATTGCAGTGATTAGTGCCTTTTGGACCGTTTACTATGGTTTGTATTTGTGGAGTGGTAGCCTGTTTAAGAGTGCCCTCTATAGTTGTATCAGAATAAATTTGCGCATCCGGCAGGTAATATGAAAATATTGTGTAGATGAATAATTTAATTGTTTATTAGCTAAAGACAAGCTATTTTGATACAAGATACAGTTTATACAGGTTAGTGTTTTATGATTGTATTGAAGTTTGTGCAGCAAATGTTACTTCAGGCGTTCAACTCTTTTTTATTTTCCTGCTACCAAAAATAAAATTCTCTTATTTTTGAATTTCAAATCTTACAGCATGGAGTCTATCGAAAGACAAAGAGTACACTTTATAGCCGTTGGTGGCAGTGCAATGCATAATCTGGCCATTGCCTTACACGATAAAAATCTTATAGTAACCGGTTCGGACGATGAAATTTACGAACCTTCTAAAAGCCGCCTGCAAAATCGTGGCATTCTTCCACAGGAAATTGGCTGGTTTCCCGATAAACTCGACAATACCATAGATGCAGTAATCCTTGGTATGCATGCCCGTCCGGATAATCCGGAACTGCAACGGGCCAAAGAATTAGGTTTGCCAGTATATTCGTATCCGGAATATATTTACCAGCAAAGTGTAGATAAGCAACGGATTGTGATTGCTGGCAGTCATGGAAAAACTACGATTACCTCCATGATTCTGCATGTGCTCAAACATTTTAACCGCAAGTTTGATTACCTGGTGGGGGCTCAGATCGAAGGTTTTGAAACAATGGTAAAACTCTCGGAAGATGCGCCCATTATTGTGATTGAAGGCGATGAATACTTATCCTCGCCCATCGACCGCCGGCCTAAGTTTTTGCATTACAAACACCACATTGGTCTTGTAAGTGGTATTGCCTGGGATCATATCAATGTATACCCTACGTTTGAAGATTATGTGCGCCAGTTTGATCTGTTCGCTGATTCAACCCCCAAAGGCGGTACGTTAGTGTATGACGAAACCGATGACCTGGTAGCCGTGATCTGCCGTAAAGAACGGGAAGATGTATTCAGCCAGGAATATGCAACCCACAAACATAAAATTGCAGACGGTCAAACCTATCTGGTAACAGAACACGGAGATGTGCCGGTTCAGGTGTTTGGCGAACATAATATGCGCAATTTGAATGGAGCCAGAATGGTACTTTCCCGAATTGGCATCAGCGATAAGCAATTTTACGAAGCCATTCAAACATTCAGAGGCGCTGCTAACCGCCTGGAAATTGTGGCTAAAAATAATTCTACCGTAATTTTTAAAGATTTCGCCCATGCACCTTCCAAACTGGAAGCTACCACGAAAGCGGTAAAAGAGCAGTTTCCCAACCGCCAGCTGGTAGCTTGTATGGAACTGCATACCTTCAGCAGCCTGAATAAAGAATTTTTGAAACAATATAAAGATACCTTCAATACGGCTGAAGAGTCTATTGTCTACTACAGCCCAAAAACGCTGGCACATAAAAAAATGCCTGAACTTACAGAAAATGATGTCCGGACAGCTTTTAACAATAAAAACCTGATTGTATTCACTGAAAACGAAGCCCTTCAGAAATTCCTGCTGCAAAAAAACTGGCAAAACAAAAACCTGCTGCTGATGAGCTCAGGCAACTATAACGGATTAGACCTCAAACAACTTAGCAGCCAAATATTGAATAATTAAACTCAGTCCACAGTCTTCAGAAAATTATAGAATAACAGGATTAAAGGATTACAGAATAATTCTTACAATTCAGACCTTTTGTAAATCTGTCATTCAGTAATTTTCCGTGGGCGATGGACTGCCGACTGTGGACGAACATGCACCAATTAAAGCTTAAAAAACCGCTTGCCTTTTTCGATCTGGAAACAACCGGAACCAATGTAGTAAACGACCGCATTGTGGAGATCTGCATTGCCAAAGCCATGCCCAATGGCGACCTGAATGTAAAAACCTGGCGTATCAATCCGATGGTGCCCATTCCGGCGGAAACCAGCATGATTCATGGTATTTATGATGAGGATATAAAAGATGCACCTACTTTTAAGGAATTAGCTAAACCCATCCTGCAGTTTTTTGAAGGCTGTGATCTGGCAGGCTTCAACATCATCCGTTTTGATGTACCGATGCTGGTAGAAGAATACCTTCGGATTAATATGGATTTTCCAGTCCATAACCGTAAAATGGTAGATGCCCAGAAGATTTTTCATATGATGGAACCCCGTTCCTTGTCAGCAGCATACCGGTTTTATTGCGGAAAAGAGCTGATTGGCGCCCACAGTGCAGAGGTAGATACGCTGGCCACTTTTGAAGTACTCAGTGCACAAATCCAGAAATACCAGGGCGTACAGGTTAAAGATGATAAAGGAAAAGAGTTTGAACCGGTGAAAAATGATGTGAACGCCCTACATGAACTCACAGCAACCAAAATGGTAGACCTGGCCGGCCGGATCATCTTTAATGAAAAAGGAGAGGAGATTTTCAATTTTGGTAAACACAAAGACCGCAAAGTAACCGAAGTACTGGAGAAAGAACCTGCCTTTTACGACTGGATGATGAAAGGTGAATTTCCTCTGGATACCAAACGCAAATTGACAGAGATTAAACTCAGGGGTTTTAATCTGAAAAGGTAGAAACAAAAGAAGGATGAATGTCTTACTGATATAATTATCTAATGGTTACGTGCTACAGAGATATGAACTACGAACAGATAAAAACATTTGTTGGGCTTTCAGACTGTTCACAAGGGTACTCATTGAAAGAGTTGCTCCATGCCGAAAAGCGGTTAAATAGACTATTACCCATTAGCTTGCGGAAGTATTATCAATGTTTTGGTAAAGATGCCCTACTTACAAATGCTTTCCATAAATTGGTAAACCCTCTAGAAATAAGTTTTCAAAATGGATACATAGTATTTTATGAAGAAAACCAAGGAGTATGGGTAGCCGGATTTCAAGTAGAGAAATTACCAGCAGAAGATACATCTGTATGGTTAACTTATGATCATGGGCAAAGCTGGGAAAAATTTTGTGATAAGCTCTCTGAGTTCTTAATTTCTATGTCTTTTTTTAGATACTGGAGGGGTGGGATTATGTAGCTGTAAAAGAAGGTATAGAACAGACTATATTTGAAGGTGTCTGCCAACATTGGCTAGAGCTGGAAGGAGCCTGCTCACAAGTCAATACCAGGTTTTTTAGTAATCAAATTAAGACACAATTGTTAGGTATAACAGTAGAATCAGCTTCTGGTTCTGAGTCCAAAAAAACTACCTATTATCTCCAAATAGCCACCTCTACGCAAGAGGATTATGAGCAAGTTGTGGACAAATTAGGCATAGAAGATTGGGATTATTCATCCTTGTATGATTGAAATGAAAAAATAATAGCATTATGTTTTAAATGTAATTACATACCTATTGTAAATCTTCCAGTATTTCCTCCTGGCCACCTTCTATAAGCCATTTTTCAATGGCTACCCTAAAAGCCTTGCCTATGGTTATATCAAAAGACTCTTTCCATGAAACATGAGAGTTAATAATTTTTCCTTCGGCGGATTTTTCAAATACCAGTACAATTTTAGAAGCAGTCAGTATCCATATTACCTTTTGGGTGCCGGCATCAATCAGGCGTGAACTTTTATTGAGCATATACGAAAAATCGTCTTTCCGCTTTTTTTTGTGCAGATATTCTTCTTCCGGCTCAATGTTAATATCCACTTCAAAAGCAAATAAGGGAGCTGCCGGGATATATTTATTTTTATCCCTGTTTTTGGGTAAAGTTGCTCTGTCAAAAACAGCAATATCAATCGCAAAGTTATTCGTATGGGAAAGATGTATACCTACTTCTCCTGATAAAATATCAAACGACCTGGCATCTACATTTTTAAATAAGAACTGCAAAATGGCATTAATAATCCTTGCTTGTGTCTCTGAACAGCCCATGATTGCCTCAAGTGTGGTTTCTTTGGTTAAAACTTTCTGGTAATCCTTATAATAATATTTTTTACCATCAATTATTTCTTTGATCAGATAGTCCGGGATGGTTTCGAGCTGTTTTTCCATACAAGCATTTAAGAAAAATTTAAATCAATAGTTCAGCACAAGTATTAAATATACGAAGTACAAAGGAAAAATACTTATTTTGGTGGCTAATATCCAATCATGTTCAGTTTCAAACAAATACTTTCGGTTACACTTATTCTGTTCTCCGTGATCGACATCCTGGGTTCAATTCCCATTATTATAGAATTGCGGAAAAAAGCCGGAGTGATTGAGTCTGAAAAAGCGACTATTGCAGCCGGTGTACTGATGATTATTTTCCTGTATCTGGGTGAATCAATTCTGAAATTGTTTGGGGTAGATGTGGCTTCCTTTGCCATTGCCGGAGCCATTATCATTTTCCTGATCGGCATGGAAATGACACTGGGTATCAATATTTTTCAGGAAAGCACCGATTCCTCTACCAGTTCTATTGTTCCGTTGGCGTTTCCGCTCATTTCAGGAGCCGGTACCATGACTACCATCATCTCACTACGGGCAGAATACACGACACCCAATATACTGGTTGGCATTACCCTGAATCTGATTTTTGTATATCTCGTACTGAAATCTTCGGAGTGGATCGAGCGGAAAATTGGAAATGCCGGGGCAAACCTGCTTCGCAAAGTATTCGGCATTATTCTGATCGCCATTGCCATTAAACTGTTTAAAACTAACCTGGGCTTATGATCACAATGTATACGGATGGCGCTTCACGGGGAAATCCTGGTCCGGGAGGATATGGCGTAGTACTTATCTATAAACAGCACCGCAAGGAATTAACTGCAGGTTACCGCAAAACCACTAACAACCGCATGGAACTGCTGGCAGTGATCGTTGGACTGGAGGCATTGAAAGAACCTGGCCATGAAGTAATCATTTACTCTGATTCCAAATATGTGGTGGATGCCGTAGATAAAGGATGGATCTGGGGATGGCAGAAAAAAGGCTTTGCCAAAACAAAAAACCCGGATCTATGGCAGCGGTTCTTAAAAATCTATAGCAAACACAAAGTGAAATTTAAGTGGCTGAAAGGCCATGCCGGACATGCTGAAAACGAACGCTGCGACCAGCTGGCTGTTCAAAGTGCCACCAGTCCAGGTTTATTGATTGATGAAGGGTATGAGGCTGGGAATGATGGATTGGAAATGTAAAAATTTTCATCCTGACAAAACCAGTTTACTACTGAGTTAACTGGTCTTTATACAGAGGCAGCAGGCTAACAAATTTATTTACAGTTTCGCTCAGAGGCAAACTGGAATTTCCGCCGGCTGCATTTTTATGGCCGCCGCCATCGAAATGTTTCCTGGCAAAATCATTCACTGAAAAATCGCCTACCGACCGGAAAGACATACGGATTACTTCTGAGCGGTCTATAATAACGGCTGAAAGAATAATTCCTTCAATCGACAACCCAAAATTAACCAGACCTTCTGTATCACCGGTTTGAGAGTTAAAACGTTTGAGTTCTTCGGCAGAGATGGCAAAATAGACAGTCCGGAATTCTGGCAATACCACCATTTTTTCGGCCAGTGCAAAACCCAGAAAGCGAAGCTTGCTTTCTGTATTGGTATCGTATACCAGGCGTTGAACCCGGTTGGTATCTACCCCAATTTCGATCAGGTCAGCACTGATCATATGTACCCGTTTGGTAGTATTAGAATGCCTGAAAGAAGCCGTATCGGTCATAATACCGGCATAAATACACTCGCCAATAAAGGTGTCAATATAAGTATGATCACCTAGTTCGCAGATCAGTTCGTATACCAGTTGTGCCGTGGCGGCCGCATTAATATCCCATAGTTCGAAATGAGCAAAATGTTCGGGTGCCAGGTGATGATCGATGAGTACTTTATAGGCAGACGCATTTCTTACAATTTCACCTAGTTCGTTGATGCGGCTAAGAATAGAAAAATCCAGGCAACAAATAATATCTGCTTCCTGCATGATCTGCTCTGAACGTTTTTCATTTCCTTCATTAAACACAATTACATCCTGATTGCCCTGCATCCAGTTGAGGAATTTCGGATAATCAGTTGGTGTAATCACATGCACCTCATGGTTTTTCTTTTGCAGGTATCCGGCCAGTGCCAGCGAAGAGCCTAGTGCATCCGCATCCGGCTTTTGATGGGTGGTAATGGCAATTTTTTTGGGAGAACGTAGCAGTTCTTTCAATTCGTCCAGATGCTGCATCATTTTATAGAAGCTTGAATGTACATACCGGACCTGCAAACCTGATATAAAGGAGTGGATGATCCTGCTGGCAAGTGAACCTGCCTGTTTGTTTTCTTAAGGGCTGTATAGGTATAGTTACAGGTTTCATACAAAATGCCAGTTTGCGTATGTATTCAGCAGTGTTTCTTTCTAAGCAAAGTCCAAAATTGTAAATAAAATCCATGAAAAACAAATAAGGATTATCATTCATCCTTGGTTCACGGACGACAGTCTACAGAAAATTTCTGATTTACAGAATCACTGAATTACGGAGTGATTATTCATCCCTTCAGTAAATTTATTATTTCCATGGACTAGTGACTATTATCCTCCCCGGCACATATTTCCAGCAACCGGGCAATTAAGCCTGTCCATCCGGTCTGGTGGGAAGCACCTAAGCCGCTTCCGGAATCTCCATGGAAATATTCATAAAACAACACATAATCCCTGAAATAAGGATCAACTTGTGCTTTAATGTCATTTCCAAACACCGGCCTTTTTCCTTCTTTATCTTTCAGAAATATTTTTGACAGGCGTTTGGCCAGTTCAATAGTAATTTGCCGGATATTAATAAATGTACCTGAGCCAGTCGGATATTCTACTTTAAAGTCATCTCCATAATACTGATAAAAGCGCTCTAAAGATTCAATAATCAGATAATTTACCGGGAACCAGATGGGACCCCGCCAGTTGGAATTACCACCAAACATACCAGAATCTGATTCTCCTGGCTGATAGGCTACTGTAAAAGAACTTCCATTGTTGCGGAAAACATAGGGGTGTTCCAGGTGGTATCTGGACAGCGCCCGTATTCCAAAATCAGACAAAAACTCTGTTTCGTCCAACATCCGTTTAAGCAGGCGTTTCATCCGGTGACCTCTGAGTAAGGAAAGTAAGTGCCTTTCTCCCCGGCCAGGTTCCTGCCAGCGTGAGATTAAATTAGCCAGATCCGGGCGGTATTCGAGAAACCATTTCAGTCTGGTAGTAAATTCCGGCATGGTTTCAAACAGTTCGTGGTCGAGCACTTCTACGGCGAACAAGGGCACTAATCCTACCATGGAACGTACTTTTAACCGCTCTTGCTGGTGGTTGGACAAGTGCAATACATCGTAATAAAATTCATCATCATCGTCCCACAAACTAAAGTCTTGTTCTCCGATGTTGCGCATGGCTCCGGCGATATACAGGAAATGTTCAAAAAACTTGGTGGCGAGGTTCTGATATAGTGATTTTTTTTTCGCCAGTTCCAATGCGATACGCATCAGGTTGAGTGAATACATCGCCATCCAGCTGGTGCCATCTGCCTGTTCAATATAGCCGCCAGTGGGAAGTTCTGAACTCCGGTCGAATACGCCGATATTGTCTAGTCCAAGAAATCCGCCCTGAAAAATATTATTGCCGTCTTTGTCTTTCTGGTTCACCCACCAGGTAAAATTGAGCAGCAGTTTATGAAAAATAGCTTCCAGAAAATCTGTATCACCAATTCCGTTATTCCGCTTTTGTTCCATCCGGTATACCCGCCAGGTTGCCCAGGCATGTACCGGCGGATTTACATCACTAAAGTTCCATTCATAGGCCGGAAACTGGCCATTGGGATGCATATACCACTCACAGGTAAGCAGGGTAAGCTGTTCTTTGGCAAAATACGGATCAACAATAGCCAGGGGAATACAATGAAAAGCCAGATCCCAGGCCGCATACCAGGGATATTCCCACTTATCAGGCATGGAAATAATATCTGCATTGTTGAGATTGAACCAGGCGTTGTTCCGTCCATTTTTCCGCTCGGGTGGGGGAGTAGGCATCGCCGGGTCACCATTCAGCCACTGCGGTACATCGAAATAATAAAATTGTTTGCTCCACAGCATTCCTGCCAGGGCCTGCCGGTGAACTTGTCTGGCATCTTCGCTGGTGAATTTAGTCTGAAGTCCGGCATAAAAGGCATCTGCTTCCTGTTGACGAGCTTTAAAAATGGATGAAAAATCCTTGAATGGTTTTTTGAGCATCTGCTTCTCCAGACGAAGACGGATTACCTTGGATTCGCCAGCCGCCACACTCATCTCAAAATTGATAGCGGCTTTTGTGCCTTTTTTATCCGGATGAACAGCCTGATGATTGTTATTGATCAGATATTCATGGATGCCATCTTTGAAATAGCCGTTTTCTGTATGTTGCCCATACAAACGTTCTGTATTGGTTTCATTCTCACAAAATAAGATCTGGCCTTCCGGCTCTATATGCAGGAATAATTCTCCTAGTTTCTCATGTTTAACCTCAATCACGCCGGTATTACTTACAAAGAGCAGCGGTTTATAATGGTCATAGCCCCATGCCCAGGTATTGCGGAACCAGAGTTGAGGAATTACATGCAGCGCAGCTTCTTCTGGTCCCCGGTTGTGAATGGTAATTTGAATGAGTATATCCTCTACATCAGCTTTGGCGTACTCAATGAATATGTCGAAATATTTATCCTGGTCGAAAGTACCAGTATCCACCAGGTTATACTCCAGCTCATGTTTACCCCGTCGGCGGTTTTCCTCTACCAGCCTTTGATAAGGAAAAGCTTCCTGTGGATATTTATAAAGCATTTTCATGTAGGAATGTGTAGGCGTATTATCCAGGTAGTAATAATATTCCTTTACATCTTCTCCATGGTTTCCTTCTCCATTGGCAAGCCCAAACAAGCGTTCTTTCAGAATCGGGTCTTTTTTATTCCAGAAACCAAGGGCAAAACAAAGCAACTGACCATCATCGCAAATGCCACCAATGCCTTCTTCGCCCCAGCGGTAAGCTTTGCTCCGGGCCATATCATGGGTAGAATACGCCCAAGCATTTCCATTGGCACTGTAATCTTCCCGAACGGTACCCCATTGCCGTTCCGACACATAGGGTCCGAATTTTTTCCATTTTTTTATTCCCTGGTTGCTTTCGTCGAGTCTTTGATGTTCGCGTTTGGCCATTGGTAAATGTAATGTAAAATTGATAGTTGAAAGTTGAAAATGAAGTTTGCAGGTTGTAATTATAATTACAGATGATACCTACAGGGATTCGATACCCGAATTTAACTAATACACTTCGTGATAAATTATCATTTTTCAATTATCAATTCGATCTTTTATGAAAATTAATCTTAAACAATTGCATTATTATTAATTATTCTAAAATCAGATTTTGAATTTTTTTGAATTAAGTGTTATAAGATGAATAGTATGATGAGAAATGGAATAACAAATAAGAAAATTGCTAAATTTTTGCTAAAAGATGTGCTTACTCTTTCATCATAACTGCTTACAATATGTTTATACCTTTCATTAGTTAGAAAGTACCAATTATTAAAGTAGTAAATTCCTGCTGTGAGTACGAAGAAAAAGAATCCATAAAGGGAATGCGAACGTAGAAATTTTTCTATGCCAGATACATGCAAAATTAAGACTATGGAAAATAATACAAACACAGAAAATAATGTAGACGCTACTGTATGATTATTATCAATTTCCTTCTTAATTGATTGGTTGAGTTTGTAAAAACAGTAAAATAAATAGTTATATATTTTCATTTGTTAAAGTATGCTCTGCACTCTTTGCTAAATATACATACAATATTAAATAAACTATTTTCTCAATGAGCGCATATAAGCCACAACAGCCATACGTATATCATTCCGCATATCCGACTTGTTGCTGGCATCCGGCTCGTAGATGTGGAGAATATCCGGATTTCCGGCTTTCAGAAATTCCAGGTTGCTTTCCAGGCCGGTGAGCAGGTAATCGGAGAGCGCCACCCGGTAAGTTTTGTTCGGATTAAGAAGTTTTCCATCGATATACCATTTGCCTTGAGTGGCTTCAAATTCAGCTTTATCGGTTTGCAGATAGCCGCCAATACCAACGTTTTTCATACCAATGGTAAGCACTTTTTCCAGCAATGTTCCTTTCATATCTGCCTCCAGGATACGGCCGGCAAAGGGTAAAGTCCGCAGAATGTCGTATTGAGTAATGGTGCCAGATAGCTGATCATCTACCCGGACAGAGCCACTATTGAGCATGGCTACTTCACTTTGGGGAGCAGCCGCAGAAATGGCTTTTGCAATCAGTTTGCCCAGATTGGTGGGCTCATACCTCATATGGCTTTCACGGCCTTCCAGTGGTTCAGTGGTAACAAAGATCGCTTCATGCGGATCAAAGCCTAATTCTTTAAAACTTTGGTCAGCAATTCCAGTCCATTTGCTTACAACGCCTTCGGTCACTGGCTCAGGAGTGATTGTCTGGTCTACCGACTGTAAGGTGGATTGAATGGAAAGCTGGCGGCTGGTTTTGTTGTATTTCAGGGTGTGTACATATACCGATTTTGCATTGGCATCGGCTTTGGCGACTATGGCAGTTCCAACGGTATCATAACTATTGGTATGTTCATGTCCACCCATAAGGAGCCGTATTCCCTGGTTTTGCTTGCTCACTTCTATATCATCTTCAATATCCAGGTGG
This sequence comes from Rhodocytophaga rosea, assembly GCF_010119975.1. GTDB lineage: Bacteria > Bacteroidota > Bacteroidia > Cytophagales > 172606-1 > Rhodocytophaga > Rhodocytophaga rosea. Next base: position 6,940,248 of record NZ_CP048222.1, read on the forward strand.
GTAATGGCGACTACAAAATCAGCCTGGGATTGTAAGCTTTGATAGGCTTGAGTAGCTTCGGTTTTGAAATCAGTATATTCAGCAAATTTTACTTTATTGGAGGGAATGGTTAAGCCCAGTACGCCGATTTTTATTTGCGTACCATCCTCATCTCTGGCCTCCAGTACCATCGTTTTGGGAACAGGTTTGGCCTGAGCTCCGCTGGTAAAAGGTTGAGTGCTAGTACCGGTTTTATGTGATACATTAGAGGAAACCCATTGAAAAGTAGATTCCTGCAAGCGGTTTAAGAGTTCTTCTTCCTTAATGTCGAATTCATGGTTGCCAAACGTAACCAAATCTACACCAGCGGCATTCATCACCTCTACCATTTGCCTTCCCCGGATGCGGCTACCTTCATAGGTCATGTTGCCAATAACAGATGGATTCAGAAAATCGCCTGCCATTACTGCATAGGTATTGGGATTACGCTGAAGCAATTGTTTTTTTATTGCCGCTACCCTGGCCATTCCGCCTACTCTGCCACCTTCCAGGGGTGCAATTTCATACACATCGTTCATTTGCAGAAAAACTACCTCAATCTGGTTATCATCGCCTGTAGTGGCAACAGGAACTTTGGTTGGTTTGCAGGAGAAACAGAAAAGGAGAAGTAGACTGTATAAAAGTTTGGTAGAAGATAAATTCATGGTTGAATGTTCATTAATGGTGCCATAAAGCTTGCAGCAATGTAGTAAAAATAGTAAGACACCGGTTTATAGGCCAGTGTCTTACTATTCTATTCATCAGCGTTTACTTTTTACTAATTGTTAAGCCAGGCCAATCATCGGTGCGGAAGGGGGAAGCTGGCAAACCTTCTTTATTGAACAGATTAGCCTTTGACGGATTGTTTGACCAGGCATACCGCACCCCCACCGGATTTGTCACCTGACTGCTGGATACTACTACTGTATTTCCTTCAATTCTGGCATCTGCCCACACAAATTGTTTATCAGGGCCGGCAATCGCAAATTCTTTTAACACTCCGCCTTTTACCACTAGTCCACCTCCAATATTGTTGAAAGTAAGCACAATCTTATTGCCATCTGTTTTCATGGATGTATAGGTTGGGCCGGAAAAAACCACATTATCCTGATAGGCTACTTTTTGTGCAGACAGTGCCAGCCGGTGTCCTACATCCTGCTTATTTCTGGGATGAATATCGTTGGCATCCCCTATATCAATAATTACAGCCATACCTGTTTTAGGCAAGGAAAGTGTCATCGATTGGGCTTCCCGGAGTTCTGCCCAATCGCTTTCTACCGGTTGCTGTTCTACTTTCATAAAATTAGCGAGCTGGACAAACAGAAAAGGAAAATCCTGTTTCCATTGCGCCCGCCAGTCTTTGATCATAGCCGGGAATAAAGTCCGGTACTGATAGGCCCGTCCGGCATTGCTCTCACCCTGGTACCAGATGGCTCCTTTGATGGCATAGGGCACCAGGGGTGCAATCATGGCATTGTACAGTACCGCTGGGGAATTCTGGTTATACAGTACTTTAGGTTTAGCAGGCATCTGGGAAATATCTAAAGCGGTCTGGTATTGCCATTGGTCAGCTAAAGAAACAATTTGTTTTTCACCGGAGATAAGTTGCATGTCTTTTTCTTCGCCATAGATTCCACCGCCACCACCAGTATCAATTACCCTTACAGTAATTACATTTTTACCGGCTTTTACCAGTGTCGCGGGAACTGTATATTTTCTGGCTATATTGTAGGCATTGGTAGTACCGACAAATACGCCGTTAAACCAGGTGCTGTCTACATCATCAATCGAGGCCAGGTGTAAAGTGAGTTCTTTCCCGGCTTCTGTTTCGGGTATCATTACTTCTTTTCGGAACCAGACAATCCCGTCATAATCTGGCAAACTGCCACTCTCCCACAATCCGGGAAGTTTCATGGCAGGCCAGTTGGTGGGAGTAAATTCCGTAGCATTCCATTTAGGAGAGGCCGCATATCCCCGGTCAGCACCGGATACAGAGTTTTGCCATTCTTTTAATTTTGTTTCATAGGTCTTCATTTCATCCTGAATGGCGGTGCCCCTGGTCGTCATATCATCTACCACTTTGCCATATTCCGGAAACGCTTTTAAGGCTTGTGTACTTGTCCAGGATTCGGAGGGAGTGCCGCCCCATTCAGAAGTGATCAAGCCAATAGGAACTTTGTATTTCTGGTGCAATTCCCTGGAAAAGAAATAGCCGACTGCCGAAAACTTTCCGGCATTTTCAGAGCTGCAAACCTTCCAGCCATCGCTTTCAAAGTCAGTTTGAGGCGTAAAGGCAATGTTGTTTTTTACATCCAGTACCCGGATCTGCGGATAGTTAGCATTGGCAATTTCCTGTTCAAAGTTATTTACCGTCCAGGATAAGTTCCATTCCATATTCGATTGCCCGGAAGCCAGCCAGACATCGCCAAACAATATATCTTTGATGGTGATCGTATTTTTTCCCGCGACTGTCATCTCATAAGGACCACCAGCTTTCATAGCAGGCAAACTGATCATCCATTTGCCATTGGCATCTGGGGTAGCGGTATATTTTTTCCCCTGGAAGGTGATTGTCACCTTTTCTCCGGTATCTGCCCATCCCCAGACAGGCAGTTTAGTATCCCGCTGCAATACCATATGATCTCCCACCAGTTTTGGCAAACGCACATCGGCAAGGGCGGAAAATGCAAATAAGATCAAAATGATTACTAAACCAGATTTAAGAATTTTAACAAGAATTTTAACAAGACTTTTTACCATAATTAATAAAAGTTTAAGAGTAACTTGGAAGCCTTATTATTTATATCAGTAATTTATTATAAGACTTATTTAAAAGTATATAATGCTCTAAAATTCAGGAATGAGATCTTCTAGAGATTTGTTGCTTATATTTTCATTTTGAGTGATTTTGGTTTTTTGTTCCTCTCTTCCTTCGGCTTTCCAGAGTGTTATAGTATGAACAGAGACAAATTTACTAGACTTAATTTTCTTAGATGGAAAGAGGTTATCAAGATCAGCCCAAATGGTAATTTGTAGTTTTTTCAATTTAAACAAATCGCACTCGTGGTTCTGAAAATGTAATGGCAACCAATCAATATAATCGGTTAATAATTGTATGCTTTCTTCTGAGGAAGCTTCTTTAGGTTCTATTTTTTTGTTTATAAAGTCAAATACAGCGAAAGGTTTTATTCCCATTCTGTGCAAACGAAGCAGTACATTTATAGCTAATTTTGGACTCTTCATATAGTCGATACTTTGAAATGAGTAAGCAAAATTATGTATAGCAGATTTATAATTTTTGTACTTCATCTTTCTGTATCTATACGATAAAACAATATTTACATCACAAGTATAAACTCAAATTATACTCCCTCTAATTTCGCCTTTTCCAACTTAGGAACCAGCAGATGAATCACCAGCAGGGCAAACAGATAGCCGGTACCAGCAATGGTGAAAATGATCATATAACTACCGGTATATTCCAGAATAAAGCCCACAATTTTTGCAATAAACATTCCGCCCACCGCTCCCAGCATGCCACCAATCCCTACCACTGAGCCAACGGCATGGCGGGGGAACATATCGGAAGTAAGCGTATATAAATTAGCCGACCAGCCCTGGTGCGCCGAAGTAGCCAGACTGATCAAGGCTACTATTGCCCATAAACTAGTTACCTGAGAGGCAAAAACCATGGGGACTACTGAAATAGCACAGATGAGCATCGTAGTTTTACGGGCACGATTGGCATCCCAGCCTTTTTTCATCAGAAACGAAGAAAACCAGCCTCCAGCTACACTGCCTACATCCGAAACCAGGTAAATGATAATAATAGGTAATGCTACCCCTTTCAGGTCTAAGCCATAGTTTTTATTCAGAAAGTCAGGGAGCCAGAACAGGTAGATCCACCAGATGGGGTCTGTCATAAATTTGCCTAAAGCAAAAGCCCAGGTCTGACGGTGAGGAATCAGTTTAATCCAGGGAGTTTTCACCACAGGTTCTTCAGCATCACTGCGGATATAATCGAGTTCAGCTTTGCTGAGCTGACTATGTTTCTCCGGGCGGTCGTACATTACCCACCAGACGATCAGCCACAAAAATCCGATGGCCCCGGTAGCGATAAATGCCCATCGCCAGCTGAGGCTCAGCGTAAGCCAGGCCACAATAGGAGGGGCCAGAATAGCGCCTACATTGGTGCCAGCATTAAAAATTCCTGTCGCAAAGGAACGTTCCTTTTTGGGAAACCACTCTGCGATGGTTTTAATACAAGCCGGAAAGTTGCCGGCTTCCCCCAAGCCAAGTCCGAATCTGGCTATACCAAAACCGGTGGCTGATTTTGCCAGGGCATGGGCCATGGCAGTGATGCTCCAGAAAATAAGGGCAAAAGAAAATCCTTTTTTGGTGCCGAACTTATCCATGATCCAGCCCATAAACAAAAAACCAATGGCATATGCGGCCTGAAAAGCAACTACTATATTGCTATACTGAATTTCTGTCCAGCCCAGTTCCTGCTCTAAGGTGGGTTTTAATAAACCCAATACCTGCCTGTCGATATAGTTGATGGTAGTGGCAAAAAAGAGGAGGGCACAGATCCGCCATCGGTAATTGCCAATCGCTGTGTGTACAGGCTGAATTTTTGTGGGATTTTCAAGTTGCATAAGGCAATAGATGTAATATTGGTAGCTGGGAATATCGAAAAAAATGCTCAGGATACCTTATGTACTTGTGGAAAATAATTTTTTGCATCACTTTTTAAGTAATGGCGCTATCTTTTATAAGGATGTGTTTGCAAAAAATCCTTATAAAAGATAGCGCCATTACAGAGTACTGGTGGATAAACAGCCTTCACATGAGGCATATTACAATTTTGTAAAATAAGCCGGTAGCGAACTTTTTTGTTTTAAAAGTGATATTTTTTAAAACCACTTACTGCTTAAGCACTTTTGTTACCTGCCTGGTACCCTCTTCTGAAGTAATGATGATAAAATAGATGCCGGTTTTTAAAATTCTACCGGCTAGCTCTATGGTATACTCACTGCTAGGGGTAGATGTCTGTGTATGGAAATAGATATTGCCCAGGGCATCTTGTAGGCTGACTGTAGTTTTTCCTTTCCCGGTGGGCAACCATTGAATGGAAATCTTATCCGAAAATGGATTGGGAAATACATGCAAGCTGGCTGTTTGACTAACAAGCTGCTGTGCGGGCTGGACTGACGGGGTAAAATGCACAATCCGGGCATAATTAATTTTTGTATTTTTTCCACCATCGGCATCAATCGTGAGCAGTCCATCGGTTACTTCAACAGTGAGGGTGGCCTGTTTAAAACGTGTAAGGCTTCCGCTTTTTCCCTGGGGAACAAAGCTGCTGATAGCCCTCTTTCCTTCTACCCGGATGGAATGAACTTCCGGATCAGTACCAGTATAATTGGTGCCATCACCAACCGAGACACTCACCTGGTAATGTCCGTTTTCTACGGCAAGCTCCCAGTACGATTCAATGGGAATACCCCTGAAGTTAGGCACGTCATTTCCCTGCATATGCATCAGTGTAGCCAACAGAATATCTTCCGGAGCCGGACGCAAGCGGCCATTGCCTGGAAAGGGACCGCCTATACTCAGGTCTATTGGAGTACCAGTACTTCTGTTTTTCCAGCCATATGTGTATTTTTTTTCGCCGGGCGAAGCTGATTTTTCTCCAAAAGGTAAGCCGTAGTCTTTTTCCCATCCCTGCGGAATCCTGGTATTTTTATTTTGAAAGTTAACTTGCAGCACAGGAGAGAAGATGCCATCAGCCACGGTTTTGACAAGCCAGAAATCAAAGCTGCCTTTGCTATCCTGAGTTTTGTCGCCACTACTCCCGGAATTGGAATAACCAGCCAGCAGGTATTCTCCTTTGCTGGTTTGTGCCACCGTTTTGAGTACGTCTTGCCCATTGCCTCCCAGATCCTTATCCCAGAGTATATGGCCATCTTTGTCTATTTTTATGATCCAGTAGTCCGATTCCCCTTCACTATCCTGCGTTTTATCGCCGCTTCTATCTGAAGTTGAACTCCCAGCCAGTAGATAATTCCCTTCGAGGGTTTCGGTAGCCCAGCCAAAATCATCATTGCCTGCACCTCCATAGCGTTTATCCCAGAGTTTATTGCCACTTTTATCAAGCTTCAACACCCAGTAATCCCATCCTCCCCAGCTTTCCTGCGATTTGTCGCCACCACTACCGGAATCAGAAATGCCGGATATAAGATAATTTCCTTCACTGGTTGAAATAACAGAACCCGGAAATTCAGAATGGATGCCTCCATAGGTTTTGTCCCATAGCTTATTTCCAGTCTCATCTATTTTTACGAGCCAGTAATCCCAGCTACCCTGGCTGGGCTGCGACTTATCTGCACCTATTCCTGAAAATGAGGTACCCACCAGTAAAAACCCACCATCCGGAGCGTAAATGATATTGCTCAAAAAATCAGCTTCGTTTCCACCATAGCGTTTATCCCAAAGCTTATTTCCATTCTTATCTATGCTCACTACCCAGTAATCTTCCTGACCCAGGCTGTTTTCACTTTTATCTCCACTTATATCTGAAAAAGAATTTCCTGCCAGCAAATAGCCGCCATCGGGCGTTTCTATGGCCGACCGAAGAATATCCCCACCTTCGCCGCCATAGGTCTTTTCCCATAGCAGGTTGCCCTGGCTGTCTATTTTTACCACCCAGAAATCTTCTTCCCCTATGTTATCCCCTGATTTATCGCCGCCTTTTCCTGAAGAAGAATAGCCTAACAGCAAATATCCTTCATCCTGGGTTTGAAGCGCTGCATACAACACATCACTGCCGGTTCCACCATAACGCCGGTCCCATATTTTATTACCAGTACTATCTGTTTTCACAATCCAGTAATCGAAGGAACCCCTGCGGTCCTGCGTTTTATCGCCGCTGATGATTGAATTAGAGATACCGCCCAGCAGAAATCCTTCATCTCGGGTGGCAACAAGGGTATGCAACTGATCAATATTATTTCCACCAAAGGTTTTATCCCATCTTTTTTCAGGCGTTTGTGCCTGGCTGCTGAGATGAATAAAGAAGAGAAGCAATACATGAGAGTAAAATAGTTTGTACATAATTTAGGCCGGTTTGAGGTATATAAAGAGTAGTACGTATTCTTTCAACTATTGATAAATCACAGGACTTGCCCTGGTACTTATTCCTGCATACACTGCCAGTATTGAAAAGGAACAGGAAATAGTGTTACAGAACTTTATTATTGAATTTATTTTTCCGGCACTGACAAGCAGTACCTATGGTGAGCTTGTATCCATACGATTGTAACCCTGGTTCGGATTTATAGGCCATAAGAATTTTGAGCTGTTTTTATGTTAAATTTTTGTTATGTCCTCATGATATAGATTTGGTGAAGAGGAAGATGGGGACAGAGATAAAAATCCTGAATTTGGGTGATTGTGTGACGCCGGAAAAGCTGATAGATTTGTAGCATGGAAACAATGAATAATCATAACCAGATCTGTACCTATTCCATAGAAAACTTAACTGTTCCCCAAACAGACGCTGAATGGAGTGAAGGAGAACTGGAGCAAAAAGCCCAATTCCTGATCGCCCGTTGTTACCAGATCCTGTCGGATATAAAGGAAAAACGGGACAGAATGAAGCTGAATTCCTGATCATTTAGTATGTTTTATAGCCATAAGCAACCATTGCTGCTATTATGGGAGTTGTCCAACCAATTTTTTAATGCCCTTATTGTTATTCTCTGCAAACGCTTTATACTCCTGGAAAGCAATCAGCGTATCCAGCTACTATTAGATTTCCTTTCAATCTTTCAACATTATATTTAAAATTTTGCCTGGTTTTACAACCTGGAACTTCATTCTTCAGTATGAGGGGTGATGAGCAGCAAATTATTCTGCGGACATAGGAAAATTAAACAGGTGTAATCTTTTACATGTTATAACATGCACATCTGGTCTAGTCAATTCCAGCAACTTATCATCGACAGCTCTTTTTACATCTTGCAGAGAGGATAAGCCCCTATACCATGAAAAGCCTCAACCAGTATGAAATTATTTAGTTGTGCCCATTGCGGACAATTAGTATACTTTGAAAATAACCGTTGCGAACAATGCCAGCATCCGCTGGGATTTCTCACTTCCACCCTCCAGCTTGAAGCACTGGTGGCACAGGACATTCATTCCTTTACATTATATAACCAGGAAACAGCCAGGACAACCGGGAATCAGTTATATGCCTATTGTGATAATTACCAGTATGGCATATGTAACTGGCTGGTCGAAAAAAATGGTGATAGCAAGTATTGTGAAGCATGCCAGCTCAACCACACCATTCCGGATTTGAGGAAACCAGAATATTTGCAACGCTGGCAGGTACTGGAAGTAGCCAAACACCGGCTGGTGTATACCTTGCTTCGAATGAAGCTTCCGGTGATAAGCAGGCGTAGGAATAAAGAAAAAGGACTTTTTTTTGATTTTCTGGCCGACGCATCAGGTGGAAATGCACCCAGGGTGCTTACCGGACATATCAATGGGGTGATTACCATTAATATCGCTGAAGCTGACGACATCGAGCGGGAAATGGCCCGCAAAGCCATGGAAGAACCTTACCGTACGGTATTAGGTCATTTCAGGCACGAAATTGCTCATTATTACTGGGATCTGCTCATTCGAGATTCTGCTCACCTGGAAGGTTTCCGGCAACTATTCGGCGATGAACGCAGAAATTATGGAGAGGCATTACAGGTACATTACCATCAAAGGCCGCTTACTGGCTGGCAGCAGCAATACATTAGCTCGTATGCCAGAGCTCATCCCTGGGAAGACTGGGCAGAAACTTTTGCCCATTACCTGCATATTATGGATACCCTGGAAACAGCCTATGCTTTTGGATTAAGTGTCCGCCCGACTGTATTGGAGAAAAAAGCAGACCTGAGTATAAAGGTCAGGGTAGATCCTTTTGAGTTGAGGGATTTCAACCAGGTGATGAGTATGTGGCTCCCCATTTGTTTTGCCATGAACAGCCTTAACCGCAGTATGGGACTGAAAGATTCCTATCCGTTTATTATTCCGCCGAAAGTTGTTCAAAAACTCAGTTATATTCACCTGCTGTGCTTTACTTTCAGGAGTTCATAAGGATATGTATTGCCCTGTAATTGCTTAAGAACGCCTGGCTTTTTCCCAGATGCCGGTTTGTTTGCTGCCCAGATAGTGAATAAAACCGAGGTATACGGTATAATTCATAAAACTGAAGTAGAAAGGCACAAATAGGGCCTTCACATGGAATTTCCGTCTTTCCAGCAGATAGCCGGTCAAAGCCAGAAGGTAAAATACACATTGCAGAATGAACAAAGCCTCATACCATCTGCTCAGGGGCATTAAAAGTGCATTGGTGATAAAAATAACAGGAATGCATAAGGGTGCCACTGTCCAGCGGAACACCCGGTGTGAAATATATTGAAAACTCAACAATCCATACCGGAAAGGGTTAAGCAAGTGTTTCAGGCGGACAATGGATTGGAAACCCCCGGTACAGATTCTTACTTTGCGTTTCATTTCTTCCTGGATTGAAAAAGAGGGCTTTTCCATCGCATAGGCATCTGGTTCGTATACCACCTGATAGCCCTGGGCTGCAATCCGTAAGGAAATAATAAAATCATCCAGCAGGGTATCTTTTTCTACGGGCTGATATAAATGCGTACGCATAGAAAATAATTCACCAGCCGCGCCTACCACCGAATAGAGTTCAGAATCGAGCTTTTTCAGCAGTGATTCATATTGCCAGTAAATGCCTTCTCCAGCTCCGGCTGCTTCCTCTTTGTCTGCATTTAAGATCCGTTTTTCGCCGGCTACTGCTCCTACTTTCGGATCACTATAGTGCTTTACCAGATGTAAGAGGGCATCTTGGTTGAGTAAGGTATTGGCATCAGTAAAAACGACAATAGGAGTATTGATTTGCTGCATAGCCAGATTGATGGCTTCAATTTTTCCTTTCCGTTCGCTGCCCCCTAATACTGTTACCTGTGGGTATTGCGCCAGGTATTCCGTTGTTCCATCAGTAGAACCTTCAGTTACAAACAAAAATGTAAGTTTTCCGGCCGGATAATTCAGTGCCAGTGAATTTTGTATTTTCTGCTCAATACAGGATCGTTCGTTATAGGCAGGAACAATTAACGTTACTTCTGGCAGGGTATGAGATGAAAGAGGCTTGTGTGGAAAAATCTTTCTTTTTAAGATCACCAGCCCATATAGCACCATCCCATATCCTATATAAGAATAGAACAAGAGGAAGAGGGAAAGCCAGAATAAAAGTTGCAGGTAAAAATATTCCATACAAAAACTTTCAATCGTTTTTCATTTTAAACTGAAAGGACTTTAAACTTACTTATATGGGTAATCAAATAGAATTTACTGTTGTAAAATACAAAATTTATATTGTATGTTTCAATTCATTCTGAGAAGGTTAACTCGCTTGTCGTAAATATAGACTTAAACCTTACCTGTATGTTTGGAGAAGGTTCTTATTAGAAAGATTTGGGATAGCATGATTTACTAAAAACGGTGAGAGAACATTCAGAAAAGTAAAGTTCAGGATATAAAAATGCATAATAAGCGCATTAAAATATTACATACCATCAGGCAAGGCTCTTTCGGAGGAGGCGAAACCTATCTGTACAATCTGGTGACCAGGCTGGATAAGCAAGTGTTTGAACCACTGGTATTATCGTTTACGGAAGGTGCTATGGTAGACAAACTCAGGCAGGCAGGCATCCGTACGTTTGTGATTCCTACCCTTAAACCGTTTAATATATTTATATACCGGCAAGTGCTACAATTGCTGAAAAATGAGCAGATTGACCTGGTACATATGCATGGCACCAGGGCAGCGACTAATACACTGATTCCGGCTTTATGGAACGGTACAAAAACGATATATACGGTGCATGGATGGTCTTTTCATACTGGCAATAAACCACTTATTACCAGGGGCAGAATAATGGCTGAACGGTTTATTACTTCTCAAACCAGCCAGGTAGTGTGTGGTTCTCAGGCTGACCTGCAACAGGGCTTACAGTATTGTCCCGGAGGTAAATATACCTTGTTCTACAACAGCATTGACACTCATTATTTCGATCCGGCTTTGCCAGTAACAGACCTCTGCCGGGAGTTCGGGTTTACACAAACAGATGTAGTAATTACGTTTATGGCCAGACTTACTGCCCAGAAAGATCCGCTTACTTTTATCAAGGCGATTCCCAGGGTGAAGAACCAGTTTCCGCAGGCAAAATTCCTGATGATTGGAGAGGGTGAACTAAAGAATGAGTGTATTCAACTTGCGCAGATATTAGCTGTCAGTGATGTGCTTACTTTTTCTGAATTCCGGAGTGACGTAAAGAAAATATTGCAGCTTACAGATGTATTTGTGCTTCCTTCGCTCTGGGAAGTGATTCCATTAGGTTTACTGGAGGCGATGTCTATGGAGAAAGCTTGTATTGCTACCGCTATTTCCGGGACAACAGAAGCTATAACAGATGGCGAAAATGGGTTGTTGATAGATATTCAGTCACCAGACCAACTGGCTGACAAGATGATACAACTACTATCTGATGAGTTATTGCGAAGGAATCTTGGAAAAAATGCCCGGGTGAAAGTTATTCGTCAGTTCGATATCCGGACACTTGTTGAAAAGAATAAGGAGTTGTATCTGCAATTAGCTACACCATAAATAGTTGCCTACGTTAGGAATAGAAATAATACATTTATTATTTACAGTCATAATAAATCACTATAAGCTGGAGGGTGGAGCGTAAAGTAATTAAGTGAGCAAATAGAGTTGTTAAGAGGATAATATCGTTAAATATTTTTACATTAGCCATAACACAAAGTAAAATTGAATTCTATTTCAGTATGTACTGGATACCATTTGTTTCTAAAATTTATCTTTCTTCTGCTTCACTGGCTGATATTTACGATGCTCTTTTGGAAAAAACCTGTGAGAACAAGTATCATATACAAAAAGACTCCTTTAAAAAATTTACCGGTTCCGTATATAGCAGAACCCAGCATAAGTATTTTGCCTTTTGTTATGGTATTGTTTTTTATTGTAATAGCCTATGGATTAGTTATGCTTGTATTTAATATTGAGGTGGGTAAGTTTGATAACTTTTTTGATAAAATATAAATACTGCATATTCTTCATTTGTATACTCAGCTCACTCATTCACTTACTCCCAATTCTTCAGGCTTTCTTCATAATACCTCACTAATGCTTGCGTGTCTAAAGTATTGATATCTGTCGGGCGTTCTTCGGTATCTTTATCAAATATAAACAAGGCCGGAACTACCTGGGGCGTAAGAAAACGCAGAAAAGGTAAACGATTACCGGAAAACAGCCGATTGTTTATTTGGCGTTGCATATCGGGGGGAGAGAAGGTGGGGAAGAGCTTAGTGGTAGATTGCTGGCAAGCACAAATCCCCATTGTCCGAAGGAAGGCACATAGGAAGTATAGGGCAGTACTCCGGGAAATACTTCTTCCAGCGTATGCGCAATACACCAGAAAGCTTCCGGAGCAAAATAAGGGGAAGTAGCCTGAGTTACCACTATGCCATCAGCAGATACTCTTTTCTGCAACATCCGGTAAAATTCCCTGGAATACAGTTTGCCCAGTCCGGTATCGTTGGGGTCGGGCAAGTCAATAATCACCACAGAATAGAGTTCAGAAGAACGTTCTACAAAATTAAAGGCATCTTCATTGTAAATCTTCACTTTGGTATTACGCAGCGAAGCGCTGTTCAACTTCCGGAATACCGGATTTTCTGTCGCCAGCATGGTCATTTCAGGATCAAGGTCTACCAGATCAATCTGGGCTGCATCCGGGTATTTAAGTATTTCCCGTACCGCTAGTCCGTCACCGCCGCCAAGTACCAGGATTTTTTGATGGTTTCTGGCCAGAGCCATCGGAATATGCACCAGAGGTTCGTGGTAGCGGTATTCATCTACGGTAGAAAACTGCAAATTTCCATTGATATACAGGCGGTAATCCTCATTCCATTTGGTTACCACAATGCGCTGATAAGCTGATTGCTCGGTGAGAATAATTTCATCCTGGTAGACAAACTGTTCAAAAAAATCAGCCAGCCGGAAAGAATACACAAATCCGCCAGTTAACACTACTGCTAAGGCAATGGAAATTTCCATTTGTTTCCGGCCTTGCCTTAATTGCTGCCGGAACACATGGGTATTAAATGCCGCCACACTCAAATTCAGAATGCCGATCAAAAAAGAGGTTCGCATGGTGCCTAGGTAAGGGAGAAGCACCAGCGGAAAAATAATAGAAGCCAGCAATGCGCCGATGTAATCGAAAGAAAGCACCTGAGCTACCGTATCTTTCAGGCTTGTATACCCCCTCACAATTCTGGTGACCAGAGGAATTTCCAGCCCGATGAGGGTGCCTAATATGCTGATGAGCATAAAAGCAACCAGGTAATAATTTTCGGTAAGGGAATAGCTAAAATACAGAATACAAGCCGAACTACCTCCAATAAACCCCAGCAGGATTTCAATCGTGATAAAATGATCGAGCAGATGCGTATTAAAATATTTTGACAAATACGAACCAACCCCCATAAAGGACATAAACAGGCCGATAGTAAGGGAGAATTGCAAAATGCTGCTGCCCAGAAAATAGGTGGAAATGCTGCTGATAAGCAGTTCGTACAAAATACCACAGGTAGCAATAATAAATACAGAAACCAGCAGTACAGCAAGCCCCGATGGTGGGTAATCAGGTGTTTCTTCGGAAGACAAATGGATTCAATTAAAGGTTAATGATCAAGTGGTCAATGGTCATTTGTCAGCGGTAATTTGATAGTAGATAACTACTTAAATGAATAATATTCCACGGTGGAATACATTCAGAATCTTTCAATGAAAGGATTTTTTGACTAATGACCAGTAATTGATTTAACTGGCAATAGCAGCTGCAATAATGATACAAATTCCCAGAATCATGGCAGAAGCTACCAGGGCAACGGCCATATTTTTTTCTTCGGCAATCTGCCTGGCCATATGTCCTGGAATCAGCCAGTCTACAATCTTAAAGCCAACCACACACATAATAATGCCAATGGCAGAATATACCAGTGTGCCCACAAGGCCTCTTTCTATAGCAGGAATAATAGGAGCCACTTGCAGCAGGAGTGAGAGTAGATTCATGGAACAGATCTCTATGAGTTATTGGTTGTTCGTTATTAGTCGTTTATTTCCCATACCTGGGACCGCCTCCCCGGATGGTTCTGCCGGAAAAGTAACTCCGGCCAGTATTACCAGGTTGTTTACTGGTCTGGTCGATGATCTGCTTATTACTCAGGCTGGCAATTCCATATCCTCTGGTAGAGGCATAAAACGCTGTTGCCACAATCAGCAGGACACCACAAATGAACAGAATCCGGGTAAATAGTTGCATAGTCGGGAAATTAACGAAAGATTAAAAAATATAACTACTTGTGCAAATGCTGAAGTCTGGAAGTTGAAAGATAGAAGTTCAGCTAGATTTATGCGCAATAGTACTTCTGGTTTTTTTCAAAACTTATTATTTTATACTTCTGTATCTATCTTCTAGGCTATGTCCTCCAACTTCCAGCTTACATACGCTATATTTGCCAACAGTTCATAAACTTGAGTATTCAATTTGCTTGCCTCTTCCTATACGACAGATTTACTGGAAGCCGGACTCGATGAGGCTGGCAGGGGTTGCCTCGCTGGTCCGGTAATGGCAGCTGCTGTTATTTTACCCAAAGATTATCACCATCCTTTACTCACAGATTCCAAACAGCTCTCCAAAAAGCAACGGGAATCCTTGCGGCCAGAAATAATAAAAGAAGCCATAAGCTGGGGGTAGCTTCTGCATCGGTAGAAGAAATAGACCGCATCAATATTTTACATGCCAGTTTCCTGGCCATGCACCGGTCAGTAGATTCCTTAGCAATCAAACCTGAGTTATTATTGGTGGATGGAAACCGGTTTACGCCCTATCCTTTTTTACCGCATGTATGTATCGTAAAAGGGGATGCCAGATTCTACTCTATTGCGGCAGCTTCAGTTCTTGCCAAAACTTACCGGGACGATCTGATGGAACAATTAGCCAAAGAATTTCCCCATTACGGCTGGGAGGTGAATGCCGCTTACCCTACTCTTTTTCACCGCAAAGCCATCCGGCAACATGGGCGCTGCATTCATCACCGGACGAGTTTTAACTGCGAGTAGTTGCTAACTTTTCTTACTGTCACTCTGCTGTAAACTTTTCTTGATCCTGCTTAAAAATTCCGGTGTAATACCCAGATACGAAGCAATATATTTCTGTGGAAGCCGGAGTTCCAGTTTAGGATATTTTTCCCGGAAGGCCAGGTACCTGTCTTCGGCCCGCATACTCAGATTTTGCAATACACGCTGCTGAAAAGCCACATAGGCATGTTGTGTTAAAATGCGGTGAAAACGGTCAAATTGTGGTATGATATCGTATAACTGCTGTATTTTCTCATAAGGAGCCTCCAGTACCTCTGTATCCTCAATGGCCAGTACATGGCATAGTGCCGGTTGCTGAAATACATAACTCTGGAAATCTCCTATCCACCAGCCTTCTATTCCCAGCTGAATAATGTGTTCGTGCCCCTCCAGATCAATGAGGTAAGTAATTACAGTGCCTGTTTTAATAAATATCTGATTGCGGCATACGGCCCCTTCGTGCAGCAGGAATTGCCCTTTTTTATATTTGCGCAGGGTAAAAATACGCCGGATATAGTCTTTGTCTGCTTCACTTAATGTTACGTGTTTTTCGATGCCCGACAGCAACAGCTCATGTATCATATTGATCTGGTTCAAGTCAATTTATTGATGTAGTTCATTTTTTCTCTCTTCCTACCCGGCTATTTTTGACATATAAATTAAATCAATTGGCAGACTTTTAAAAAACTAACTTATGAAAATTATTATTGTCTATCCCAACGGTTCTGGGCATACAAAAGCAGTGGCCCAATACATTGCCAGAGGTGCTTTGCAGGAAGTGAGCGATGTAAAACTATTTCCGGTTCAGGAAGCACAAAGCCATTTTAGTGCTTAAAGAGACAAATATCATTTAAGTGTATCCTTACTGGATATGAAAAGAAATATAACAACCACTCATGAACACAGTAAAACATAAAATTATAGAAGCCTTAACTGAACTCGGCTTAACGCTACCAGATGCACCCAAACCAGGAGGATCGTATGTATCGGTGAATGTGAGGGGAACTGTTGCCTATGTAGCCATTCAATTCCCGATTCAGGGAGATACGTACCTGTATACCGGCAAGTTTGGAAAAGATCTGTCGATTCAGGATGGCTATGATGCCGCCAGATTATGTGCCCTCAATACCCTGGCCCAGATAGATAAATACATTGGTTTCGAAAATATCCTGGGTTTAAATCACATGGACCTGTATTACCAGGCGGCTGAAGGTTGGGACGAAGGTCCGCTGGTGGCCAATGGAGCTTCTGAATTATTCGCATATGCACTGGATTCGGCTGGCATTCACTCCAGGGCTATTCTAGGTGTACAATCCCTTCCCAGGAATTTCAGCGTCGGTATTACTACTTCTTTTACTCTTATTCACTCATCTATCTAACAATTTTAACTGTATCGAAATGAAAAAATTCATCATTGAATGGATCAGGATTGGTATGCCCTTACTTATCCTCTTTCATGAACCTGCCATTGCACAAAATAACAAAGAACAAGTAGGCATCAGCCCATGGGGACCGGAAGATGAAATTGGTACCCTGAACCTGATGACAGATCAAAGCCGCCTTTCGGTGCTGGGTAAAATCAATAACGGCAAAGTCTATGACCTGAGCACCGAATATTTTGTAGGCATGCCCAGCTTTCATTCGCTTGGCGACCCTGGTTATCAGTACTGGCTTACCCATACACCGCACGGCACTGTAATAGATAATCCCAATGGCCTGGGCGAAGAAATGAACCAGAAAGTATCCTATACCGGCGATGCCATTTCGCTTTATACACACATGGGGACACATATAGATGCCCTGAATCATTTTGGCCTGCATGGAAAAATATGGAATGGCTTTACCCCCGAAAAGCACCTGGGTGATAAAGGCTGGAAAAAAACTGGTGCCGAAACCATTCCTCCTGTTATTGCCAGAGGGGTACTCATCGACATTGCTGCTTACAAAGGCGTGAAAAATTTAACTGACAATTACCGGGTTACGGCCGCTGATCTGAAAGGCGCTTTGCAAAAACAAAAAGTAAAGCTCCACAAAGGCGATGTTGTATTGCTGCGTACCGGGCAAATGGTGCATTACTCAAATGCCAGTGCGTTTTTAGACAACTATCCTGGAATTAGCCTGGATGCGGTAAAGTGGCTGGTGGAAGAACAGGGTATTATGCTGCTGGGTGCCGATAATTTAAGCTTTGAAGCTTTCCCTCCTGAACGCAAAGATAACTGGGTGCCGGTACATACCTATTTACTTGCCGAAAAAGGAGTAATGTTTATCGAACAGATCTACCTGGAAGACCTTGCCCAGGATAAAGTGTATTCATTCGCCTTCATTGGCGCTTCTATGAAATTACGGGGTGCCAGTGGCGCCCCCATGCGGCCTATTGCCATTCCCATCAGTCAATAATAATTAGTCTACTTACCCTATGAAAAACTCAATCACCCGTATAGGATTCATTCTATATGTGTTATTCACCTTTATGTCCTGTGAACACGAACAGGAAGAAATTAAAAGCGTTACAAAAATCAGTATTGGATTTGATGAAGCCGGAAAAACAATAAAAGAAGATACTACTGCACAAATCATTCAATTGAAATTGAGCAGAAAAGCTACTTTGCCAGGTACCATTACACTGTTGATGCCACAGGATTTTGAGAAAGTATTTACTACTTTTCCGGAAGCCATAAACGGCCGTTTGCCATTACCAATAAAAGAAGGGGATGTAAGCGTATCATTTACAATTACACCGGTAGATAATGCTACAAAAGACGGCAACAACACAGGTACAATTACGCTGGGACAATTGCCTTATCCATTTATCATGGGAAGCAATAAATCCATCAACATCACCATTCTGGATGACGAATCTCCTGCCAGTTACAAAGAGAGCCTGGCTGGTTTTATTCCCAGCGATGTTACCCTTCCTGAGGGGAATACACCCTGGGCTATCTATGTTATTCAGCTTTCAGAACCGGCAGCGGTAACAAGTAACATTCAGGTAAGCGTTACTTCTGCAAAGGCCATATATAATACACATTTTATTTCCCAGCCTGCGGCAATAAACGGGTTACTCAATTTAGATGTGGCGGAAGGAGCCCGGACTGTAGAATTTAAAGCCATTTCCCTTACTAATACAGATTTCACTGGGGAACTGGCGATTGATTTCACCATTACAGGTACAACAGGTTCAATCAGGAAAGGCGAAAACCTGACACAAACCCTTAAAATTTCCGATGATGAACTGGCGCAAAAACCCAAAGGTTATGAACATACAGCTGGCAATACCATTGTCAAAAAGAATATTGAGTATGATAACAAAGGGAGAGTAGCTAAAGTTTATTGGGAAACCTACCATCCTGCCTATTCTACCCGTACAGATACCTATTTCTACAATGGCAGGGGAGAATTAGTTAAAATCAATAAAAGTACGGACCGGGACTTACAATACACCTGGCAGGAGGGAAGAATCACAAAATCGGAATATGTAGTAGATGGCATAGTAAGGGATTATACCGAATATGAATACGATACGCAGGGAAATATTGCAGGTACTTCTACCCATCACCGGGAGCAGGATGGCAGTTTTACACAAGGATTTATTTCTGTCTATTTTTATTTTCCGGATGGAAACATCTACAAATCTCAAACCTATATGCCAGGCAATACGCCTCAGGACCTTATTCTGGTTTCTACCCGCACCTATGAAGGCTATCTACAGGTAGAGAATCCGTTTCCAATGGTAGAAATACTGCCTACTGTAAAATCCCAGACCAGGCTGGCTACCTCTTTCCGGGTGGAAGAAAGTGGTCTTGTCCATTCTTACAAACTTTCTTACCAGTTCAGGCCGGATGGTTTACCAGAAAAACGAATGTCAGCCGGTAGCCAGGATTCGCAAACAGTTGTGTATCATTATTATTAAATAGGGTAAATCACCCAAGTTTAGATGAATAATGATAGGTTCTAATCCCATCTTTATTCATCCAAAATTTCTGTTATAAATATGCAAATTCAACTGCCGGGTATAAAAAGAGGGCCTGAAGTGAAGACCGGGTTTAAGAAAAGCTATTACGCAAGCCTTACTTCCTGCCGGCTTTCAATGGATTGAAAAATAGCTTCCAGTACCCGGATATCTTTCAGGGCTTCTTCGCCGGAAACAATAGATTTACGGTTATTAAGAATACAATCGGCGAAATCATCCATCTGGGCAATTTGCTGATAGGCAGGAACTTTAAAAGAAATAGGCCCATCAGATGTATTCCCTTGCTGACCTAGGGCATTAAAAGCAGGCATTAACCCAAACCAGCCCCGTTGAGCAGTGGCATACAAACGGTCTACATAGGAGGTGTAGGTAGTACTGGAATTGGATAAAATGCCACCAGGAAATTCCATTTGCCAGAACACGGTTTCGGGAATGCCTTTGAATACAGTTTTATCTATGGTAAACGCCTGGGCACGTACACTGGTTGGTTCCCGTCCGGTAACACGCCGGGCTCCCTGAATGGCATACAACCCTAAATCTACAATGGCGCCGCCTCCGCCCAGTTTTTTATCCAGCCGCCATGAGTTAGGATTGGCCATAGAAAAGCCCAGGCTGGCTTCAATCATTTTTATTTCTCCATATACTTTTTCCAGTCCCAGCCGGCGAACTTCCAGGTGATGAGGTTCAAAATATAATCTGTATCCGACAGATAACAGGCGGCCGGCTTTCTGGCAGGCATCAATCATTTCCTGTCCTTCTTTTACTGAAAGGGCCATCGGTTTTTCGCAGATCACATGTTTGCCAGCCTGTGCCGCCCGGATGGTATACTCGGCATGCATGGCATTGGGTAATACTACATATACAATGTCAATATCCGGGTTGTTTTTGATCGTATCGAAATTGTGGTAATTATAAATGTTTTTCTGTGGAATACTGTATTTCTGTGCCCATGCTTTGGCCTTTTCCGGCGAGCCAGTAACAATGCCTGCCAGACTACATAACTTGGTTTCCTGTAGGGCTGGTGCCAGTTGCTGGGTGCTGTAATTTCCTAAGCCTACCAATGCAATGCCCAGTTTTTTTTGTACTTGTTCCTGTTTGTCTGTACTGAATCCATAGTGAGGCAGTGTACCAAACGACAAAGCACCTGCTCCCAGCGAAAGCTTCAATAAGGCACTTCTTCTGGAAGGATGATAGACCGCAGGTTTTTTTCTGGTGAATAGTTGGCTAAAGGATTTCATAAAAGGGTAGCTTAGGAAAAAATCAATTGCGGGACTCCTGTGCCGGTTGCGCCTGTGACTGGATAAATTGTATCAACACATCCCGGTATTTACTTTGATCTTGAAAAGACATATGCTTCCACAAGCCGCCATGGGTCATTTCCTGAAAATGGTGTACTTCCATTTTTTTAAATCCGGACTGGCGGATTTTCTCTTCAAAAAAAGTAGCATACGGGTAAGTATTAGATTCAGAGATGAGCAGCATGGGTACCCGCAGATGTTGCATATAATGGGTAGGAGAAGCATCCAGCCATTCTTGTTCTGTGGAGCCAAATACACCCTTCACATGCGAATCAGCCAGTTTTTTGTCACTAGCCGATAATATCTGATAATAATGGGCAATGTCATAGGTTCCGCCTATGGGCAGAATGCCCCGGATATTCGATGCAGAAAGCCCATAATTTTTCAGATAGCGCTCATCCATACTCAACAAAGCGGCCAGGTGTCCGCCGGAAGAAAAGCCGCCTACAAATATATTGCTGGGAGAATATCCGTATTCGGCTGCATGGTCATAGAGCCATTTGAAGGCCATGGCTACGTCTTTGATGTGTTCCGGATGCTGGATACCGGTATTATATTTGGGATCTTTCCAGGTGGCCGGACTCAAGCTATGTCCGACGGAGGCTACGGCGATGCCTTCTTTGGCTATTTTTTTGCAAAGTTCCATTTCCTGATTCCGGTCTACATACGACCAGGCACCTCCGCCAATCCAGATCAGCAGCGGAGCATCCTTTTGGGCTTTGGGCAGTACCAGGTTCAGTTTCCGTTTGCCGGAAGTATCAGTTTTTCCAATAACATAGGAGAGATCACGTATTTCTGTAATTTCCCCTAAAAGTTTCTCCTGTGAGAATAGTAAAGCCGGATAGAAAAACAATATTACCAGGCAGATAACCTTGCCAATGGCTTTCATGCATGTGAAAGTAATTTTCATGCGTAAAAGGTTTATTAATAGGGTTAAACGCAGTTAATTCCGCTTGCTTTCCTTTGCCGGGCTTATCACCAGATTAGCAAAATCACCTTCTGATTGATTGCCTACCCATAAGCCTATTTTACCACTGGTATTTTTGCTGAGCTGCTTTACCCCCAGGCTAGGTTCTTTGGCATCATTCACAAATACACGCACATCAGGGCTGTTAACTTCAATCCGCACATGAAACCATCCATTGGGGTCAGGAACGGGCTGCACCGGATTTTCATACACTTCAGGGTATTCCTTGCGGAGCTTGTCCCATGTAAACTCCGGATGAAAAATATATTGCACCGCATGCATCTTTCTCAGGGAATCCTGTGCCTGAAAGTTGAAAGGGCGGAAATAAATACCCTCGTAGGTGGCATCATTCTGGCCAAAAAAAGCAATGCCCACAAAACTTTTCTGAAATTCATCTTTGCCTTTGATGTCACATTCGATTGTGCCTCCAGAAAAGCTTATATTATCCAGCCAGAGTACGCCATCACTGGCTCGTGCATCCAGATGAATAGCCTGGTATTTGCCTTCGCTAACCTTGCTTGCACTCCGGTTCACTACCTTAAATGCTTTGCCATCCAGTACTTTGCCCAGATCAATACTGTTTTTTTTTGCTTGCTGCGCAGCGGCAATATGGCTTATAAGCAGCGCAAGAGAAATGAGGAGGCAACGTGAAAACATGGTTAGTATGGGTTTAATAGAGAGTTATGTAATACCAAAGTATTCTTAGCGAAAAAGCTTGAAAAGGCCATTACAGCTGAAGTAGCGAAAAGAAAATCAAATATGCATGCACTTTTATTTGACTGGTGAAAATCAGGTATTAAGCCAGCATTTTGTCGTATGAAACGCAGAAAAGATAAAATCTGCTTTCGGTATGATCTATGGCAAATAATTTATAATATTAACTGTAAGATGTTGATAGTTAAATACTTATTAATTAAATTTTTAAGTATTTAATTAATAAAAAAGTTAATTTTACTAAACTTTTCTTGATGCAATTTTGTATCTATATAAGAAAGGGTTTTAATAGCTTTTCGTAAGCAATTGGAGGATTTTAGGCATTGATAAAACAAATAAACGCCTTTTTTAAAAGTTACTCATCCTCACTAGTAATATAACCCGGCTTCCCCGTTTTTACTGCATTGATAGGCTAGTTAATAGCCTTGCTTCCTGCATCAGGATGTTTGAAAGCGCATGAGAAAAAAGGGAGAATGATAAAATATTGAAATGAATAAGTATTACAGATATGAGACAGTTAAAAATAAATAACCTGATAACTAACCGTGACAGTGCGACCATTGAAAAATATTTTAATGACATTGCCCGGGTTGAATTGCTTACACCAGCTGAGGAAACAGAACTGGCTCGTAGAATAAAATTAGGCGACCAGGTGGCATTGGAAAAACTGGTGAAAGCGAATCTGCGGTTTGTGGTGTCAGTTGCCAAGCAATACCACCATAGCAAGGTGCCACTCAATGATTTAATTAATGAGGGGAATGTTGGGCTGATTAAAGCTGCTAAAATGTTCGATGAAACCAAAGGCTTCAAGTTTATCTCCTATGCCGTCTGGTGGATTCGTCAGTCGATTATGGATTCACTCGACAAGCATTCCAGAATCGTACGGGTTCCTGCAAATAAAGTAGGCGAACTTTCTAAAATCAGTAATGCTGTTTCTGCCATGGAGCAAAAATTTGAGCGTGAACCCACTAATGAAGAACTGGCCGACTTTCTGGGACTACAGGTAGATGATATCAAATCAGCGAATACAGCTTCTATCCGGCAGTCATCACTGGATGCCCCTCTGGGCGAAGAAGACAGTGGTTCATTGCTTGATGTAATGGAAAATCCGGATGAACTGCCTACGGATGCACCCTTGTCTGGTAAAGAATCTCTCCGGATCGAACTGGAGCGTATTCTGTCTACCTTAACAGAAAAGGAAAAAGAAGTGATATGCCGCTTGTTTGGCGTAGGCTATGAATACAACCAGACGATTGAAGATATTGCCGAAAATATGGGCGTAAGCCACGAACGTATCAGGCAGATTAAAGAAGGAGCTTTACGTAAACTCCGGGCACGGGCTGGCAAACATATGCTGGCTTTGCTTCAGTAATGTGAGTTGATTCGCTAATCAATACTAACCTGGTTTATTAGAAAAGCCAGGTTTTTATGACATTTTTATAAGCCTACTAATAGAGAAATTGCAAGCAAAAGAGATAAATATCTTCAGTGCTTGCAATTTCTCTATTAGTAGGCTTCTTATTCTCCATCTATGTCTTTGCTTGCTGGTACCGGTGTCTGTGGAGGGGGGACTTTCTTTCTGAATATTTCTGCCTCTGATTTATTATTGAGGTTGTATGTTTCTTTTTTTCCTGTGTTATAATCTACTTCAAATACATTATTTCCTAAAGGTTTTATTACTATCGGAGGCGGAGGGGGAGGCAGTTGATCATACCGTACTTCAAATAAATCGTCATCTTTTTTATCAGATAAATTATACTTTTCCTTTTTGCCCGATCCTAATTCTACTGTAAACAGGCTATCAGGCTGTACATTTATCTTGTTTATTTGCATATTCTTTTCTATAAGATTCTGATTTAATTGGGTTTCTCTAAGGCCTTTTGCTGTTTTAACAGGTGATGCATCTTCCTGGTTTCTGTTACAGAAAGTAAATGTTAGTAAAATCAGCATAGGTAATACTAGGAAGTATATTCCTCTGGCACCTGCATTACTTGGTTTTCGGTTCATCATATGGATTCTGGTTTTAAGTGAAGAAATATTAAAAGGATTGGCAATGGATACATTGGACAGACCTATGATCTTTAACAAAAGATATTGGTAGCCTTTTTTGTCACTATAGTCTTGCAGAAGAACTTCCCGGTCTACAATAAACTCCAGGTTTTCACGGACAGCTTGTTTCAACAGCCAGGCAAAGGGATTGTACCAGTTGAATACCAGCAGGCATTCCATCCACAGCACATCCAGGGTATGTTTTTGCCGCACATGTACCTGTTCATGGTCTATCACCTGCCTGATTTCATACGGTTCCAGTAATTGTTGATTGAGAAATATATGGTTTCCAAATGAAAAGGGAGCAATCGGTTTGTTTACCTGGTAAATCTTTACAGCACCATCTTTTAGCAAGCTTGCCGAGTGCCGGATGCGGTAAAAAGCCACCAGCTGCATCAGTAGTTTGCTTCCAAGAATCGCAGTTCCTACCAGAAAAATGATTGAAATCAGGTTTACACCATCCTGCCAGAAGGAATTTGACTGGCTGGGATCTAATAATAAAACCTGAACCTTATTCCATCCTAGGAGAGCGTTTATTGATGGAACGTTATTCACTTCCCTGATTTGTAGGAAAGGGATATAACTGGCAAGCGGAATAAATAAAGCCAATACAGAACCTGTCCCTAAAAACCACCGGTTGGCCGTATAAAAAGTTAGCCTGCGTAATGCCACTATATAAAATAAATACACTATTCCCAGGCAGAGTGCTACCTTGATGCTATAAAAGAATATGTCAGTCATAAGCGGATAATTTTATTTTCTCCCTTCGATCATGTCAATAATTTCCTGCAACTCTTTAGCCGACAACTTTTGCTGTTCGACAAAAAAGCTGACCATATTCTTGTAAGAACTCTCAAAATAATTTTGCACTACACCACTTAAAAATTTAGCCTTATATTCTTCTTCACTAATCAGTGGCTGGTACAAATAAGTGTTTCCCACCAAACGGCTGGATAAATAGCCTTTTTTTTCCAGGTTTTTAATGGTAGAAGCAAGTGTGGTGTAAGGTGGTTTGGGTGGAGGTATCTGATCTAAAAATACCTTCACATGCGCTTCACCGGCTTTCCAGACGGCCCGCATGGCTTGTTCTTCAGAAGGGGTTAACTTTTCCATAAGAATGAATTTTATAGTAATATATGAATATTATGTAATAATACGAAATATTCGTAATTATACAATAATTTCGTATTATTATTTTTTATTTTTTCTGACCTGGCCATTTCTCCTGTTCCTTTACCAATAGAATATTATGCAGAATAACCAACACTTATCTATAGGGAGCGTATATGCCTGCGTTTCTATCCGGGCAGCATTGAATCCGTTTTTATGGATTATTCAGAAAAATTCAAACAAGAAGCTAACTTTTTATAATATGCCTGGTTTACTCATTTTAGCAAACTTGTAATTGTGTTAAGTACTGGGTATAGCCATCTGCTGGTCAGTACATCATGTTTTATGTACAATCATTTTGTTTATGTTATGGCTGAAGAAGAAGTTATAGATACTGAAGTAAGACCCAATGATCTGGTATTGGTATCAGAAGTTTTACCAGACCACCTGACAATCATTCCAATTGTGGAAAGCCCTGTTTTTCCCGGAATTACCTTACCATTAATTTTTACAGGCAAAAAATATGTAGAAGCCATCCGCCAGGCGCAGGAAAAACACCCTGCCGTATTGGGAGCCGTACTCACCCTGGAAATCGACGAAAATAATATTTTTAACTCTGCCCTCTATAATATCGGCACTACATTACGGATACTCAAAGTAAAGCACATCGGTGGAGACACTATGCAGGTATTTGTACAGGGCATTAACCGGTTTTCCTGTAAACGAGCTATCATCTCCAATGGAGAAACCATCCGGTGGGAAGTAAAATACCATACTGATCCGGAAGGGAAAGCAAGCGAAGAACTCAAGGCTTACTCCATGGCCATAATTTCTTCTGTCAGAGATGTTCTGGTATTAAATCCGATCTTTCAGGAGCAATTAAAAACGCTTCTATCGCAGATGACTTTTGAAAAGCCGGGTTTGCTGATGGATGTAGTGACCTCTATGCTTTCTGCCAACACAGAAAAATTGCAGGAAATTATAGAGGCATTTGACCTATATGAAAGAGGTTATAAGGTGATCCTCTTGCTGAAAGCGGAAAAGGAATTGCTGCAATTACAGCAGAAGATCAAAAGCCAGGTGGAAGAACAGATGAGTAAGCATCAAAAGGAATTTTTGTTACGGCAGCAGTTAAAAGTAATTAAACAGGAACTGGGAATTGAGAAAGATGGAAAAGCGGTAGAAATTGAGAAAATAGAGCAGAAGCTACAAAAAATTCAGTTGTCGGAGGAAGCCTCAATAATAGTACGCAGCGAAATGGACAGGCTGCAGATGCTGGAACCCACTTCTCCCGAATTCAATGTGAGCCGTACGTACCTGGAAGTGCTTACGGATCTGCCCTGGGGAGTATATTCACCGGATGTGTCGGATATCAAGCAGGCCAGAGCTATTCTTGATCAGGATCATTATGGACTGGAAGATGTAAAAGAAAGAATTCTGGAATTTATCAGCACCATTATCCGCCGGGGAAAACTCACTGGTTCCAATATATTACTGGTCGGTCCTCCGGGCGTTGGCAAAACGTCTATCGGCAAATCGATTGCTGCTGCATTGGGCCGTACATTTTTCCGCTTTTCGGTAGGAGGAATGCGGGATGAGGCCGAAATTAAAGGCCACCGCCGGACCTATATTGGAGCTATGCCAGGAAAACTCATCGAAAGCCTCCGCCGTACCGGAACGGCTAATCCGGTTATTATGCTGGATGAACTCGATAAAATGGGCGTGAGTTACCAGGGCGATCCTGGGTCTGCTTTGCTGGAAGTGCTCGATCCGGAACAGAATAATAATTTTCTCGACCATTACCTGGATGTCCGGTTTGATCTGTCGAATGTACTTTTTATAGCTACGGCCAACCAGCTGGATACTATTCCAGGTCCACTGCTCGACCGCATGGAAATTATTCATTTATCCGGCTATATTCTGGAAGAAAAACTGGCCATTGCCAAACGTTTTTTATTGCCGAGACAAAGGGAAGAACATGGGTTGTCGCCACAAGAAGTTACGGTTACCGATGAAGCCCTAGCCTACATTATTGACCGTTATGCCAGAGAAGCCGGTGTACGGAACCTGGAAAACCAGTTGAAAAAAATTATGCGCCATGTTACGCTCCGCCTGGCAGAAGGGGAAAACCAGACTTTTGTGGTGACACCAGAAAATACGGCAGATTATCTGGGCAAACCCATTTATTCCACAGAAGAATTATATAACCAGGATATACCCGGTGTGGTATTAGGACTGGCCTATACGCCCATGGGTGGCACGACTTTATACATTGAAGCCAATGCCATTAAGAGCAACACTGGTGGATTTAAACAAACCGGACAGCTGGGTAAAGTCATGCAGGAGTCGGCAGAAATCGCCTATTCATATATCCGGGCCAGAAATACGGATGGCATAAAAGACTTCTTCGATGAACATATCATTCACTTGCATGTACCGGCTGGTGCCACTCCTAAAGATGGGCCTTCTGCCGGAGTAACCATGGCCTTGGCATTGTATTCCCTGGCTACCCATCAGGCTTTGCCCAGGCAACTGGCCATGACCGGAGAACTTACACTTACCGGAAAAGTATTGCCTATCGGAGGGGTAAGGGAAAAAACCATTGCCGCCCGCAGGGTGGGTGTCCGTGAAATTATTTTACCCAAAGACAATCAGAAAGATTATGAGGAACTGCCTTCATATATCCGGGAGGGCATGCAGGTACATTATATAAATAGGTTTGATGATGTACTTTCAGTAGTTTTTTCATAAGTGGCAGTTCGCTTATTTACCTGGTTTGTATAATGGATATAAGAAGCAAAAACCTATATTGCAGCCTCTTTTACCTATTTCTTTACTCCAACTATCCTTACCATGAAAACAGAAAAACAAAAAATGCTGGACGGAGAATTGTATGATCCACTGGACAAAGTACTGGTTGATGAGCGCCTGCGTACCAGGTTGCTTATCAAGGAATTGAATGACACCAGAGAAGATCAGATTGAAGAGCGCACCCGTATTTTAAAGGACTTAATTCCCAATGCAGGAACAGGTTTATGGTTGCAGCCGCCGTTCTATTGCGACTATGGAAGTTATATGATTGTAGGCGAAAAAGTATTTTTCAATTTTAACTGTGTCGTGCTGGATGTAACCTATGTGAAGATCGGCAGCCGGACCTTATTTGGCCCGAATGTTCAGATTTATACAGCTACCCACCCTATGGATCATAAAGAAAGATCATCCGGAGTAGAATATGCCAAACCTATTACCATTGGCGAAGATGTATGGGTAGGAGGCAGTGCCGTGATCTGTCCGGGCGTTACCATTGGTGACCGTACCATTATCGGAGCAGGCAGTGTGGTTACCAAAGATATTCCCTCTGATGTGTTTGCTGCCGGAAATCCTTGCCGGGTGATCAGGCACTTAACGCCAAAAGAATAAATCACAGAAGAGGAGAGAGGAATCTATCTTCGTTCGCTTAACTGAAGAATATTTTTATTCAGCAGGATTCGTTTCTGGAAGTGCTGTAGGTATGATGGCTTTTTCTTTCGCTTTCTTTTTACCATACCAGAAAGCCCAAAGGCTGATTAGAGCGGACAGAATATACACTGCAGGCAAATATCTTTTGTGTTGCAGGTACAAATCAATGCTGGTAATGAAAAGGACGAGAACGCCGGTAAGTTGAAGCGCATCCAGGTGAGAGGATTTTAAACGCTGGACGAGAAAGGCGGCAATTATAAAAATACACCCGGCCACCAGATACAAGCCTCCAAAAAGATAGTTTCCCTGATCTAATAGATCCAGGCCGGCGAGAAAAGATGGAAAGCCACTTAACAGGAAAATGAGCCGGTTTAACTTATAAACTTCCCATTTTTTGAGAAGTTTTTTTGTTTCTGTTTTTGACATATCTCAAAATATACAAAGAAATTGAAAAGTATGTAAGCTGCTATCTGTTAAAATGTAAAAGATAGCTTAGTTTTGCAGTTTATTCTTATTGCCTATGCTGACGGAACTATCCAAAACCTATAATCCGGCTACTGTTGAAGATAAATGGTACCAATACTGGCTGGACCATAAATTTTTTGCTTCTTCGCCCAACCCGGATAAAGAGCCCTATACCATTGTGATTCCTCCGCCCAATGTAACCGGGGTTTTACACATGGGGCATATGCTCAATAATACTATCCAGGATGTACTGGTCCGCAAAGCACGTATGGAAGGAAAAGAAGCGCTGTGGGTGCCCGGAACCGATCATGCTTCTATCGCTACAGAAGCCAAAGTGGTGGCTATGCTGAAAGAAAGAGGCATTTCTAAAAAGGATATTTCCAGGGAGGAGTTCTTGAAATATGCCTGGGAATGGAAAGAGAAATATGGCGGAATTATTTTGCAGCAGCTCAAAAAATTAGGTGCTTCCTGCGACTGGGACCGTACCCGGTTTACGATGGAAGACGTAATGACTGAGTCAGTAATCGGTGTATTCGTAGACCTCTATAAAAAAGGCCATATTTACCGGGGTATTCGAATGGTCAACTGGGACCCCCAGGGAAAAACTGCCCTTTCCGATGAAGAGGTTATTTATAAAGATGTTCAATCCAAACTGTATTACATCCGGTATCAGCTTGCAGACAATCAACAATCAACAACCGGCAGCTATGTAACCATTGCCACTACGAGGCCGGAAACGATCATGGCAGACACTGCCGTTTGTATTAACCCCAATGACAAGCGGTATTTCCACCTGCATGGCAAAAAAGTACTGATTCCGCTCATCAACAAAGAAATTCCGATCATACTGGACGAATATGTGACGATGGATTTTGGAACCGGCTGCCTGAAAGTAACACCTGCCCATGACCTGAATGACTATGAACTTGGCCTGAAACACAAACTGCCGGTAGTAGATATTCTCAACGACGATGGTACTTTGAATGCCAATGCACAGATTTATGTAGGTATGGACCGGTTTGCGGTGCGTAAAAAGATTGCTGCTGACCTGGAAACTGCCGGGCAGATAGAAAAAGTTGAAGAATACAAAAGTAATATAGGCTATTCTGAGCGTACCAATGCGGTAATCGAACCGAAATTATCCCTACAGTGGTTTTTGAAACTGAGCGAAATTTCAAAGCCAGCCCTAGAAAATGTGATGAACGATACCATACGCTTGCATCCATCCAAGTTTAAAAATATGTATCGGAGCTGGATGGAAAATGTACACGACTGGTGTGTTTCCAGGCAGTTGTGGTGGGGGCAGCGGATTCCGGCCTATTACCTGCCCGATGGCTCTTTTGTAGTGGCCAGAAATGCAGAAGAAGCGCTCGAATTAGCAAAACAAACAGCCAATAACCAACAATTAACACCTAACGACCTTAACCAAGATGAGGATGTACTCGATACCTGGTTCTCATCCTGGCTGTGGCCGATAACGGTATTTGATGGGTTTAAAAATCCTGATAACCCGGATATTAACTATTATTATCCGACTAATGACCTGGTGTCGGCACCGGAAATTCTGTTTTTCTGGATTGCCAGAATGATCATTGCCGGATACGAATATAAGGGAGAAGCGCCATTCCGGAATGTATACCTGACTGGTATTGTACGCGACAAAGAAGGACGTAAAATGTCAAAGCAACTTGGAAATTCACCTGATCCTCTGGAACTGATCGAAAAATATGGGGCTGATGGAATCCGGACTGGTATGCTGTTTAGTTCGCCTGCCGGAAACGATTTGCTCTTTGATGAGAAATTATGCGAACAAGGCCGGAGTTTTACCACAAAAATCTGGAATGCTTTCCGGCTGGTAAAAGGATGGGAAGTAAAAGCAGAAACTACCTCGCAAGAAGCCCAGAGTAATCAGGTAGCAATTCAATGGTTTGAAGCCAGATTTAATGAAGCGCTGGCTGAAATAGAAGATCATTTCTCTAAATACCGCATGTCTGATGCTGTACTCAGCGTGCAAGACTTAGCTAAAGAAGATTTCTGCAACTGGTACCTGGAAATGGTAAAACCGCCGTATCAGCAGCCTATAGACAAAGCTACGTATGAGGCTACCCTTGATTTCTTTGAACGGGTACTAAAAGTAGTTCATCCCTTTATGCCCTTTATTACCGAAGAACTCTGGCATGAGATCAGGCCACGGGAAGATAAAGATTGTATTATTGTGGCTTCC
This sequence comes from Rhodocytophaga rosea, assembly GCF_010119975.1. GTDB lineage: Bacteria > Bacteroidota > Bacteroidia > Cytophagales > 172606-1 > Rhodocytophaga > Rhodocytophaga rosea. Next base: position 6,971,823 of record NZ_CP048222.1, read on the forward strand.
TGGCCAAAGGTGGGCAAAACTGATACATCTGTAACGGCACAGGCTTCCATTGCTTTCGACATCATCAGGCAGGTCCGTAAAACCCGCGACACCAAAGGATTATCGCCTAAAACTTCGCTTGACTTACTAGTTTTGTGTAATAATCAGGACTTATACCAGAAATTCGGAGGTGTTATCCGGAAACTGGCCAATGTATCAGATATCCGGTTTGTAACTGATAAGGTAGAAGGTGCGGTTAATTTTGTTGTGAAGGGGGATGAGTTTTTTATTCCTCTGGAAGGCGATCTGGACGTAGCAGCTGAGCTTGAAAAAATAGAAAAAGAGCTGGAATATGCTAAGGGCTTTCTGGAGTCAGTTGATAAAAAACTTTCTAATGAGCGGTTTGTTGCAAATGCCAAAGAAAGTGTGGTAGCCGCAGAAAGGCAGAAAAAAGCCGATGCCGAGGTCAAAATCAAAGTACTGGAAGAAACCCTGAACAGATTAAGAGGTATGCAGTAATTCCAGAATAAGTAGTACGATTTAAACTGTTTTATAAAACATCAAAACCGCAAGATTTGTATGCTTGCGGTTTTGATGTTTCTAGAGATAAGATACTAATAACTACAAACTTATTGTTGTGGATACCAACTCCTGAGCCGCACTTCTATCTGCTTATTTGCCGCATTCACGGTTTGCTGGAAAGAATTCACATCAGCTAATCCTCCCTGTCCCCGGTAATGATAGGGATATACCACTTTCGGTTTGAAAGCTAGAACCGCATCGGCCGCCTGTTTTACATCCATCGTATAGGGCAGGTTCATACATACAAAGGCTACATCAATATTTTTCAGCGCACGCATTTCTTCAATATCCTCCGTATCGCCGGAAATATAGATATTTTTTCCGCCAATGGTTAACACATAGCCATTACCCCGTCCTTTGGTATGCCTGGAATCGGCTGTTTCCGGAAGGTTATACATAGGAATTGCTTTGATATCAATACCCAGCTGTTTGGTTGTTTTTCCATTATTCACTACGACTACTTCTTTTTTGATATGTTTCGCTAAAGAATCTGCTACGGCCTGAGGCACTACCATTGTTGCTTTGGAAAGGTCCAGGGCTTGCAGGGTTTTAACGTCCATGTGATCTCCATGAATATCGGTGATCAGTACCATATCCGGCGCAGGCAAACCTTCAAATCCGGCTGCGCCTCCATAGGGATCTACATAAATCACCTGATTATTCCAGGTGAGTACCAAAGTGCCATGCAACACCGGTTGAATGCTTAAATTGCCCTTACTAGTACTTAATTGATCTGCTGCCGGGCGCTGGGCTATTGCGGCATAAAAGGCAAGTGTAAATACAGCGACTAAAATGTGTTTCAACTTCATAGGTTTAGGAGGTGAATTAATTAAACAGATAAGTGGGATACTTTGTTTGCACGAATGCAGCGCAAACTTTTTCTAATATACAAATTCAGCTTCAAAAGCCCTTCTTAATTCTTACTCTAATTCCTGAGCTTGTTGACTCTCCAAAAATATCTGAGCCAAGTGCTTGACTGGTATTATTTATTTTAGTAGTATTATGATATCAAAATGATAGCAAATTATACTACTATGATCCAAGAATCTACCGTTAGGCCATTGTCAGCATATATCATGCTGGTGGTTTGTTTAGCCTTATTATTAATTACCATTCTGTTTCCTGCGCTTAATCTGTTAGGCAGGATGGAAGCCAGTATTATTGCGAGTGTAGTGAGTGGAGTGATATTGTTGTTTTTATCTGCCGGATTTATAATCAATAATCCCAATGAATCGAAAGTGCTGATTTTGTTTGGGGAGTACAAAGGCACCGTAAAAGACTATGGCTTTTTCTGGGCGAATCCTTTTCTGGTGAAAAAGAACGTTTCCCTGCGGGCACGTAACCTGAACGGCAGCCAGCTCAAGGTAAATGATAAGCTTGGGAATCCAATAGAAATTGCCGCTGTAATCGTTTGGCAGGTGCAGGATACCGCCAAAGCCATTCTGGAAGTAGACGATTACCAGCAGTTTGTAGTGGTGCAAAGCGAAGCGGCTGTAAGGCACCTGGCCAATGCATTTCCATACGACACTTTCGATGATGACCATGAGCCTGGATTAACTTTGCGTGCCGGTGCTGAAAAAGTGAATGAATTGCTCGAAATGGAACTGAATGTACGTCTGGCCAGGGCTGGTATCTTTGTAATCGAAGCCAGGATCAGCCACCTGGCCTATGCTTCAGAAATTGCCGGTGCCATGTTACAACGCCAGCAGGCCATTGCCGTAGTAGCTGCCAGACGTCAGATCGTGGAAGGAGCCGTAGGAATGGTGGAAATGGCCCTGGCCAAACTTTCTGAAAAGGAAATTGTGCACCTGGACGAAGAAAGAAAAGCAGCCATGGTGAGTAATTTACTGGTGGTATTATGCGGTGAAAAAGCGGTACATCCGATATTAAATGCAGGTACTTTGCATCATTAATAGAAGCGGGAGGATAGAAGTTGGACGTTTGGCTCCAAATCTGCAACAATGTCGAATTGCCAACAAGGAATAATGAATTCAGAAGATAAGCACTTCTTCATTTCTTGTTCTTTGTTGGGCGTTCGATATTCAAAAAGCTCTCCCATTTAATAAAAATATGTATTAACTGATTGCCCCGGGAATGGCACAAAAGAAATCATTTGTACTGCGGATCAATCCGGACACCCTGAAAGAACTCGAAAAATGGGCGGAAGATGAATTCCGCAGTGTGAACGGACAGATAGAATATTTGCTGCAAAAGGCACTGAAAGATCATGGCCGGGAGCCTAAGTTAAAAAGCAATCCGGAGGAAAATAATACCAGCACAGAGAAGTAATTTTCCTGATATATTGTTATGACAATTTCAGCTCCTTTCGTCCGGTTTTTCAGGTGGACTGCCGGATTATCCATCCGCAATAAAATCCGCTTCGTCTGGTTTACGCTGGTGAGTATTTTTATGGGATGGCTGGTTGTTTCGTACCAGGTGAGAGGCGTTGATGCAGCAATCATGAGCAGTGATCAGCAGGTGGTAGTGAGCAATACTGAGGAATCTATTACTTTTTCGCCAGCTCAACATATCCGCCCGCTTACATTTATCTTTTATCCAGGCGCTTTAGTGTCGGCTAAATCGTATGCCCCTTTTGCCAGAGCCATAGCTTTGCAGGGGTATACCACCATTATTGTAAAAATGCCTTTTCGCCTGGCAAGCTTTGGCCATGAAAAAGCTTTACAATTCATCAAAGAAAACAAAATACCGCAACAATGGGTAGTAGGCGGGCATTCGTTAGGAGCCGCTAAAGCCGCCCAGTTTGCTTTTGAACACCCGCAATTACTACAAGGACTGATTTTGATCGGCACTTCCCACCCCAGAGAATTGAATTTATCCGGCTTATCGCTGGACGTTACTAAAATTTATGGGAGCCTGGATGGAGTGGCTTCTGTAGAAGAGGTAATGGCCTATAAAAAGAATTTACCATCTCATTCGCAATTTATAGAAATAGAAGGCGGAAACCATGCCCAGTTTGGCTATTATGGTTCCCAGTTAGGCGATCACTCAGCCACGATCAGCAGAGAAAGGCAGCACGATCTGAGCATTAAAGCCACCTTACAATCTTTACAAAGAATAGAAAAAGCAGGCGCTCAAAAAATATCCGGAAACGACTGATAGTTAAAATTATAGAAGGAATAATTTAACTTCTACTTCAGTAAAGGATACGTTTTCTCCGGCAAAATCTTTTCAAAATAAACTAACCCTTTTGAAAAAATATCGTTTCAAACCATATCAATAAAGTTATATGGTATCCTTTTTTGGATATCGATATAGCGGATGTTCAACCCTAAAAACCTCATGAAGCTATGGCAAGCACCAGCGAAAACATTGTAGACACTCTACAGGAACTTACCGAATTTGTAAACGACAGAATTGAAGGCTACGAAACAGCCGTAAAAGAAAGTAAAAATTCAGAATACCAGGCATATTACCGGAAACTGGCCAGCCAGAGTACCGATTTTTCTAATGAACTGAATACATTTATCCGCAGCTATGGCGGCGAAATGGAAAGAGATACCACCCTGAAAGGTAAATTTTACCGCCAGTGGATGGATATTAAATCTACTTTTACCGGCCGGGATGAAGAATCCATTATCGGCTCTAATATTTATGGAGAAGAATGGGCCATTAAAGCATATAAAGATGCTCTGGATAATGGCAATTTGCCTCCGGAAATCCGCCAGGTAGTAGACCGTCAATATCAGTCTTCTCTGGAAACGTATAATCAGTTAAAAAGCATGAAAGATGTTACTGGCACTGCCAGCGATGTACGTTCTGATAATTCCAGCCTTGGTTCTGGTGCGAGTTCTACAGGATATTCTTCCGGAAGCACCGATTCCAGTAATTCAGGGTCTTCCCTGGGTGGCAACTTCTCTACTAGTGGGGACGCCAGAAACTATTAATAGATTCTTATTTATCTCGATGCATTGGGATATTTAATAAAAAAGCCGGTTCTCAAAAAGGACCGGCTTTTTGTTAGACTATGCTATAATATAAACTACCTACTTCAATCAATTCGTTGTTGGTTATTCAAAATGGATTTTCATTTACACTTACTCTAACAACTATCAACCAACAACTAAGCTCTATTTTCCGGCAATCCACTGGCAGGAACGAACCATATTGATAAATTCAGCCCGGTAGCCTTCTTTGTCTATTCCTTTGGCACCTTCAGCCAGGGCTACTACATCAAAATAATTGCTGGTGCCTTTAAACTCAGAATTACGCAACAACATACCAAACTGAGCTACCGCTGCCGAAAACCTAAAATTTTCAGAGGTCTTGGCAATACTTATATTTTCGTCTTTTACAGTGCTTGAAATCAGCTTGCTTTGCTGTCCATCCGGCTGTTTGTAGCGCAGTTTCAGGGTCATTAATTCACCTGAATGATAAGCGGCCGGCTCTACTTTATTTTTCTGGTATTTTAAGTCATCAATCGCAGGAACTGGCTGGGTAACTTCTTTCAGGCTAGTTGGAATAATTTCGTACAACGCCGTAACCGTATGTCCTGAACCTAATTCGCCGGCATCTTTTTTATCATTGTTAAAATCTTCGTTCTGTAAAACCCGGTTCTCATACCCGATCAGGCGGTAAGCTTTCACTTTGGCCGGATTAAATTCAAGCTGCAATTTTACGTCTTTGGCAATGGTAAACAAAGTGCCACCAAATTCATTTACCAGCACTTTCCTGGCTTCCATCATATTGTCTATGTAGGCATAATTTCCATTTCCTTTGTTAGCCAGAATTTCCATTTTGGAATCCTTATAATTGCCCATGCCAAAACCAAGCACCGTCAGGAATACACCAGTTTCCCGTTTTTCCTCGATCAGGCGTTCCATTTCTGCATTGCTGGAAGCACCTACATTAAAATCGCCATCGGTAGCCAGAATCACCCGGTTATTGCCTTCCTGAACAAAATTTTCTTTAGCGATTTTATAAGCCAGTTTAATTCCTTCGCCACCGGCAGTAGAACCACCAGCTTCAAGTTCGCTCAGTGCCTCCCGGATTTTCGCTTTATTGGCACCACTCGTAGAAGGCAGCACCATTCCGGCGGCTCCGGCATATACCACAATAGCTACTTTATCCTGCGGACGAAGCTCATCTACCAGCATACTAAAAGCAGATTTGAGCAAAGGTAATTTCTGGGGATCGCTCATCGAACCGGAAACATCTATCAGAAACACCAGGTTGGAGGCAGGCAGGTTTTCAGTGGCTACTTTTTTCCCTTGTAAACCAATGTGTACCAGGCGGTGCTCTTTATTCCAGGGACATTCAGAAATTTCTGTATTTACAGTAAACGGATCGTTACCTTTGGGCTGCGGATAATTGTAATTAAAATAGTTCACCATTTCCTCAATCCGTACTGCATCTTTAGGAGGCATTTGTCCCTGGCTGATAAAGCGGCGGATATTGCTGTAAGAAGCGGCGTCTACGTCAATAGAGAAGGTAGAAAGCGGATTTTTTATAACTTCTCTAAACCCGTTTTCCCGGATGGCATCATATTCTTCGGTATTGAACACTTCTTTCTTTTCCCTGTCCATAGGAGCCGAGTGAAAAGGAGCAGGAGCCATTTCATAAGCCATGTCCATTTGAGGCTGGGCACTCTTATTGGTTCTACCTGGTTTAGCTGTGGCTATTGAGCCGGTAACATTCTGCTTTTGTTGTATTCCGTAGCCAATTACAGTTACTTCCTGCAAAGACTTTACATCCGGAGAAAGTTTTGCATCTATTTTGGTTTTGGTTCCGGCTTTAATTTCTTGTGTAGTGTATCCGATATAGCTAAAAACCAGTACAACTTTGTCGCCCGAAACTTTGAGATTATACGTGCCATTGCTGTCGGTAATGGTGCCGGATTTAGTTCCTTTTACCAGTACATTTACACCGGGTAGGGGAGAGTTGTCATCGGCAGCAGTTACAGTTCCGGTTATGGTGCGTTCCTGCCTAAGGGCGATCATGTTTACAAAAGCAAAAACCACAATCGTAAGGGTGATGATATATTTTGTCATATCGTTAAGATTTTACAAGATGATGCGGGCTTTTTCAGGATTCCATAAAGCAGTGTATGAATTTTAAAATAAATTTAATAATCCTTATATTGGAGTAATGTAGATTTGCTTTGTATTGGCTACTATAAAAGAAATGAATAGAAGAACTTTGATACGAGTAGGAATTATTAACCTGATAGTAGGGGTACTAATCGTAAGTCCTTTTCTTCCAGGTCCCAGTTTTTTGAGTACGCCCATTAATTTTATTTCAAGCAGCATACAATTTTTGAGTATTCCGGCTCTTGTAGTCAGTCTGTTCGGTCTGGTGGGAACAATTATGGAAGTAAAAAAAGTTAGCAGAGACAAAACCTATAAGATCGGTGCGAGACCGCTGTTAATGCTCACTTTGCCAATCTTTTCCTTCCTGACAGTAATCTGGCTTTCTGACTTTGCTAGAACCTATAGCCGGGAAACGGCAATTGGAAGGGCAACTCCATTGATTATAGCAGTGGAAAAGTACAATAGAGACAAAGGATATTATCCAGTTTCTTTGGATCAGCTGAAAAAGGAATCTTATTTAAAATTTATTCCTTCACCTTGGATCATGGGTGTTGCTCAGTATCAGTACCAACCGACCGGCGACAGTTACAGGGTTTCTTTTTCTCAAAATGTAATCATGGGATTCAACTTTGAGATAGTCACGTATGATAAAAATGATAGTCACAAAGCTGAAGGTGAACTTGAAACACTTTATGTCACCAATACAAAGCATTGGAAGTATTACATTTATGACTAAAAATTACTATTGCCAATCTTTATTCACTTGACAATTGAAATACGCACTATCTATTATTGCAATTATTGCACTACCTAACAATTTAACTATTTAACAATAAAAATCATTTAACCCATCCAGCCATCCACATCATTTAACCAGCATATATTTTGTTTTTCAAACGATTCTCTAAACCAAAGCCTCCTGATGATAATGAACTGATCCGGCTTTACAGACGGACTTCGGATGCTGCCCATGCCGGAGAGTTATTTGAGCGCTATGTACACCTGGTATATGGAGTATGCATGAAATACCTGAAAAATGAGGAGGACAGCAAGGATGCGGTGATGCAGATTTTCGAGAAACTGCTGGTGGAGCTAAAAGTGCATGAAATTAGTAACTTTAAAAGCTGGCTGCATGTACTGGCCAAAAACCATTGTCTGATGTGGCTGCGTTCGGCCAGGGTACGGCACGAAAAGAACATTCTTACCTTTGAGGTGAGCGATGATATGGAAAATGACAAGGACCGGCATCTTATAGAAGACGATGATGGACTGGAAGATAACCTGGCATTGCTGGAAAAAGGAATACAAGTATTGCCAGCCGAACAAAAACAGTGCATAGAATTGTTTTATTTACAGCAGAAATGTTATAAGGAAATAGCTGACATTACGGGTTACGATCTCAAGAAAGTAAAAAGTTATATTCAGAACGGTAAACGTAACCTGAAGATCTATCTGGAAAAAGAGAATGAGTAAAAGCAAACAACATATGACCCTGCCGGATACCGAACATTTGTCCCTGGAACAGATGCAGGCATATCTGGACGATACCCTTCCTGGCAGGGGTATGCACCAGGTAGAACGACATCTGCTGGATTGTGAGCTTTGTTCGGATGCCTTTGAAGGATTATCTGCAATTCCGGAACCAGAACAGGCGCTTGATGCCGTTGCTCATATAAAGAAAAATATCCGCAAGAAAACCATGCGGCAGCCGGTGATCCGACGCAAACGGAAGCTGGTTACTGTTTTGTGGAAACCGATGAGTGTAGCGGCTTCTATCCTTATCCTGCTGACTGCCGTTTTTATCATCCTTCGCATTGATCGTAGGTTCAGAAAACCCAAAGAGCAGATATCCATGTCGGCACCGAAACAAGCGCCAGCATTACAGCCTGGCTCTGCTGCAAAGGAAGATATGAGTGCGGCCAAGCCTGAAGAGTTAATAACTCAGAACCAGCAATTATCTGCCCGGAATGAGCCGCAAGCATTTAAATCCGTTCCATTTACATTGTCAGAAAAAAAACCAGCTCCTGTAATAATAGAAGCAGAAAAGGAAGAAAGTATCGTGTCAGAGCAATTATCTGTAACAGAAGCAGTAAGTGCTCCCGCTCCCAGCCCTTCTTCAGATATTGAAGCTGATCTACTGGAAGAAGAAACAGCTCCGGCATTGCCCAGAGTGGCTGCCGTACCGGAAGCTAAACGGGCTAAAAAAGCAGATGAAGAGGTAACAACTCTAATCGCACCAACCCTGAGTTCACGTAAGCCAAGTGGTATTTCCCAGAGTTCGGTAATGATATACGGTACAGTCATTTCTGAAAGTTTTGAAACACCCTTGGCGGGTGTAACGGTTACAATAAAAGGCTCTGCTCAGACAGCTACAACCGATGAAGAAGGCAAGTTTAAGTTACTTGTTCCCCTGGAAAGCATTCTTGTTTTTAATTATATCGGCTATAATTCGGAGGAATCTGTGATCAAAAATCAGGAGCCGCTAAAAATTAAGCTAACTGAAGATATAAAGGCTTTGAATGAGGTGGCTGTAGTAGGTTATGGAACTGAGAAAAAATCTCTGGAAGATGCCGTGTTTACAAAACCGCTGCCGGTAAAAGGCTACTCTGATTTCAGGATTTATATGCGCAATAACCTTAGATACCCGGAAACTGCCAGGAAAAATAAAATTGAAGGAAATGTCCGGGTAGAGTTTTGGGTAAATGCGGATAGTACGCTCTCTGATTTTACCATCAAAAAAGGACTAGGCTATGGCTGCGATGAAGAAGCCATCCGCCTTATTAAAGAAGGACCTGCCTGGAAACCCGGCCTCCAGAACAATGTTCCCACCAGACAAAGGTTTATCGTGATTGTGCCTTTCAAACTGAAAGAGGAGAAGTAAAATAACAGGTTATTGAGTGTTAGAGGCACACAAAATGAGAAGTACAATTTCTATATTGATAATATTGACAATAGTTAGTTGTCAACCAAAAATCTCAAAATCTGACCAAGTACTGATCGAAACCGTCAGGAAAATTTCGTCGGATATCGAAGAAATGAATCAAACAAGGAACTACATATTAGACTCAGTATTTCTTGATTATGACTTTCAAACTCAATTGAAACACGGATATAGACTTGAATATCGAGTATTTACTGAGTTAAATAATTCAGATACGCTTTAAACAATCTTTCTCATGAAAGATACCACTGAAATTAAGGATTTAAACGGTGGTAGTAGTTACGGATTATCAAAGAAGAATATTGGATATGTAGGAGCAGATTTTGACAGTTCTTTTGTTTTTGTACAATCATTTGGTTCCGGCAACCCTCATATTATACAGCTAATAGACAAGAGAACAGGAAAAGAGTTACGTAAAGGTACTTGGGTAGATGCAAATGATAAAGAACAAATCCTCTTGTACTTAGAAGATGAACACGAAGAGTTAGAAGTACTGAAAATATATGATGTTAAAAACGATAATGAAATAATTGTAAGTGACTTCAAAAACTCAAAATGTGTCCAAAATGTAATCGGTGGACTACGAAATTGTGTGGAAATTGATACTGTGACTATGAATGAAATAGCATTAAAAGTTGATATAGATAATGAAAAAATAATAAAACGATACCCCCGCTAACCTTAAATTATCTCTCTTTAGTTTTACAGGACAAAAGCTAAAGCTCAAACTGTTGAAAAAAGCTTTCTGAATTCAATTCTTATAAATAAATTATATACTCCATTTCATATCCACTTGTAGGGACCAAAATCTAACATTCCCAAAAACACATTCGTCTCACCATTGATTCTCTCGCCATTTTTTAGTTTCTTGCATTTGTATCATTTTTTATTGCCTGATTCCAAGCATAAATATAGAACGATAGCTTTATTTTTAATTACCGAAACACACTACTTCCCATGTCTGATTCTACCATCAACCGCCGCGATACATTAAAGTTTTTGGGTGCTTCTGCCGGAGTGGCCCTATTGCCGCAAACCTCTCAAGCTAAGCCAGCACCAGCACAGCCATTTATTTACTCATTAAACATGAGCACCATCCGGGGCCATCAGTTAGGTTTGGTGAAAGAGCTGGAAACAGCCTCTAAAGCTGGATTCCGTTCGGTAGAAATCTGGATGGATTCTTTCAATACCTATGTTGAAAAAGGGGGTACCATTGCCGATCTGAACAAACGCCTCAAAGACCTGGGCTTAAAGGTTGAAAACTGTATCGGATTTGCCCAGTGGATCGTAGATGATGAGGCAACCAGGCAAAAAGGCGTGGAGCAGCTGAAAAAGGAGATGGATATGCTGGCCAGCATTGGCTGTTTCCGTACCGCAGCCCCACCCATGGGTGCTACCAAAGATCCCGGTCTTGACCTGAAAAGAGCCGCAGAACGTTATAATACCATCCTGGAATTAAGCAAACAAACCGGTGTAGTCCCGCAACTCGAACTCTGGGGATTTTCTCAAAACCTCAACCGCTTGAGTGATGTTCTCTATGTAGCCACTGAGAGCGGACATTCTTCTGCCAGACTATTGCTGGATGTGTACCATATTTATAAAGGTGGTACAAGTTTGGATAGCCTGCACCTGGTAGGAAAAGCTGGTTTGGAAGTTTTCCACATTAATGATTATCCAGCCAATATTGCCCCTGAAAATATTTCCGATCCCGACCGTATTTATCCCGGCGATGGCGTAGCACCCATCCGCCAGATTTTGCAGCATGTCCGCCGGCCAGATAAGCCTGTGGTGCTTTCCTTTGAGGTATTCAACAAAACCTATTACAGCCAGGATGCATTATTAGTGTGCAAAACTGCTCTTTCCAAGATGAAAGCCATCACACAGGGAGTGTAAAATAATTACGAATTACGAATTACGAATTACGAATTACGAATTACGAATTACGAATTACGAATTACGAATTACGAATTACGAATTACGAATTACGAATTACGAATTACGAATTACGAATTACGAATTACGAATTACGAATTACGAATTACATTCCTTTAAAAGCTTATTCGGGAACCTGGATTTACAGGAGTCAGGGATTGGCAGGATTTCATTTATCTTAATCCTGTTAATCTTCTAATCCGATACATCCCGGTTCCAGAGGATTACGCCATAACTGCCAGCATATGGAAAATATGTTCGCCATATGTTTGTTTACCCTGGATTTGTACATAGGGACGGGCTTGATCGGCTTTGAGTCCTTTGGTAAAAATCTGCCAGGCTTTTTCTTTGTCTAACAGGATTTCGCAAACTGGTGGAATAGTACAGGAAGTCAGTAATTCCCAGGTTTCTCCATTGTGCCACAAGTACCAGCTTCCATTTCCACCGGAAACCGTAAACTGGATCACTTCATCTTTTTGTCCGGCAACAGAACGGTAATGATAGGGGAGGGCACGCATGGAAGTATCCAGAAAAGGAAAATATAAAGGTGTCTGCAGTAATTCTGCTTCCTGACCAACAGCTAATCTGACCTGCTGCTGGTGATGCCATTTTTCGGTGTATTCCCTGGCAATATGAAACCAGTTGGGAGAAGTTTGCTCACCAGCCCAGCCTACAGAAAAAATCGCTTCTCCAAAAGGATCTAATGTTCTAGCATGTTCATAATAAGCGTTGGCAGTGAGGTCCAGCAAGCTAATCATGAGTTCCGGACTGATTCGTTTGGCGGCCTGTACCCAATCAGCATTTAACTTGTTCAGAAAGCCAACCAGATCCTGGTAGGAATGGATCTCACCCGGACTTACGCCAAAATAGTTATCCCTGGACATAGAAACGCCGCGGATATTTCCGTCGAGCAGGTGGGCCGCAATATCTTTCACTTTCCAGAGGGGTGCAATGGTTTGTTTCTCCCAATCTTCTCTGCAAAGGGAACGTAATACTTCTGTAAGTTTACGGTCAATCACCGGAAATAAATCCAGGGTAAATATGGGGCCAGCTTTCTGCATAAATAATGGATCTATCACTAGCTTTCCCAGTCGGCAACTACCTGGTTTTTGATCAGGTCTTCCAGTTCTTCCCGCTTGCGGATGAGTTTGGCCTGTCCTTTATATACCATTACTTCAGCCGGACGAAGGCGGGAATTATAGTTGGAACTCATGCTGAACCCATAAGCTCCTGCATTTTTAATGGCAATAATATCACCCTCCCTGACTTCGTTCAATTCCCGGTTAGCACCCAGGGTGTCCGTTTCGCAGATATATCCCACCACCGTATATTCCTGCTGTGGGCCATCCGGGTTTGAAATATTCACTATGTCGTGATAAGCATCGTACATCATTGGACGAATCAGGTGGTTCATGCCGGAATCAACCTGTACAAATACGGTGGTTGGCGCTTTTTTAACCACATTTGTTTTTACCAGAAGTAATCCTGCTTCACTCACCAGAAATTTGCCTGGTTCAAACCAGATTTCCAGGTTTTTGCCATAACGTTCACAAAAAGCCAGAAAAGCATCTTTTAATTTCGCACCCAGTTCGTGAATGTTCGTGGTATGATCCCCTTTTTTGTAAGCTACTTTAAAACCTCCGCCAAAATTTATAAACCGCAGATGCTTAAATTGCATAGCGGCATCAAACAAAATAGCCGCTGTTTGCAAAAATACATCTGCATCTTTCAGGTCGGAGCCGGTGTGAACATGCAAGCCTGCGATTTTGATCTGGTAGTTGTTTACAATTTCCAGAATCTGGGAAAGCTGGGAAATGGAAATGCCAAATTTAGAATTAATATGTGCTACCTGGATTTTCGCATGTCCGCCAGCAACAATATGCGGATTCAGGCGCAGGCTGCAGGATAGTTTATCTGCATACAACTGGCCAAAGTGCTCAAGCATAGGCAGGTTGTCTATACCGATATTAATGCCTAGTTCAATGGCTTCCTGCATTTCCTGAAAAGAAACACCATTGGGGGTGAACATAATTTCTTCTGGCGCAAAACCGGCCATTAAACCAAGCCTGGCTTCCTGAATGGAAACTACATCGATTCCTACCTGCTGACTTTTCATCAGTTTTAATATCGAAATATTAGTTAGGGCTTTGGCCGCATATTTAAGCCGGAGCGGTAAGCCTGAAAAAGCCGTGCGCAGACTTTGTATCTTTTCAAGGATTGCATCGGCATCATATATATATAGAGGGGTTCCAAATTCCTGGCAAATATCTTCAAGGTTAAGTCCCTGGATCTGGTAATGGTGATTCACAAGTTGCATGGATAAGAAATTTTGGCTGCAAAGATACAGGAAAGCGATTATTTTGGAATAAAATCAAGGATGTAGAAAAAAATATTTGTAGAATAATAACTGTATTTTTCTTATGTCTCTCTCAAAAAATAAAATTTTGCAAGGCCATATTTGATTTAGATGAAAAAGTTGTAAATTCATCTTCCCATTACTATAAATAAGGTAAATGGATGCAAAATAGTAATCTTTCATTGTTCTTGCTATTCACTAAAACATCTTATTTATTGTACTATTTTTACAAATAATATAAACAAATATGAAAGCGGCTCAATCTATGATACAAATCATTCCGTCTATTACGATCTACAAAGGCAAATGTGTTAAAATGGCTCCCGGTGATTTTGAAAATGCCGAGGTATTTGACAATGATCCTATAGAGCTGGCTCAATCCTTTGAGGATCATGGTATTAAAAGGCTTCAACTGGTTGACCTGGATGGAGCTAAACGGGGCAGGGTTGTAAATCATAATATACTTCGGATGATCACCAGTTATACCAACCTGGCGGTAGATTTTTCCGGGGGCATTCTTACGGATTCTGATGTGCGGATCGCTTTCGAAAATGGCGCCAAGTATATTACGGCGGATAATGTGGCGGCAAATGAGCGCAATTTCTTTGCTTCGTGGGTAGTGAGTTACGGACGTGAAAAAATTGTACTGTCGGGTGATGCCAGGGACGGAAAAATTGTAACGCATGGATGGCAGAAAAAAACGGATATTGATCTGATGGAATTTCTCGGATACTTTGTAGAACGGGGGATCAAATATGTAAAATGTACTGATCTGAACCAGGTAGGTCAAATGCAAGGCCCTGCCTTTGACCTCTATAAAAACATACTGGAAACCTATCCTGATATTTATTTACTGGCAAGCGGAGGGGTTCGTTCAATAGACGACATTATTAAACTGGAGGAAATCGGCGTACATGGGGTTATGTTCAGTACGGCTTATTATCAGGGTAAAATCGACCTGAAAGACCTGGAAAAAATGATTGTGCAAGCGAGTTAAAGATATTTTAGTTTTTCATTGGGCTAAACTTTTAAACCCGTAGGTAATTCCACTTGCGGGTTTTGTTTTTCTCAGGAAACAGATTTTTGCTATACGACCAGTATATAGATGGGCATTATTTAACAATCCGTTTAGAACAAATTTATAGGAGGATAGTTTAGCAAAAAAAGCCATGAAAAGCTAAATAAACAATTTGCCTGAGATTAGTTTAATTATAAAAAAACTTAGCTAAATTTAAATTCTTGTGTAAACGTGTACGTGCTATTAACCCACCTGTGTAGAAGCCTTTTATATGACGACCACTAATGTAAGAAAACCTTCACTTAGCTTTTGGCAGATCTGGAATATGAGTTTCGGATTCCTCGGGATTCAGTTCGGCCTTGGCTTACAAAATGCCAATATGAGCCGGATCTTTCAAACTTTAGGTGCCAATATTGACGATATTCCTATCTTGTGGATAGCTGCCCCAACCACCGGACTTCTCATTCAGCCTATTATAGGATACATGAGTGACCGTACCTGGAACGGATTGGGCCGCAGAAGGCCCTATTTTCTGGCTGGTGCCATACTGGCTTCATTGGCATTGATTGTTATGCCTAATTCAAGTGTGCTTTGGGTCGCTGCTGGATTACTCTGGATTCTGGATGCTTCTATCAATATTTCTATGGAACCTTTCCGGGCATTTGTAGCCGATATGCTTCCTTCTGAACAGCGAACTACTGGGTTTGCCATGCAGAGTTTCTTTATTGGTACTGGTGCAGTAGTAGCTTCTGCCTTGCCTTATGTGATGAATAACTGGTTTGGTGTGGCCAATACTGCCGCGGCAGGAGAGATTCCGCTTTCTGTGGAGTATTCTTTTTACCTGGGTGCTATTGCTTTTATTGGCGCCGTAATATGGACAGTTGTCAAAACAAAAGAATATCCGCCAGACCATTTTAGAGCCTTTCATGGTGAAGCGGCAGATGCGGAGCATACCTCTGGGGGGATTAGGGAAGTATTCGATGATTTTGTCCGGATGCCCAAAACCATGCAGCAACTGGCGGTGGTGCAGTTTTTTTCCTGGTTTGCGCTTTTTGCGATGTGGATCAATACTACGCCTGTGGTTACTGAATATACTTTTGGCTCTACCGATACTACTTCCAAATTGTACAATGAAGGGGCCGACTGGGTAAATATTATGTTTGCCGTATATAATGGTGTGGCTGCCTTATGTGCATTTTTATTGCCGGTAATGGCCCGCCGGACCAGCCGGAAAACGGTACACATCATCAGCCTGATTATGGGTGGCCTGGGACTAGCTTCCATATTCTTTGTGAGAAACCAGTATGCTTTAATTCTGTCGATGGTAGGTGTGGGTGTCGCCTGGGCTAGCATACTTTCTATGCCCTATGCGATTCTGGCCGGAGCTTTACCGCCCAAGAAAATGGGGATGTACATGGGTATTTTCAACTTCTTTATTGTATTGCCGCAAATTGTAGCCGCCGGAATCCTGGGTTTTTTTATCCGGAATGTATTTAATGGTGAAGTGGGCTTTACTATGCTGCTAGGCGGAATTTCTATGGGAATTGCAGCGCTGATGGTGTTTTTTGTACGGGATGTGGATGATGTGGTGGCCACTGCGCCGGCAGAGTTCCGGGATACGATCACTAAAGACCTAAAAGTGGAGCGCAGCAGTTGATTTTAATTAGTATATATTTCAAAAACAAAATAGCGTTGGATATACAATTCAGCGCTACTTCGTTTTAAATACATCAAATTAGAGATGAAGCGTTAATCTTGTGGCAAAAAATCATCTTATGAACCGGCTATCGCATTCAATAATCCTACTTTTATTGCTTACGGCAACTGTAAAACCAGCACAAAGCCAGAGAATATTACCAGCACCAGTCAAAAAGTTAACGAGCCACAAGCCGGTTTATCTTAAAGACCGGGAAATGGTATATGCGGTGAAGCTTTACGGTAAAAAAGCAGAATTTGTAAAGCACGATACCCTAATTTTTAAATGTAACCTCAAAGACCGGCATCCGGAGGTTGGACAAACCGAATGTATCTGGCGGAGAAAAGCAGATACTATGAAAGAATTTACCGGAGTTACAGAAAACGATACAACGGTATGGATTCATCCACCTCGATTTGAAGATTACAGGGTTCTGGCATTCAGTCCTTTCCCCGTATTAAAATATCCGCTTAAAGCAGGTTCAACATGGAATTTTGACATAACGATAGGAGGGGACTGGGGAAGTAAAGATTTAATGGAGTGGAAAGGATTAAAAGAGTTTAAAGCGTTTTACAAACTTTTGGGAAAAGAAACACTTTCTACAAAATTAGGAAAACTCGAGTGTTATAAAATCCTGGCCGAAGGAAGCAATGATTTTGGAAAAACACAGTTAGTGCTATTTTTTAACGAAAAATATGGCTTTGTACAACTGCATTACCAGAATATAAACCAGACTTCTATGCAGATTGAATTGATAGATGAAGTTTTTCTGAATCCTCTATTACAAGTAGGTAAAAAATAAATATGAATCTAAAACCTTCATAGCTGACACAACAATTACTATTATACAATAGGGGAAGCAGCCACATATACCCATGCTTCCCTTTCGGATTGAAGCACAACTTTTATTCTTCGGTAT
This sequence comes from Rhodocytophaga rosea, assembly GCF_010119975.1. Classification (GTDB taxonomy): domain Bacteria; phylum Bacteroidota; class Bacteroidia; order Cytophagales; family 172606-1; genus Rhodocytophaga; species Rhodocytophaga rosea. Next base: position 6,989,293 of record NZ_CP048222.1, read on the forward strand.
TCCCTTGGTTCATATCTATCTGCAGCTAATAGTTCCAGAGGTGTAAGAGTAAATACATGCCCCGGAATGGCATCTGCTTGATTTGTGGAAACAGTAGCTATCGGAAAATATTCTTGTTCTGCCTTTGTATGAAAGGATTCATCCCGAATGATAATATTGGAAAGGGTGTAGCCTCCCAAAGTGTCCGCTGTGCCCTGTAAAACCCTTCCAAATATATCCAGTTGTACTTGTTCATATTGCAAGGTTCCATAGGAGAATAGGTATTCATTTATTTCTTCAGTCATTTCTTTACTGGCAGCAAAAGGAGTAAGTCTTAAATGATAGAGACTACTGATTTTATTGTGATCAACTGGTAATTAGCTTTTGCTGCAATTTATCAGGAAATTACTGTTTCTTTTTTAACTAAAACAGATCATACTATTATTTTTCTTAAATCTCCAGCAGGCTCCGCACTTTATCCGCATAACTCAGGCCGGAGGTAATTTTAGTCTGTGCTTTATCGTTGAGAAGCACCACATATCGGCCACTGAAGTATTTCTGGATTTCCTTAATATACAGCCGGTTGATGATCGTAGACCGGCTGGTCCTGATGAAATGAGGAGGCAGTTTTTCTTCCAGGGCAGCGAGGGTATAATCGATCAGGTACTTTTTGTTATCGCCAGTGTTGAGGTATACATATTTATCCTCCGCTTCAAAATGGGTGATTTCTTCCAGCCGGATCAGCAGAATTCTTTCGCCGGTTTTTACAGGAATGGAAATCAGGTCTTTTTTAGGCTTGAACTGCTCAATCAAATGTAAGAGCTTCCTATTATATTCGGTAGTATGGCTGTACATTTTGCCTAGTTTTTGAATAGTCAGTTGCAGCCTTTCTTTTTCAACAGGTTTCAGGAGATAATCAATGGCATTTTCCTCAAAAGCACGGATGGCATAAGCTTCAAAAGCGGTAGCAAATACTACAACCGGAATGTGGCTCAGCCTGGAAAGCATTTCAAAACCGTTCAGTACCGGCATTTCAATATCCAGAAAGATCAGGTCGGGTTTGAGCAGTTCAATGACTTGCAAGCCATCTGCCCCATTATAGGCTTCTCCAATAATTTCTATGTTATCTTCATGTTCGCTGAGCAAGCGGGCTAATCGTTTAACAGCCAGTTTTTCGTCATCTATCAGTAAGGTTCTGTAGGGAGGAGTCATAGAAAAGGTTAGTTGGAGGAAGTTAGCTGAATGTTTACAATACTTGAGTAGAATGACTATCGTTAGTTATTTTTAACAGGGACACTTTCCAGTTGAGCAGTTTCCGGAGAAAGAGCGGGTTGATACTTCAGGGTAATTTTTAAGTGTTTGTATGCTCCGTTTATAATTTCCATTCTGGCATCTTCGCCGCAAAGCATGCGCAGTTTGTCGCTGGTGCTTTGTAAGCCATAGCTGGTAGTTAACTGCTGCGGAAAAGCCGGTCCATTGTCATGAATAATAATCTGAACGTATTCCCCTTGCCTGGAAATAATAATTTCAATTTTACCCTGCTGGGCAACTTTTGAAATGCCATGTTTGATTGCATTTTCTGCCAGTGGCTGTAATAAGAAGCGGGGAATCAAACTATTTTGTACGTTCTCATCTGTAAACCGGATCTCATAATTCAGCCGCTCGTCAAAACGCACTTTTTCCACCTCCAGATAGGTGGTAACCATGGCTATTTCTTCACCCATCGTATGAAAATACTGGTGTTGAACACTAGTGCTGTAGCGGAAAAACTTCGACAAAAGCATCACCATTTGCTCTGCCCGTTCGGGGTCGATATGGACCAGGCTGGCAATGGAATTGAGTGAATTATACAGGAAATGCGGATTGATCTTCGCTTGTAGAGCTTCCAGTTCGGCTTTGGTTTTTAGTTCCTTCAACTGCAAAAGCTGGTATTCCTGTTCGGTGATCTTGCGGGTACGGTTTTGTTCCCGGTCGAAGAAATACATCATCAGGCTACCCACCATCAGGGGATGCAATGAATACAAATAGCGCATTCCTTCCGGCGAAGGATCAATATTTCCATCAATGTTTCTAGAGGAAATAATAACAACAAATAGCACATAATTGAGCCCGAAGTTCAGAAACAGCATACTTAGATTCAGCCAGAGATACTTCCAGAAGGGATGTTGCAGGTTTTTAAACCAGGTTCTGAACACTACCACAGCAATCATTACTACGAGTCCATTGCCAAAGGCCGACAGCCATGCCATCAGGTAGGTTTTTCCCTTCCCGCCAAAGTCATAAATGATTACACTGCTTAAATGTGTAAAGCCAGACAAAGCAAGCACGAGTAAAGAAGCAAAAATGTACTGAAGTAATAGCCCAGGCGTTTTATGGATAAAAGGTAGCTTCATGTGTAATACAGGCTTTTATTCAGTTAAGTTAATCATTTTACTGCTATTTCTGCCGAAAGCTCACCATCAGATTAGCTGATTATTTGCCATCACAGTTAGCATATAGATGTTCTGCACTTTTAATTCCCCAATCCGGAGATATACTGGATGCTGGCTTAAAGGAAGAAAATTTATCCATGGCCGTTTTTAATTTAGGGCATGCTGTGGCTTTTCCACCTCCGAATGCTTCCGGGGTATAATATAGCATCTGGCCTTCCAACATGTAAATTCTTGGATTTTCCTGATTAATCTGGCGGGCTTTGGCTAAAGATTCATTAAAAATTGGTCCATACGTTTGAAAACGGGTTTGTCCATCGATGGAAATACGGCCGAGGGCGATAAAGGCTTTCATCACCAGCACTTCATCCTGATTGGATTGCTGGGCTTCCGCTTTCTGTAAAAACTGATCAGCTTTATCCATCAGCTGGTCTTTACGCACATTATCATTTTCCATAAAAGCCATATTCAGATAACTGTAACTTACCCAGTAAGCTGGCAGCCATTCTTTAGGTTCAGCAGTAGCAATACGTTCGAGCTGGTTAGCGGCTTGTTGCATTTCTTCTACGGTTTTGCTGCTATGCACCGCCGTAATGGCTGCTTGCATGGCTTTTTCAAACTTAGTGTCTTCACCGGCAAGTGCAGCTAGTGAGCAGAATAAGGTAATTAAAGAAAGGATGATTGATTTTTTCATGGTATATAGTGTTTAGTAGTTGAAATTTTATTAGAAATGAGTGAATGAGTATTTCTTTAAGAGCCTGTTAAACATGTAACTATTTAACTCACTCAATCGCTCAATCACTTATTCGCCTTATGGCTCAAAGCCGGCACCTATGGAAATAAACATGCCTACAAATATTCCCCTGGTAGCCGCCTGACCAATTTCCTGCCGCCTGGAACCATCGAGAGAGTAGCGGTAACCAAATACATTCTGCGTGCCCAATACATTATTTACCGAGGCAAAAACTACCGTGAAATGGTCTTTTATGTGGGTCAGGTAAGAGATACTGGCGTTTATTCCATGATAGGGTTTGGTAAAATTACTCATGAACTGATCGGCATTGGGATTGTAGTAGGGGCGGCCGCTGGCGAAATTGTAAGTTACACTTACCATGCTGCTGATGGCTGTAAAAAACTGTTTATATACCACACTCACATTGTGCCTGGAAGCAAAAGAAGGCATAGCTTCCGTGGGAAAGTTCTGATAATTACGCTTGGTATCCAGAAAAGAATACGACACCCAGTAATCTGCATTCTTAAATGTTTGCTGATCCCGCCAGAATATATCTAGCCCTTGTGCATATCCATATCCGCTGTTGTCGGTGTTTTCTGTGGGTTGCCTGAAACGGTTCGGATCGTAAGGAAACTGGTCATGTTCTCTGGCTAAACGGGTATAGTCTTTATAATACGCCTCAGCCCGGAACGTACGCCTGTTTTTCATCAGCTGATAGTTGAGAATAAAATGATCGGCTTTCTCAAAGTTCAGTCTGCGGTTGGTAAACAAATACCTGTTTTCCGGCGACTGGTAAAACTGTCCGAAAGCAAAGGAAATCTGGCTATAATCCCCTGTTTTGTAGGCCAGAGAAGTCCTGGGCGCTATGGCGTAGTTATCAATAAGCTGTGAATGCTCGGTACGGATACCAATTCTGGCAGCTAGTTTCCGGGTGAGGTAAATATCTGATTCTACAAACCCAGCTACATAGGTGTCCTGCAGCTCATTTTTATATTCATTAAAACTATTGCCAAAGCTGTATTGATGTATTTCTGCCCCTGCCAGAATAGATGAATTTTCACCCACCGTACGGGATAAAGTTCCTCTGGCCTGGGTCCGTTCTTCAAACCTGGTGGTATGATCGGTGCTGATGTCAATATCGTCGTGATTATAGCTGTAAGAAGATGCCGCTGTGGCCACCCATTTTCCTTCACCAAACGCATGCTGATAGGAAGTGTTTACATAGATATTATTATTGATCAGGTAAAAGGAATTTTCCTGGTCGATATTTTCGAAATCCCGGTACCTGAGTCCGGATTGAGAACGGGTGTAATTGCTGTATACTTTAAAAATGCTGTGTTCAGTTGGTTTATGTTTAAACACAACAGTGCCTCCGGCTGATTGCGGCACTTTCAGCCACTCTACATTCTGTGGCACCAGTTTGAACAGCGGACCTAAGTGTGTATAAATTCCTTCTGCAAACAATGATGTTTTGTTCCAGCGCTGGGTACGTGAAACATAGCCGCCAGCTGCCATCAGGCCAATATCTGTTTTCGAACTATCAGGCAGATCTTTGGTATTGAGTACCATCACCGACGAAAGAGCTTGTCCATACTGGGCAGAATAGCCGCCGGTACTAAAAGAGGTTCCTTTGAAAAAAGCCGGAGAAAAGCGGCTCCGCTGGGGCACATCCGGTGTATTGCTGTAAAAAGGATTTTCTACAACCGTGCCATCAATAATGGTTTTAGTTTCGTTTGCCGAACCTCCTCTCACAAACAAACCTTCCGAATCACCCACCCGCTGGGCACCAGGCAAGGTCTGAAAGGCAACGGTGATATCGGCATTGGCTCCTGCTGTTGTAAATATATCCAGTGGACGCAGGATGACAGATTTCTTTTCATCGCTGGCTTCAAACGCCCCTGCCGTAATAGTTACCGTATTTAACTCACTCTGTACTTCCTTTAATTTCAGGTTAATTTCTTGTACAGCCCCTTTTATCTCTATAGGTAATTCTGATGCCTGGTATCCTACGAATGTAGCTACAAGTATCTGGCTTCCGGTTTCCGGGGTTTTGAATGTAAAACTTCCATCAGTTCCAGTTGAAATGCCATCGTAGGTGTTTTTCAGGTACACATTTACTCCGGGGAGTGGTTCACCACTGGTATCTGTGATTTTTCCTTTAATCAGGGTCTGGGCAAATGCCCATTGGTAAAAAAATATAAGTACAAGTGTGAGTATAATTGATCGCATGTCTCTGGTTGCTCAATGTTGATAAGCCAAAGTAAATGCGACTGCGGGCTGTAAAGAATGCTTTTCTGACAAACCGATGAACAAGTGCGCTCAACCGGTAAAATAGTGGAGTGAAATCGAAGGAAATGGTGTATAGGATCAGGCCAGCGAGAAAATACATTACTATAAAAAGCTCTGATCGGGGCTTTTCGGTTTAAAGGTAAGCAATATAGTATTTAGGGTCTTACGGATATAGAAACGTTTAAAAGTGTTGTAAGTATCCATTTCAGCAATGGCATGATGTATGTGTGAGATGAATGCGGAAAAAAATGTCAGATATTAAATTATATTGGGGGAATACCTGTTCTATTGATACACAACACTACATTAACTCTCAGCTTCATGCGATTGATACGTTTATTGTTTAGAATCACATTAGTAGGACTATTTTTATACGCTGTTTATTTCTTCTGGCAGAAATTTGAAGGCCTTACGGAAGAGAAACCCCCGGTTGTAATTACAACGCATAGTACGGTTTTACAGGAAATAACCGCCATGGGAAAGCTGGAACTGGTGAAATATACGTTTAAAGATGTAGTAGAACACGAAGTTGTAAAGGAATGGCTGCCCGATGCCAAAGCTGTGTTAATTGTAAGCGGAGAAGCTGTAGGCTGTATTGACCTGACCAAAATAAAATCTACCGATATCATTGAAGATACGGATACGGTGATTGTCTATCTTCCTGACCCGGAATTATGTGTATACAAAATCAATCACGACCAGTCGAAGGTATATGATGTGCAATATGCCTTTATGGGAGAAGCCCAGCTGGTAAACGATGCATTTGTGGCGGCAGAAAAACAAATAAGTAAATCGGCACTAAAAATGGGTATTTTGACTCAAACCCAGGAAAATGCCCAAAAAATGCTAACCCCTTTTCTGGAGAAGGTTTCCGGGAAAAAAGTATTGGTGCGCCACCGGCTCAAAGCTGACCTTAAGGAATTAAGACGTTGATTACATCCCAGATCATATCCTGCTCATAACCTTTGGAAAGGCCAAACCGGAGCAATTTATGTTTTCGCTCCATTTCGCTTCCCGTTTTTTCCAGGGTGTGTTTTTTCTCCAGCAGGTCAAATAGGATGCGTTCGTACAGGTCTGGATCTATTTCCTGCAAGCCAAGCCGGATTTGTGCATCAGTTAAGCCCCGCATTTTAAGCTCCATTCTAATTTTATTGCGTCCCCATTTTTTTAAGCGGAATTTTCCTCCGGCAAATGCTTTGGCAAACCGTTCCTGGCTGATGAATTTTTCTTCTACCAGTTGCTCTACTATTGCTTCTACTACTTCTTCCTCCAGTTCCAGACTATATAATTTGTCTTTTACTTCCTGAACAGATCTTTCCTGATAGGCACAAAAAGCCGTTGCCTTTTGATACGCTTCTTTGGCCGACAAATCCTTTTTTTTATTCGCTTTCTCCATATAGTAAGAATAACGTTGATTTGCGAAATTTGCTACATCTTTATCAGTAGAAACAAAACTCAGGATTATTTCATTGTCACTAATGTATGCTGAACTGGTAATTTTGTTATTTTTCCAGGCTTGTTATTTCTTTTTTCTGCGTGAACAGACTATCTATCTTTCAGAAACTGCTTTTATCCCATCTTTTCATCGGCATGAGTACTTTGCTGCTGATTACATATTTATTTTACCATTCTTTCAAAGAAGCCCTTATTTCGCGTACGGTAGCCCAGCTTACCTCGATCAACGATCTAAAGCAAATTTATATTCAGGATTATTTTGAAGGAATGCAGCAAAGCACCCAGCTACTGGTGCGGAATATACCTGTCACGGACCTGTTGCAAAAGGGTTCAGCGCAGCAGGATACTTCCGGGAGGAATGCCAGTTTTGCCTTGCTTCAACAGGAATTTGCCTACCAGGACCTGCTCTTATTTGATACTTCACGCCACCTTGTTTTCCATCAATCGCATTCCTTTTTCTTTCCGCACCATACTTCCGGAGAATTTAAGGCCATACAGGGTTTACTGGAAAAAAGCCTTCAATCGCCACAACTGGGAGAAATCATCTTGCATGGGGAATATACATTGTTCAGTGCAGTTCCGGTAAAAGATACCAGCGGTACAGCGATAGGTATAGCGCTGGCACGGCTTCCGGCTACGCCCATGGAGTATGTATTAAATCTACGCAATGGCATTGGGAATACCGGTGAATCGTATGTAGTAGGTGCAGACTTCCGCATGCGTTCCCATTCCAGATTTTTTCCTGAAAAATCCCCCAGAGCATGGAAGTACGTACTGAAGCGGCCAGAAATGCTTTGCAAAATATAACCGGACCATCGTTAGTAGTGGATTACCGGGGAGTTCCGGTGGTGAGCGCCTATCACAGGCTCAATATTCCCGGATTAAACTGGGCGATTGTTTCTGAGATTGACCAGGTAGAAGCAATGCAGCCAGTTTATCAGATGCGCAGCACAATGGTTCTGATCGGAATAGGCGTTTGTTTTCTGATTACGTTACTTACCTGGTTTGTATCGGTGCCACTTTCTCAACGCATCGATGGACTCAAAGACATTGTATTGCAACTCTCTCAGGGTAAATTACCAGGAAAACCTTTGCTTACCGGCAATTACGATGAAATTGGCCAGATGATACAAGCCATGAACCAGTTAATATTAGGATTGAGACGCACTTCTTTATTTGCCAGTGAAATTGGAAATGGACAGTTACAATCACCCTATGAACCCTTAAGTGCAGAGGATACGCTGGGAAATGCCCTGATTCAGATGCGGGATAAACTAAAAGCCAGCCAGGAAAAAGAGATAGTATTGAGCCGGCAGCGTACAACGGCTCTACTGGAAGGCGAAGAAAATGAGCGAAGACGTATTTCCAGAGAATTACATGATGGCATTGGGCAGTTGCTCACGGCCATTCAGTTTAAGATCAATGCAATTGAAGGGCAGGAACAAGCCAGGAAGGAGATTAAAACGATTTTAGACGAGACCATTCTGGAGGTGAGGCGCATCTCACATAACCTGATGCCGAGTGTGCTAAGGGATTTTGGACTGGAGGCTGCCTTGCGTTCGCTTTGCAACCGTACAGCGCAGGCTACTGGCTGGCAAGTGAGCTTTAGCTTTGATGCCGACCCGGAAGCGCCTGCCCTATCCCAGGAGTTTATCACTAGCTTGTACCGGATTGCACAGGAGGGGATTCACAATGCTGTGAAACATGCGCAGGCTACTAAGCTGGATGTAATTGTAGATCATGAGCCTGATCAGGTGCAACTTAGGATGAGGGATAATGGCAAAGGTTTCGACTTGCAAACGTATGAAACGCAGGACGGTGAAGGAAATGGTATACGCAATATGCGGGAACGGACACATCTGCTAGGTGGTAAATTCCAGCTGATAAGCCGGGTAGGAGAGGGCACTACGTTAGTTATATCTGTACCTTTAGGAGAGGAAGTGACTGAGCGGATGAGTGATTGAGTGATAAAATGTTAGAATTACAGAATAATAGAAGGTCAGAATAAAAATTAATTATTATAATTCAGTAATTCAGTAATTCAGTAATTCAGTAATTCAGTAATTCAGTAATTCAGTAATTCAGTAATTCAGTAATTCAGTAATTCAGTAATTCAGTAATTCAGTAATTCAGTAATTCAGTAATTCAGTAAATGTATGACACAAGAAACGATCCGTATTGTAATTGCTGATGATCATCCCCTGGTGAGAAACGGCCTGAAAACCGTATTACATACCATGCCTGGATTTCAGGTAGTGGCCGAAGCTGAAAATGGATTGCAGTTACTCAAACTCATTGATGAATATAAGCCGGATGTCGCTTTGGTAGATATTTCCATGCCCCAACTCAATGGGCTGGAGGCTTTGCAGCAACTGAATGCGCAGCATCCTGATCTGAAACTGATTATGCTTACCATGCATGAGGAACCTGAGTATATTTTAAAAAGCCTGAGCAGTGGCGCACAGGCATATTTGCTTAAGAATGTAGAACCAGAGGAGTTACAAAAGGCGATTATTACAGTGGCTAAAGGAGGAAAATATTATAATCCTACCATTGCCAGCATTGTCATTAATAATTTGTCCAAACCTGAACCTGATGAGGAAGCACTAACGCCCAGAGAATTGGAAGTGCTCCGCCTGATTTGCCGGGGCATGAGTAATCATCAGATTGCCAGCGAACTATTTATCAGTATCCGTACTGTAGAAAAACACAGGGTAAATGTGCTTAGAAAAATGCAAGCTGTGAATACAGCCGATCTGGTGAGAAAAGCCCTGGAGAGAGGATTAATTGATTAGAATATATGCTTTCCGGGCAATTTTTGAAGAAAATATAAGGTATAACCTAGTTATATACGTAGAAATACCCATATCTTTCTACCTGAAAATACTACCAGAAAAATACAAAAATATTGGTATTTACCGGCTGCTAGATAGCTGTTAATTTTGCATTGTTGAAATATGTAGAATTAAACGCTAGCAGATATGAAAAAAACAGCATTATTGATCGTAAGTATATTGTTTTTAGGTGCTTTTACAGCGATGGCACAAAATCCGGTGGTGTTTAAATATAAAGTAGATCCTGGGTATTCTACCAATAACTATAAGCACCCCAATAAGGCAGCCGTGGCAAATAAATACAATATGGAAAACCATTTTACTGGTTTTAGTTATATAAAGCCACTTCCTGTACTCCAGGTTCAGCAGTGGAATTACAAAAACCAGGATTTTGCTCCCAGAACTGGTGTAGCCTTTTCCGGGGCTGTGCTTCCGGTACCACCTATGAAACATTATAAAAATCCACAGCAATCTCCGGCTAACTATAAGCATCAATTCGGAAAATAAGTATAGTTTTATCATGTAACAAAAACACCGTCGTTCTCATAACGCCGGTGTTTTTTTGTTATCAGGATTAAGTACATAGAGTCTGTTGGGCAGTAAAATGCGTATATAGGAATAAGCGCTATAAAAACAAGATTTTTAATTGTATTTGCTTAATTTTGTAGCTACACCTGCTATAACAGTGTTTAATTTTGGAACAAGATAATAATTCGAGTAATGGTACAGGAGGTAAGGGAATGATCAGCAGCATCATTAAAAGAAATCCTAAGCAAAAACCGCCGCAAGAGGAAGAAAAAGAGATGTCGTTTATTGACCATCTGGAAGAACTCCGCTGGCATGTCGTACGTTCGGTAGCGGCGATATTTGTATTTAGCTTCCTTGCTTTCTCCAACAAGGAACTTGTATTTGGCAAAATTATTATGGGGCCATCCAAGCCAACTTTCTGGACCTACCGCATGTTTTGCGAACTGGGTAGAAAAATGAGCTCTGATGCCTTATGTATAGATAAACTTAATTTTGTGATTCAGGCCAGAGAACTCTCCGAGCAATTCACCATGCACCTGGCTTCATCGCTGGTGATTGGCCTTGTTCTGGCTTTTCCTTATGCTTTCTGGGAAATGTGGCGGTTTATTAAACCAGGCCTTCATCCTACAGAACGCCGGATGACTACCGGAGCTACTTTTTTTGTAAGCCTGCTTTTTTTAATGGGGGTGACATTTGGTTATTTAATAGTAACACCGCTTTCCATCAATTTCCTCTCCAGTTATCAGCTGGATGAAAGCATCGTCAATGAATTCAACATCAGCTCATATATTTCTACATTGGTTACCCTTACCCTGGGTTGCGGCATCATGTTCCAGTTGCCCATGCTGGCTTTTGTGCTTTCCAAGATGGGTATTATTACACCGAGTTTGATGCGTTCTTACCGCAAACATTCTATTGTTGTGATTCTGATCGTGGCCGCTATTATTACGCCACCAGATGTGATCAGCCAGATTCTGGTTGCCATGCCTCTGTTCTTACTCTATGAAGTAAGCATTCTGATTTCGGCCAGAGTAGAACGTGCCAGATTGAAAGAAATGAATACTGAGCTATAAGGACCGGATATAATATTAGGACTTTCGCTTATAATTAAACGGCCTGGATTTTTGGATACCTAAGTTCATGCATCAAATAGTCGGAGAAAAGCTCTTTTCTAATTTGATAAATGGTTTTATACACTTGTTTGGCTTTTACTTTCAAAGATACCCATGCATGATAACAGCAGGCTAAATGATTTCTTTGCGAACGGGCTTTTCTGCATTGACACTTTTCTGAGCCTGTCAATTGTTTGAAGCCTCTATGGAAGTCTTCCACCTGCCACCGGTTGTCGTTTTTAAGCTCTGCGACAAACAGGTTTACCGAGTGGTCTAAGTCATTGGTAATGACATAGTCAATGTCGCCGTTTGGGGCAACTATCTTGAATAACTTGACCATAAAAGGCACTTCTTTTAATTTAACAAGCAAGCCTTTTACCTGATCCTCAAAAATAAGTTTATCTAAGTGCTGATAGCCTGTTTCCTTACTGAGACTCACTTTACGGTTGCTTTTCAGGGTAGTGAAAAATGTCCAACCATGACGGTGAATGAGTTTGAGATTCTCCACTGAGGCATACCAGGTGTCAAAAAGAATAGTGCTACATTTGAGCCTTTTATGAGTGACAAGCCGCATGAACATTTCCTGAAAATGGTCATTTTTGGTTTTACCATCCGTGTCGGGATGGTAGATGCGGTAATCAATAGGCCAAAAATCTCCGTCATTGCCTGATGAATGCACAAAATTGACTAAACCAATCCCTTTCACTAAGCCATGCTCATTACCCGAGTATTGCTTTTTAACTAGTTCAATGAAGTGAGAATAGCGCTTATCCTGAACACTGTCATCTGCAATAATGACCGCAGTCGGCGAATCCTCAAGGTGGGGGTGAACGATTTGCCACAAATCTGCCGGGGTAAAGCGTTCCTGTCGCAGAAAATCGCTTACCTCATCATGGCTAACTGAGACTTTATGGTCAGCCATATGGGTACAGGTGTAATTGATAGCCGTACTCAACAGATACTCCACATATTCTTTTTTGCTTATCATGCCTAAATTTATTAACTATATTCCTGGTAAGCGAAAGTCCTAAATATATTATAAAGGCTGCCTGAAAAGGTAGCCTTTTTTGATTATCACAAATGCGAAAGTGCTAATGGCCAGGTTTAATAATCGTTGCTTGTGTACGCTGATGTAGATTACAGACATCTAAACCACTAAACCCGCAAAGTTCCTGCTGCTTATTGAAATAGCCGTATTGTGTATCATTCGTTGTAGAAAAATATTTAAATTTCTTGCCTTTTCAAATCTGAACCCTATGCGACCCATCCATTACTACTGTATTCTCCAGGCTATTCTTTTCATCCTGAGTAGCCCAATTGCTGTTGCCCAGCAGGATGCCTTCTTAAAAGAACTTGCTGAACGCTGGGAAACCTCCAGGCAATATATGATTACGGTTGCCGAAGCTATGCCGGAAAAGGATTATACATTCAAGCCCACACCTGAAGAAATGAGTTTTGCCGAACAACTCATGCACATCGCCTGGGTTATTGACTGGCATGCGTTCAGTAAAGCCGATGGACAGGAATTTAAGCCCAGAATAGATGACTTTAAAACAGTGGGCCGGTCTAAAAAAGAAATGATCGGAATGATCAACCGGGAATTTGAACGGGCAGCTAAACTGCTTGCCACATTTGATCCGGCAAGGCTGGACGAAACAGGCACATACGCTAAATTCACCCGCACCAGGCGGCAGTTTTTTATGCTGATGGCCGATCATGTAACGCATCACCGGGCACAAATGCTGGTGTATCTGCGGCTCAAGGGAATTGTGTCACCCAGTTATATAGAGTTTCAGTAATTCAATTGCAGGTGAGTACGCCTGATATAATATGTCTGTCAGATAGTGTTTAATCAATTTTGTTATACCTCTAACAACAAACAACCAATAACGATTCACAGCCATTTACCCAGTTTTCTTAAACTTTCGGCATTATGTGCCGGGGCAAAAATATCAATATAGGGCATGGCAGCTTTCATTCCTGCTACGGATGGCTGATAGGCAGAAAAACCGGCCAGTGGATTCAGCCAGATCACTTTTTTTGATCTGGCATGAATATGCGATATGCTTTGTTCCAGCAGGTCAATATCTCCGGAATCCCAGCCATCGCTGAGAATGAGTACAGTGGTGCGTTTATTTAACAGCTTACCCGAATATTCCTGTACAAACTGATGCAGGCTTTCCCCAATCCGGGTGCCGCCATACCAATTGTGGTGCTGGGATTGCATCAACTGTAAGGCACTGGTGAAATCCTGTTTTTTCAACAGAGGAGAAATGTTGTGCAGGGAAGTGCTGAATACAAATGTTTCGGTGTGGGAATATACCTGACTGAAAGCAAACATAAATTGCAATAAAAAAGCTGAATATAGCTCCATCGATTTGCTCACATCACACAACAATATTAGTTTTTCGCGGTTGCGTTTGGGTTTTTTAAAAGCAATTTCCATCAATTCTCCGCCCAGCCGCATATTTTTCCGCAAGGTTCTCCGCAAATCAGGCTGGTCTATTTTCAGGGAATGTTCATAGCGTCTGTTTTGTTGAGCGGCCAGTCGTCTAGCTAAGGCCTTAATCACTCGCATGAGTTCGTCGAGTTCACTGGATGGGACTTTGGAGAAATCTGTCTGAGATAAGCTCTGGTGCCTGCTATACAAAGCTGCTTCTTCGGTTTCTTCGTTTTTGTTTCCATTCAGCCAGGATTTTAACGCCTTAAAGGAAGTTTCCTGTACGCCTGGTTTATGTACTGGTTTGGCCTGTGTTTGAACGCCAGATTCCAGGGCTTTTTCCAGTTCTTTCCAGTACTCTGTAAACAGATCATCGAATGCTTCCACTTGTTTGAGGCTACGGCACAATACCGATTTAAGCGCCTGCCTGAATAAATGATTACTGCTGTAATCTATGAAGGAAAGGCTTTGCAGGGCGGTAGCTTCTTCTTCTACACTCAGCGTAAAGCCATGTTGCCGCAAAAAACGGCAGAATTGTACGATATTCCTGGAAAGGGAAGTTTGCCTTTGTATCAAAGTGAATCGAGTTTGGAGTAGATTCCAGTTTTCTCCAGAAGTTCGCTCAGGCTCATCTGTACTTGCCGGGTATCCTGCCAGTCTTTCAAGATGACACCCAGCGTTTGTTCTACCGTTGATTTGTCCAGATGGGAAATGTGCAGGGTAGAAAGGGCCAGCGCCCAGTCGAGGGTTTCGGCAATACCTGGCGTTTTTTCGAGTTTCATCTGGCGGAGGTTTTGCATAAATCTGCAGATTTGTTCGCCTAGCTTCACATCAATATGTGGCACTTTTTTACTCACAATCATCCATTCTTTCTCAAAATCAGGATAACCAATGTGCAGGTATAAACATCGCCTGCGTAAGGCTTCGGATAGTTCTCTGGTCCGGTTGCTGGTGAGTATAACCTGAGGAATATGGGTCGCTTTAATGGTGCCGGTTTCCGGAATGGTGATCTGCCATTCGCTGAGTACTTCCAGTAAAAAGCTTTCAAATTCTTCATCCGAACGGTCAACTTCATCTATCAGCAACACTGGTTTTTTGTGGTGGGTAATGGCTTGCAACAGTGGCCGTTTCATCAGAAAAGCCTCACTGAAAATGGTTTTTTCCTTATCCTCTACCGATTGTTTTTCCTGCTCCAGCATCTTCAAATGCAATAACTGCCGCTGGTAGTTCCATTCATATAGCGCATGGGCTGCATCCAGTCCTTCGTAACATTGCAGGCGGATCAGGTCGGTTTCCAACACCCTGGCCATTACCTTTGCAATTTCTGTTTTTCCCACCCCGGCCGGACCTTCGATCAATAAAGGTTTGTTCAATTGCAGCGAAAGAAACACAGACATGGAGACAGAGGCATCGGTAATGTATCCTTGTTCAAGCAACAGGGAACTTATATTGGCTAAAGAGGTTGTCGGATGGTTCATTTGGTTTGGCAGCATGTAGGGTATTCAATAATGGTTGTTTGTGGGTTAAACTATTAAATTCTCTTAAATTGATTTTCTTCTTCTAGCTGTCTAATCACCATATTTAATTGTTTTATTTTATTTATATCCGATGATGTATCGTTATTTATCTGATGACCGCTAACCCTTATTTTCTTCTTTACATTTTTTAACATAACGCTTATTTCAAAAACAGAAAAATGTGCTGACGACTTCTTAAAGTCAATTTTGGTTGAAGAATAAGCTATTATCAACGAATCAAATTTTTTAATTTTCACAGGTACCTCAACAAAGTCGCTACAATCATCTATTCTTTTACAAAACAATTTTCCGTTTTTCTTCCAGATGATGTGATATACATAGGGTATACTTTCACAGAATAACTCCTTATTTTCAGTAGGTATATGAAATCTACCATTAAATAGCGCATACTTATGAATTATTATTGTATCAACTTGTTGCGTTTGTAAAAGAGATATCTGTTGATTTACTCTCATATCCCCATTATCTGTAGCCCACAAATCAATGGTTAGGAAGCTTATAAACAGAATTGCATAATAGACTTTCATTCATTTACATTTTAAAGGGAGGTATATCTGATTTTAATTCTAAGTTGATTAGCAGTCTACAAAACATCAAACCGGCAACAAAGCGAGTATGTTGCCGGTTTGAGGAAAAATTGATATACCTTTTAGTTTCCAAATATCAGGAAACCGCTTGTAAAGCTCTTCTCAGGTATACTTGCGCTAGATGTTTGCGGTAGTCCTCTGAGGCAAAATTATCGCTGAGAACATTTACGCCAAACACAGCCGCATTCACCGCATCATTAATCGTATCTTCATCCAGGTTTTTTCCGGAAACAGCCGTTTCTGCATTGGTATCCCGGAAAGCATAATCTGCTACTCCAGTAAAAGCGATGCTGGTTTGTTTAGTAGCCAAACGGAGCACAGCACATCCAACTACCGCAAACCTGGAAGCTGGATTTTCAAACTTCAGGTATACTGATTTTGCACCTGCCGCCGGAATGGGAATCCGGACGGCTGTAATAATTTCATTTTCCTGCAAAGCGGTAGAAAATAAGCCATTAAAGAAGTCAGTAGCATGTATGGTTCTATTTCCGCTCGTGCTGGCTACCTCGATACTGGCATCAGAAGCTAGTACCAAAGCAGGCCAGTCAGCGGATGGATCGGCGTGTGCCAGGCTTCCGCCAATAGTTCCCTTGTTTCGTACCTGTACGTCGCCAATCATACTGGCAGCTGCATTAAAAAAGGGAAGTTTTTCTTTTATCAGTTTACTTCGCTCAATATCCCCATGGGTAGTGGCTGCGTTGATAACAATTTCTCCGTTTTCTTCCCTGATTCCTTTGAGGGCAGGAATATTAGCTATATCTACCAGCAGAGCAGGCTGATTTAACCGCAATTTCATGGCTGGAATCAAGCTATGACCTCCGGCTAATACTTTGCTATTGCCTGAAGATAATGCGGTCAAGGCATCGTCCAGGGTTTTTGCTTTTTTATATTCGAATTCAACAGGTATCATGTGTTGGAATTTAAAAGTTGTGGTTAATTTTAGATGTCAATGGTCAAAGTTCATTAGTGATTCTTTAGCAATACCTTCTTTCTACCTCCCAATGACGATTGACCAATTGATTAATTTACCGTAGTCTGCATCGCCCGCCATACTCTTTCTGATTTCAGCGGCATGCGGATGTCTTTCACTTTATGGCCGCCACTCCAGAGGGCATCAATTACGGCATTTACCACAGCTGGCGTAGAACCAATGGCCCCTGCTTCCCCTGCACCTTTTACACCCAGGGGATTATGCGGACAGGGTGTTACCTGAGTGGCTGTTTCAAACATAGGCAGATCATCGGCCCTTGGCATACAATAATCCATATAGGAAGCATTGGTTAGCTGGCCATTGTTGTCGTATTCGGCTCCTTCATACAAAGCTTGTCCCACGCCTTGCGCTACACCGCCATGAATTTGCCCTTCTACAATCATCGGATTAATCACATTGCCCACATCATCTACGGCGATAAAACGCTTGAGCGTTACTTTTCCAGTTTCCTTATCCACTTCCACTACGGCAATATGGCAGCCAAACGGATAGGTAAAATTAGTTGGGTCGTAGAAACTGCTGAAATCCAGGCCGGGCTCGAGGTCTTTGGGGTAAATATGCGGAACATAGGCGGTTAAGGCAATATCGCCAAAGCTGAGTGATTTGTCCGTACCTTTAACGGTGAATTTTCCATTGGCAAATTCCATATCATCGGCATTGGCTTCGAGTTTGTGGGCAGCGATTTTCTTGCCTTTTTCTACAATTTTATCAATACTTTTTACTATAGCTGAACCACCCACGGCCAGACTTCTGGAACCATAAGTACCCATACCAAATGCCACGCTTTCCGTATCTCCGTGAATGATTTCCACATCTTCCATAGGTATACCCAGTTTGTCTGCTACTACCTGGGCAAACGTAGTTTCATGGCCTTGTCCATGGGAATGGGCTCCGGTAAATACACTCACTTTGCCAGTAGGTTGTACCCGTACCTGGCCTACCTCATACAAACCGGCTCTGGCTCCCAGTGAACCTACTACAGCCGAAGGGGCAATACCACAGGCTTCGATATAGGTAGAAAAGCCAACGCCGAGCAGTTTCCCATTCTTGGCAGCTTCTTTTTGCTGTTTGCGGAAATCTTTATAGCCCAGCATGGCTAGTCCTTTTTCTAATACGCCATGATAATTGCCACTGTCATATTGCAGGGCTACCTGGGTTTGGTAACCGGGTTGTGTTACGCCATCAAATGGAGGAATGAAATTCTTGAGCCGGAGTTCTGCCGGGTCTATATTCATTTCGAGGGCAGCCAAATCCATTAAGCGTTCGAGCAGATAGGTAGCTTCCGGTCTTCCAGCGCCCCTATACGCATCGACTGGGGTGGTATGCGTGAATACAGCTGTGACATCTACATTAATTTTAGGAGTCGTGTACAAACCCTGAAGTAAAGTGCCATGCAGATAGGTAGGAACGCAGGTAGAGAAGGTAGAAAGATAAGCGCCCATATTGGCATAGGTATTCACCCGTAAAGCCAGGATGTTGCCGTCTTTATCAAATCCCATTTCAGCTTTGGTAATATGATCCCGTCCGTGCGCATCGGTTAAGAAACTTTCGGTGCGTTCGGCTGTCCATTTCACAGGCCGCTTGAGTTTTTTAGAAGCCCAGGTTAATAAGGCTTCTTCCGTATAGTGGAATATTTTGCTGCCGAATCCCCCGCCTACATCAGGCCCTACTACTTTTACCTTGTGTTCCGGTATGCCAAGCACAAATGCACACATCAATAAGCGGATCAAATGAGGATTCTGGGTACTGGTATAGAGCGTATAGCGTTCACTGGTAGAATCATACTGGGCGTTATAACTGCGGGGCTCGATGGCATTGGGCACCAGGCGCTGGTTTACAAATTCCAGGCTGGTAATATGGGCAGCCTTAGACATGGCTTCGTCTACTTCTGCTTTCGGATTGCCCAGTTCCCAGTCGTAACAGATGTTATCCGGAGCAATATCATGAACGGAAGGCATTCCTGGTTTTACGGCTTCGGCCGCATTCACTACAGCAGGCAATTCTTCATAGTCCACCATCACCATTTGCGCCGCATCTTTTGCCTTTTCCTGGGTTTCAGCAATAACTACGGCTACTGCATCTCCTACATGCCGGGCTTTATCTGCTACAAGCAGAGGATGCTTGGGTTCTTTCATGGGAGTGCCATTCTTGAAATTGACAAGCCAGCCGCAGGGTACGCCATTTATGTCAGCCACATCAGCTCCGGTATATATAGCCAATACGCCCGGCATCGCTTTAGCAGCTTCAATATCTACAGATAGTATTCTGGCATGGGCATAGGGACTCCGGACAAAAGAAGCATAGGTCTGCAAGGGCAGTATAATGTCGTCGGTATATTTGCCTCTGCCGGTTATAAAGCGTTTGTCTTCCACCCGTTTTACGGATTTTCCGATGATTCCATTGGTCGTGCTCATAGGGTTACCTCCTCTTTCTTTACTTTATTAGCTGCATATTGTACCGCTTTTACAATATTATGATATCCTGTACACCGGCAAATGTGTCCTTTCAGACAATCGCGGATCTCTTCTTCTGACGCATTGGGGGAATGCTGAATGTAGTTTGCCATGGTCATGATAATACCTGGTGTGCAGAAACCGCATTGCAGGCCATGCATTTCTTTAAATCCTTCCTGTAGTGGATGTAGTTCTTCTTTGGCCAGGCCTTCAATGGTAGTAACTTCACAACCATCTGCCTGCACAGCAAACATGGTACAGCTTTTAACTGGCTGATTGTCCACATGAACTGTACAAGCGCCGCAAATGCTGGTATCGCAGCCTACGTGTGTTCCGGTAAGCCGCAATACATCGCGCAGGTAACTGACCAGAAGTAAGCGGGGTTCTACCTCATGGGTATGTTCCACGCCATTCACCTTCATATGAATTTTCATAAGTAAAGAGTTTAGAGTTATGACTATGTAGAATAATATAGAGTAGAGTCTTTAGTCTCTGGTAATTTTCATTCGAAAGACTAAAGACTGCTTAAGATGCTTCCAGTTCTTTTTCCAGATTGGTAAAAAACTGTTTGGTTAATGTATTCGCAACGCCACCTATCACCCGTTGGCCCATTCCGGCCAGTAATCCGGAGAGTTGGGCATCGCCATCAAAGGAAACTTCAGTTTGGGTACTACTCACAGGAATAAGGTCTACTTTGATAGCAGCATTGGTATTGCCGATCTTACTGTTTTGCTGAACTTTCAGGGTGAAGTTCTTTTGTTCTGTGATCTCTTCTAATTGCAGATTACCCGAAAATGAACCATTAACAGGTCCCATTTTAATCTGCAGCGTAGAAACAAATGAATTCTCTCCGGTCCGTTCCAATGTAGTTACTCCGGGAATCACTCTGGCTAAAGTGTTCGTATCCATTAGTTTCTCCCAAACTTTAGAAGGACTCGCATTTAAGA
The DNA here is from genome assembly GCF_010119975.1 of Rhodocytophaga rosea. Taxonomy (GTDB): domain Bacteria; phylum Bacteroidota; class Bacteroidia; order Cytophagales; family 172606-1; genus Rhodocytophaga; species Rhodocytophaga rosea. The sequence goes on from NZ_CP048222.1 coordinate 7,009,608, forward strand.
CTTGTTTGCCGGTAAGTTGCATATGAGTATAATGTCAGTGGTGAGTACCGTTCGTGTAGAATTCATTTATACTTGATCGCACCATTATTACTGGGCGCAGATTGTGTACCTCAGAAATATATAAAAAAATGTTGTTATAATGCCAGGAAGAATGCATTATTTATTTATGAATTTTCCTGCTGATGGCTTCTCAGTTGTCTTACACAAGCTTTGGAATAGTTATAGATTAGTTGTCTGAAAAAAAGAAATAGATCATAAGAATACCTGATTTTGGTCATGTTTTTGTGAAGGAGGGAGAGGTAATTTTGTGTGTTCGTAATAAATTAAGCATGACCAGTTTGTTCAAAGCAGTAAGTTTATCCTACAAAAATGCTCCGATTAAAGTACGGGAATGTGTGTCTCTTAATGAAACGGAGTGCAAACAGCTACTAAATTATCTTAAATCAAATCTCCGGCTGGCAGAGGTACTCGTGCTTTCTACCTGTAACCGGACCGAAGTATATTACCAGGCACCACAAGACTATTCGCAGCAGATTATTGAAGGTATTGGATTGGTGAAAAAACTCAATAACCTGGATGAAATTGTTTCCTTTTTTGATGTAATTGATTCTCAGGTAGAAGCGATCCGGCATTTATTTTATGTTTCAGTGGGACTGGAATCTCAGGTAATCGGAGATCTGCAGATTGTAAACCAAGTAAAAAGAGCCTATCAATACACAACTGATATGGGAATGGCTGGCCCATTTTTGCATAAATTGATGCAGAGTGTTTTTTCGACCAGTAAGCGGGTAGTACAGGAAACCGGTTTCAGGGATGGAGCCGCTTCTGTTTCGTATGCAACTGTAGAATTGGTACGCGAACTGACTGCAGGACTTATTCATCCGCAAGTACTGATTATTGGACTGGGCGAAATTGGCGCAGATGTTTGTAAGAATTTATGCAAGGCCGGTATTGGGAACATCCTGGTTGCTAACCGGACCTTAGAAAAATCACAGGCAATGGCTGCCGAGTATCCGGTAGAAGTAATTGAGTGGGCGCAAATTTCTGATCATGTCGCAAAGGCTGATGTGGTAATTTCTGCGGTTCCTGGCATGCAGCCTTTCCTGAGAAAATCGTTTATCGAAAAACTGAGCATTCCAGACTATAAGTATTTTATTGACTTATCAATGCCCAGAAGCATAGAAAATAGCATTGAAACCATTCCTGGGGTACTGTTATTTAATATTGATGCCATTAAAAGTAAAGCTTCACAGGCACTCGAAAAACGCAAAGCCGCTATTCCGCAAGTAAAAGAACTGATTGCAGACGCTACACAGACTTTTTCTGAATGGGTACAGGAAACGGCTATTTCGCCGGTAATACATGGGTTGAAGGAAAGCCTTGAGCAGATCCGCCAGGGTGAAATTAACCGCTTTATGAAAAATATGACAGAGGAGGAGAATAAAAAGGTAGAACAGATCACTAAAAGTATTATTCAGAAAATACTTAAGTCTCCGGTAGTAGAACTAAAAGCCGCTTGCAAACGGGATGATGCCGAACAACTATCCGAAGCATTACGGGCTTTGTTCAAACTGGAAGATTCACAGATTTGAGCCTTTCTTACTTTATTCTTTAATTTATATCAGAAAAGTCTTCACCTAAAATCCAATCTGATTGATTTTTATAACCATCAGAATGGGACCTTTTAAATACTTTTGGACCAAATCTGTACTGTAGATAAAGAATTATGTATTCCTCATCTAATTCTATTCTGTATTCAATGTCATCAGCTTCTACTCGATATTCAGTTTGTGATTCTAGCAACACCTCAATACAAGATGGCTCAATGCATAGATTCTTTTGATTATCAGTGCGATTATAGAATTCTATTCCAATTACCTTTTTTCGTCGAATGGTTGTCCAAAGTTTTGCATAACTTATTCACTTTATTCTTTTGTATGTTGTAGTCTTTTGTATTGAAAATATCTAACCAACAACTAACAACAAGCAACTAATAACTACATTACACCAGCTTCCACTTCTTGCGGTATTCCCTGGATATATAGCTATCCGCCTCTTTATCATCCACAAACCGTTCATTTTCGCTATCCCAGTTCAGTTTTCTGCCCAGGCGGTAAGAAATTAAACCCAAGTGCATAGGAAGTGTCATTTCACGGGCATACGCCAGATGAGATTCCGGCTGGGTACGGGATTTTACCGCATCTACAAAGTTCTGCTGGTGTCCGGGAGAACGGGGGATGGTTTTGGTAATGGCTGGAACGTCGGATATGCCATTGAGCGAAATTTCACGGGTGCCATAATCGCAGAGCAGGGTTCCTTTATCGCCTTCAAAGTAAGCACCGATGCCCCGTTTGGCGGCTCCGGGTACATCCGGAGGCTGAGAGGTCCAGTAGAGATTGAGCCCGTCAAATGCATACTCAATATCAAGCCAGTTGGGAACATCTGCAATACCTGGGGCTTTTTCTCCTTTGGAACTTACACTTTTTAATCCTTTGGGTCCGATAGACCAGTAGACAATATCAGCAATGTGGCACCAGAAATCGGCAAAAACACCTCCGGAATAATCCAGAAAATAGCGGTAGGTAAAGTGGCAGCGTTGCGGTATATAGTCTACATACGGAGCTGGACCTAACCACATATCCCAGTCTAAGGTTTTTGGGGGCCTTTGTACCTTGGCCGGACCCAGATCTGGCGGATTACCTGTTTTCCACAAGCGCACCGTATGCACATTTCCAATCACACCGGACTGAATGAGCTCAACAACCCGGTGGTAATTATCACTGGCATGAATCTGATTCCCCATCTGGAATACCCGGTTGTATTGCTTCAGGTTTTTCAGCATTTCCTGACCTTCCTTTATATCATACGACAGCGGTTTTTCGCCATACACATCTTTTCCGGCCTGAAACGCCATAATGGCAATCTGTGCATGCCAATGGTCGGGCGTAGCACAGGTAATGGCATCTATATCTTTATTTTCCAGTACCTTGCGGAAATCTTTATATGTTTTGGCTTTGGTATCAGGATGAATGCCTTGCAATGTTTTTAGAGCGGTACCCAGATGATCCTGGTCCAGATCGCATAAACCCACAATCTCAACGTCGGGCAAGGCAGCAAACCACTTGAGATGCTGGGTGCCCATCCCGCCTAAGCCAATATGTGCTACCCTTAATTTGTCGCTGGGAGCAACTTTTCGTAACAATCCGGGAAAAAATGCCAAGCCTAAGGCTCCAGTACTACTTTGTTTGAGGAATTCTCTCCGGTTTATTGATTTATTCATAACCCATATAAGTTTGGCTGAAAAATTAGCATTTTCTAATCTATTTGCAAGATTTTCCTCAGATAGTATAGAAAGAATTGTTCTGCATCAGCAAATGATAGCTTCCATGCCTGATATTCTACCCATATAAAACTATTTTATATTCAGACCCTTGAGGGTGGAATCGTTTTGTAGGTATTCTTTTGTTTACAAAATGATTCAAGTAAAAAATATTCTTGATAGATAGGTTATTAAGAATTGATATTCAGATTAATAGATAAAATAGGGATGTGAATAATCAATGATCCTATTTATAGTGAATTGATTTTTACCAGTAAGTATTTGGGCAGAAAGTTAGTGAGCCTGCAAAACGAAAGTAGTGAGTATGCAGGAAACAAGGATGAAAGAAAGTTTGCTTTTTAAGCATAAAAACCTGATTTGGGAAATTATGCAGACTTTCTTACATACTTTCTGGAAAGCATCCACTATGTAATGGGGTTCTGATTTCTCAAAACCTCCGGTATTACTTAATTTAGGTATAAACCTTTGCTCTAAACAAAACCAGTATTATATGAATATGTTTCTACGCTTATTATTTATGGGTGTTTTCGTTTTCCTTATGCTGCCTGTACTGGCGCAGGACGAACAGGTTTCTGTGGAAGAAACCCCAAAAGAAGTGGCTGCTACCACAAAAAAAGAGGGAAAGAAAACCAAGAGTGAGGTGAAGGCTTATGTTTCGCCTTATTACAGCTATGATGACGATGGTGATAGTGTTCCCAATGGCCGCGATAAATGCCCGAACACCCCAAAAGGAGAAAAAGTAACGCCTTTCGGTTGTCCGATTGATACCGATTTTGATGGTATGTATGATTATGAGGATAAATGTATCACCGTGCCAGGACCCAAAGAGAACTTTGGTTGCCCATGGGGTGATAAAGACAATGATGGTGTAAAAGATAATATCGACAAATGTCCTGATACGCCTGGTGTACTCCGTTTTGCCGGTTGTCCGGTTCCCCCCAAAAAAGATACCGATGGCGATGGAGTGTACGATGACGAGGATATTTGTTTAACCGTTCCTGGTATTATTGCCAACCGGGGTTGTCCGGAAATCAAGGCCGAAGAAAAAGCAGCGTTGAAAAAAGCCTTTGATAACCTGCTGTTTGAAACCGGTAAAGATGTGATTAAAACTTCTTCTTATAGCTCTCTTAATGATCTGGCTAAAGTGCTGGTAAATAATCCGCAGGCAAATCTGCACCTGGAAGGCCATACGGATAATGTGGGTGAAGATGATGCCAACCTGACCTTATCTCAGAACCGCTCTGAATCGGTAAAACGCTATCTGGTAAGCAAAGGCGTAACTGAAGAAAGAATTACTACGGATGGTTTTGGAGAATCCAAACCAGTGGCTGATAATGATTCTGATAAAGGAAGAAGCTTGAACCGAAGGGTGGTGATGGTAATCCGATATGAATAATTTGAAATAAATAAACAAGGTGGTATAAATAACTGAATAGAGAGCCGGATGAAAATCTGGCTTTTTTTATTGAAAATTTTTGCGGGTGATTAAACCTTTCTACAGTTTCTATATCCAAGACATAAAAACAAATATTTATGAAGAAGATAATGGTTATTATATTTCTGATGATAGGTTCATTGGGAATATCTTTTGCACAAACCGCTCAAACGACTCCCCGAGAAAAGAAAACACCTGAAGAAAGAGCTCAGTTAACGACTGACCGCATGGTGAAAGGATTAGCACTCAACGAAGCGCAGGCTGCTAAACTGAAAGAAGTGAATCTGCAACAGGCCAAAAAAATGGAGGCTTTGAAAGAGGAGCATGCACAGGAAAGGCAAGAACTTCGGAAAGAGGCTACTAACATTCATGCGTCTGTTGAACAGGAATACAAAGCGATCTTAACACCTGAGCAATACCAGAAATACCAGCAGAACAGGGAAAAGCAGGTAGAAAAAAGAAAAGGCAAGATTCATGAACGCAGGCCCAGAAGATAGTTTCGAGTGGTAACGTCATTTACAAAGCAGAAAAGGTCCATGTACATGGACCTTTTCTGCTTTGTAAAAAAAGGCTGTTTATAGAAAAATCCTCATAGAAGCTGAAAAATATGACCAATTTGCCTATTTACTAATTTATTAGTGCCAGGTTTTATTGGCAGTTGAACTGAATCTTTGATATTTAGAGTCGGATAAGGGAAATAGAGGCCGAAGTTGATGGTAGAGAAGCATATTAAAGCATCAGCAGCTACAGCGTCATTATAATTTGAAATTGCCCATCTCTTTACGCAGTTTTTCCACTTTTTTCTTATACGATTCAATCTCCTTTTCCTTATCATTGTTCATAGAAGCCACCTTCTCCTGAATTTTCCGCAGAATATCAATGGTTTGCAGGTTTTCCTTTTCAGCCATCTTATACTGGTTGATGTTTCTGGAAAGTACTGAAACACCGATTACCTGGTTTTTGTCATTCCGGATCGGATTCAAAGAGATATCAAAATACACATCTCCATCTTTGGTGGCTACCTGGTCAACAATACTGAATTTTTCTCCGGAAATGGCTTTGTCAAAATTAACTTTCCAGTAAGCGGTGCTGGTTTCCGGGATAATAGAGAAAATGTTATAGCCTAATTCTAAAGAAAGTCCCTGGTTGGCATAACGGGTTTGTACGGCTTTATTGAGTACAACAATCTTATAATTGGTATCGATCGCATAAATGTCATCCTCGGTATTATCTAATAAGGCACGTAGCCTGGCTTCTTTATCCTGAATGTACTCTTTTTGCTGTACGAGCGCTTCTTGGGTCACTTTTAGTTCTTCCAGATTCTGTCGAAGCTCTTCTTCCTGCATCCGGAGTTCTTCGGCATCTTTACTGATACGTTCATACAAGCGTTTCTTTTCAATACCATCCGTTACCCGGTCAGTAATATCGTAGGCAAACTTAATAATCTTATATGGTCTGCCCTGGGAGTTTAATACCGGATTATAGGTTGCTTTCATCCAGATAAAGTTAGCATGTTTGGTCATGCGTTTAAACTCTCCGGTATAAAACTGACCTTCCTGCAAACATTCCCACAGTTCCCGGTTAGCAGGCAACTGGAGTTCATCCTCAGGAATAAATTCCTGGTAGCTTTTTCCTATAATTTCTTCTTTCGTGTACTGGGTAAGCTTTAGGAAATTATCATTGGCATCAATAATATTTCCTTCCAAGTCGAATTCGAGAATATTATTAGATTTATTAATGGCATTGATCTGGCTGGAAAGCTGGGCTTCTTTGGATTCCAGTTGATCCCGTACCTGCATCAGTTCCTGTAAATTATCCCGCAATACTTCCTGCTGGGCGAGAAGTTCTTCCTCTTTTTCCGCTGCGTCCTGCAACATTTGCTGCCTCTCCATTTCCTGCACATTCCGCTGGGTAATATCCTTAATAAATACAGAAACCCCTATTACATCCTCCATATCTGTTTTAACCGGGTTGAACGACAACTCATGGTAAAGTATTAGATCATCCAGCGTATCTTCCCAGATAAAAGTGAAATTTTCACCTGCTAATGCCCGGTTTAATAAAGCTGACCATTGTTTTTTCTTGTCTGAAGATAGTCCCTTTAAAAAATTGTCTCCTTCTTTTAGTGGCCCATACCGGAGCTCGTATAACTTTTGCATTTCCTGGTTTAACACAGTTACGGTATAGTGTGTATCCAGAGAAAAAATGGCATCAGAGGTATTGTTAATCAAGGCACGCAATCTGGCTTCTTTGAGGCGGAGAGTTAACTGGGTTTTTTCCAGTTCTTCCTGTGTCGACATGAGTTCTTCCAGATTCTGGCGAAGTTCTTCCTGCTGGGCCTGCAGTTCTTCGGCAGTTTCCTGAGCTGCTATAAACAACGTTTCTTTTTCCTTTTCTTCCAGAACCCGCAAGGTAACATCACGGATGAATAAACAAACACCGGTAACACTATCTTTGCCATCTAAAATCGGATTAAAGGCGATTTCCAGAATACGATCTTTCTTCAGAAAACTAGGTATATTTTCCAATACAAAGCGTTCACCATTAAATGCCCGCTCTAAATTCGGTTTCCAGCCAGATTCCACTGCAGAATTAAATAGCTGCCTTATATCCATGCCAGTATCAATACTGATATTGAGGCCGGCACAGTATTCTTTTAGGGCCGTATTCAGAGTAATTATTTTGTAGTGGGTATCAAAAGAAATAATTTGATCTTTGGTATTATTAATAACAGCGCTTAGGTTGGCTTCTTCAAGCTTAAGCTTCTCCTGGCTTTGCTGCAGCGTTGTTAGATTATCCAGCAGAATAGTTTCCTGGGCAGTCATTTTTTGGGCATTTTCATCTGCTTTTTCGAGCAATTGCCGGATCTGGTTTTCCCTGATTTTTTGCTCACTTACATCCTGAATGAGCAAGGCGGCACCCATAATTTGTCCTTCTTCATCCTTAATAGTATTATAGGAAGTATCCGTATAAATCCCTGTTTCCGGATCAGCTGAATGCTGAACTAGCGCTTCATCGGTCAGGGCTTTTTCCAGAAAGGGTTTCCAGTCAACTACCTTGCTTCTCAGCAAGGTTTCTATATTAGAGCCCGCTTCCAGGTGAATACCCATAGAACCAAAGTGCTCCTTTACTGTATTGTTGATAACCGTGATATTAAACTCATTATCAATGGCTAGAATACCTGCATTGGTGTTGTTAATTACACCTTTCAGTCTGGCTTCCCGTTCACGAACCCTATGACGGCTTTGTACAATTTCCTCATAAGAAGCCTCCAGCTTGGATACATAATTTTTTAATTCCTGACGGTTGCCCAGCAAATCCAGTTTAAAGCGCCGGATCAGTAAAAAAGTGAGTGCGCCACCCATGAGCAGAATGATCAGAAAACTTAGTTTAAATTGCCATACTTCCGAGTCTATGGCTTGCTGGCTGTTTGTCTGACTTTGTATACTAATATCAAATAATTCCTGTAGCTGGGAGTGAATCTCTCTGAGCTGGGGATTAATTTCTGCCCTTATTTTTTTCTGTAAAGCGGCATTTGATCTGAAAAGCACACTATCTGTATCATTGTTGTCAGTTTGTGCCTCATTCGTCTGCTGATGCAGAAAAATGGCTTCATCCAGTAATTTGTTATAATGATAGATGCTTAACTTTAGCGAAGTAAGTACAAGGGCTGCCTGGGAAGAATGAATTTCGTTCACAGGCTTCAGCAGAGAATCCAGTGGCCCCTCTATTTCCTGCCGGCGTATTTGCTGCCAGGCAGAATCACTGATAGCCTGTTGACCTGCAATATATCCTAACTGATTTGCTACGTAAGATGTCCCTTGTTTTAGGCGAAAAGTATAGGTTTGTACCGGACCATGAGCGGAAGTATGTAATTTTTGTGAATGCCTGATCTCATCAAGTTTGATAACAAACATTACATACAATGCCAGAGAAAAGCACACTATACAAATGAAAACAAAATATAATCTGGTGAAGATGGAAGAAATCTTCAACTGAATGTTTTGAAGTACACGTGTTGCTAACGTAATCATTGGGCAGCAGAGTAGTATTTATTAGCCAATATGCCTGATAATTTTTTTGGGGGTTTGTCGATTATATACTGACAGATGCCGGTATACACCTGAATATGCTGTATCTTGCAAGAAAATGAAATTGCTTTCCCTGAAAAATGTAAAATAGCGCAAAAAGATACTTCTTGTTTATTTTTAATTTAACAGGGAAGCATCTCCAGAAAAAGCAGGTTGTTCACATGCAGCAGCTGCAAACTGCTTGCACCCAGATGTAAGATGAAGCTCAAACATTTTAATATTAATTTTGGAAGCCAGATTTTTAAAGCTTTCAGCGAAGAACCCAGAATCCGGATTATCCACCTGTTGTATAAAAATCAGGAAATGTGTATTTCTGACCTGGAACATATTCTGGATTTTACACAAGCCAAAACATCCCGGCATCTGGTGTACCTGAAGAATGCTGGATTGGTTAGCTATAAAAAAGCCGACCAGTGGGTATACTACTATCTGAAAGAAGAAGTAGCTGATATTGTGCAGCAGATTTTTCAATACCTGGGAAAAGACCCTATCTTACTCAACGACCAGGAAGTATATCGTATTCTGTATTCTAACCGTGAACTGGCTATTTGCAAAAGGCAAAAAAGCCGTTGGCCATTGAAATTGAGTGAATAGAGAAATCACAGAATTACAGAAGGTCTGAATGAGTGTATGAAACTCATTAATTTCCTAACCATTTAGCACCTTAGCAATACAACCATTTAACCATTTCGAAAATTAACAGTTTAACTATCTATGAAATACAAAAAACATGTGTTTATCTGCACCAATACAAAAGAAGCCGGCAAAAAATGTTGTGGAGAAGAAAGAGGAATGGCATTAGTGCAGGCTTTTAAAGACGAAATTCGTAACCGGGGTTTACAAACTCAGATGCGTGCTCAGAAGACAGGTTGCCTGGATGCCTGTAATTTCGGTCCTGCCCTGGTCGTTTATCCGGAAGGAACCTATTATGGGAATGTGCAATTATCAGATGTAACCGAGATTGTGGAAAAGCACCTGCTTAGCAACGAACCTGTGAAACGCCTGGTTTTGCCGTATTAGTTGAGCTAGTTTATGAACTCCAATTAAAACAAACTAAGCCCATAAGTGTTTGTTTATAGAGAGCTTATCCAGGATTACTCTATTTCTGTAAAGGCTACACCTGATGATTAACTACTTAAGTATGCCAGCTTACCAGCACATTTTTTTCGATCTGGACCACACGTTATGGGATTTTGAAAGATGTTCCTGCGAAACCCTCGAAGAATTATTTGAAACTTACCGCCTCTCAGACTTAGCGGCGATCACTTCAGCTAAATTTGTAGAGACATTCCGTACTATTAACCGCAACCTGTGGACATTGTACAGCAATGGACAAATATCCCAGCAGGAACTAAGGAAAACCCGGTTTATACGTATTCTAAATGAACTCAGCATAGACGATATCTCTGTTGCCCAACGGCTGGCCGATGAGTATATTTACTTATGTCCGCTGAAACCACATTTATTGCCTTATGCCAGGGAAGTGCTGGAGTACCTCAAGGATAAATATGTGATGCATATCATTACCAATGGTTTTGCTGATATTCAATTTGTAAAAATGCAGAGCGCCAGCATAACCGGGTTTTTTAAAGAAATTATCACGTCAGAAAAGGCTGGCTGCCAGAAACCCAACCGCAAGATTTTTGATTATGCCCTGCAACAAACCAAGGCACAGCCCAAACAAAGCATCATGATCGGAGACAGCCTGGATTCAGATATCCAGGGGGCCATTAATGCAGAAATAGATCATGTGTTCTTCAATTATGAGCAGGTCACTCACCAGGCTACACCTACCTACGAGATCAAATGCCTGAGCGAACTTAAGCAGCTTCTGTAATACAGGAAGGCTTGTCATTCTTTCTGTTTTGAAATAGGCAATTTATCAGTAGTTTAGCTTTAAGCCATTAGCTTCAAGGCTGATGCATATCTTTGCTACTCACTACACTACTCATGGACAGGAGAAATTTTTTAAAAGCTACAGGTGCGCTTACCACAACTGCTATGCTTAGTCAGAATAACCAGACGTATGCCCAGCCTAAATTACGCACTGGCGAACACGTACTGATTCTGGGAGCCGGGCTTTCTGGCTTATCGGCGGCATACCTGCTGCACAAACAAAATATTCCGTTTACTATTCTGGAAGCCAGAAACCGCATCGGCGGCAGGGTATTTACCCATACAGCAGATGAGGCTGAAAATCTGCATGTGGAGCTGGGTGCCGAATGGGTAGGCGCTTCTCACGAACGGATACAAGCCTTGTGTAAAGAATTGAATCTGAACTTGCTCAATCATCAGTTTGAAACACACCTGACTCTGGAAGGGCAATATTTTAAGCCAAAGCAGTGGAATTACGAGCAAAACTGGACTTCCAAATACCAGACTTTACTCACCAATTTCAAGCAGCTTACTTCTAAAAACAGCAAAGTACTCGACCAGATTGACTGGTGGCGCTACCTGAATAACCAGGGAATTTCTGAAAAAGACATCGAGTTGAAAGAATTGTTCGACAGCACCGATTTTGGCGAAAGCATCCGAAATGTTTCTGCGTATGCCAGCTTATCAGAATATGCCTATTCCAGTCCTAACAACGAAATGGACTTTCGCATCGAAAGAGGCAATACCAGACTAGTAGAAGCAATGGCAGAAAAAATCGGCATGACACATATTATGCTCAGTAAAAAAGCAACGCATGTAAAACAGGAAGGCAAACAAGTGCAGGTATTATGTGAAGATGGATCGCAATATAATGGGCACAGGCTAATTTGTACCCTGCCGGTATTTGCCCTATCTAAAATAAACTGGCAGCCAGGTTTACCTGCCGATAAAACAGATGCCCTGAACCAGTTACAATATTGCCGCATCATTAAATCAGCGGTAGTATTCAAGGAGAGGTTCTGGCAGGAAGAAGCTTTTGATATGGTTACGGATACAACCGCACATTATTTTTTTCATTCTTCTAAAAATCTGAAAAGTGTAAAAGGTACCCTTACTTCGTATGCCATCGGAGAAAAAGCGCACGTATTGTCGAAAATGAACCAGGAACAGAAGATCCGGGAAATTTGCCAGGGTTTGAAACCTGCTTTTGGAGATGTATTGCCCTATGCAGAAAAAGTAGTAAGTTATTACTGGGGCGGCGATGCATTCAGTAAGGGGGCTTATGCTATTTATGATACACACCAGTGGTTTGGCATCCGGGAAAACCTTGCAAAACCATTCAGAAATATATCCTTTGCCGGAGAACACCTGGCCGACTGGCAGGGTTTTATGGAAGGAGCCATCCAAACCGGAGAAGATGCCGCTAAAGGCTTGCTTACATAGTAGGTAATGTAACAAGTTTCATTTCGGGAGGATTTTTTTCTGTATAAAAGCATCAGCCGTTTCTATAACTTTTTCCACTTTTTCGGCTAATGATTCTTCAGCGAGGGGTAGGGTATATACTTTTTCTGTATCTCGTTTATCCAGTCCGAAGAGGTAGGCTTTGTCGTAATAAGCGAGCGAAAGGTCGGCAACGGTAGCATAATCCCTGGCATGTAAGGCTTCCATGGCTAAATTGAAATGTAAACCGCCCATTCTTTTTTTGATACGCTCCAAGGCTTGTTCCAGTAAGTGATGATCAAAGCCGGTGTAATCTTGTACCAGCCGTTCAATGCGGATGAGTTTGGGCACATCTATAAAAATAACTGGTGCTTGCCTGATCCGGTTGTAAATAGCCGCAGGCAACCTTACGGTACCTATGGTAATACTCTCATCTTCCACCCATATTCTTCGTCTTAGGTCCAGTTTATGCAAAGCCGCATGTAAATTATTTTCAAATTGCTCAGTAGTGGGTTGCGGCAGTTCACCAATAGCCCCAAAAGAAGAACCTTTGTGGTGAGCTAATCCTTCCAGGTCAATTACCTGTTCACCGGCTCTGGCAAGTTCCTGTAGGAGTTCAGTTTTTCCGCTTCCGGTTTTTCCGCCCAGTACAATAAAAGGGAAAGGTTGTTCAAATAAATGTAATACTTCCTGCCGGTAGGCCTTATAACCTTTTTGCAGGGTATCTACTTTGAATCCGGTAGTACCCAACAGCCATGCAAAACTTCCGCTACGCATACCACCCCGCCAGCAGTGCACCAATGCTTCACCAGCAGGAGCTAGTTTTTTAGCACTTTTTACAAAACCAGACATTTTTGGACCTACAATATCCAGTCCCAGCAGAATAGCTGCTTCTTTGCTTACCTGTTTGTATTTGGTGCCGACTTTTGCCCGTTCCTCATTATCGAAGAGTGGAATGTTGTATGCGCCAGGAATATGTCCGTGTGCAAATTCTCCAGGCGAACGTACATCAATTACAGGCAGAGCTTGTGCCTTTTCCAAAAAATCGTTTACTACAAGCGAAGACATAGCGATAATTATAAATTACGAATGACTAATTATGGATTACATTCATTTAAAAGATAATCTGGAACCAGGATTTTCAGGATTAATGGATTAGCAGAATTAGGGTTATTAAAGTCCTGTAAATCCTCTAATTTGTGTAATCCAGGTTCCATACTATTATTGATTCAGTTCTTTCAGATATAACTGAATGGTATTTTCCAGACCCAGATACAGAGCATCACAAATTAAAGCATGCCCAATAGATACTTCGAGCAAGCCCGGAATATTCTGCTGCAAATACCTCAGGTTATCTAAATCCAGGTCGTGCCCGGCATTTATACCAAGTCCTGCATCATTGGCAACTTTTGCCGCCCGTACATACGGTGCAATGGCCAGCTGACGGTTATTTAGATACAGTCTGGCATAACTTTCTGTATACAATTCAATACGGTCGGTACCCGTATTTGCTGCGCCTTCCACCATTTTCTCTACCGGATCAACAAAAATGGAAGTGCGGATGCCCAAACTTTTGAGTTCATATATAATTCCCTCAAGCAATGATTGATTATCGATCGTATCCCATCCGGCATTAGAAGTGATCGCATCTGGTTTATCGGGTACCAGAGTCGCCTGCGTAGGTTTTACCCGTTTAACCAGCTCCATATATCGTTTATCCGGATACCCTTCTATATTAAATTCAGTCGTAACCAGATTTTGTAGATCCAGCACATCCTGGTAGCGGATATGGCGCTCATCGGGCGGGGATGTACTGTAATTCCCTGGGCTCCAAAACGTTCACAATCCTGGGCTACTTTCAGTACATCCGGGTTATTATGTCCGCGAGAATTCCGCAGGGTAGCAATTTTATTGATATTTACGCTAAGTTTAGTCATTCACTTTAATTTTATACTAATTTTGAGGCAGATTAATTACGAATTACGAATTACGAATTACGAATTACGAATTACGAATTACGAATTACGAATTACGAATTACGAATTACGAATTACATTCTTTTAAAAGTTTATTCTCAAACCTGGATTTTTAAAATTTAGAGATAAACAGGATTCTATATCATGACACAAATAAAATCCTGAGAATCTTATAATCCCATAAATCCAGGTTCCAGAAACAAATTTATCATTCAACACTTAAAAACCTATGGCTTTAAAACAACAAATTGAAGGCGACATTAAAAATGCCATGCTTGCTAAAGACAAAGATGCCTTACGGGCTTTACGGGCAATCAAATCACTGATCTTACTGGAGGAAACAAAAGAAGGAGCGGGCGGTGAACTTACCCAGGATGCTGAAATGAAATTACTCACCAAAGCAGCCAAACAAAGAAGGGAATCGGCAGACATTTATAAAACTCAGAACCGGGAAGATCTGGCCAGTGCTGAATTGCAGGAACTGGAAATTATTGAGCGATACCTGCCCAAACAATTGTCAGTAGCCGATATACAGGCAAAATTACGCGATATTATTAGCAGGGTAGGTGCCAAAGGACCGGCAGACATGGGCAAAGTAATGGGTGTAGCAACCAAAGAACTGGCTGGCCAGGCAGATGGAAAAGTAGTATCGGCTCAGGTAAAAGAATTGTTGAGTTCGCTGTGAGTATTAGCTGAAGGTCATTTGTAGCTGGTCATAGGTTTACCCTATGTAAATAAATAGATTAACCTATACATGACCTGTTACAAATGACCTTTAATTTATCCTACGAACCTTGTACTTATGAAGACAATTGATATACTAATTCTGCTTCCGCTGCTGCTGGGTGCGTATAACGGCTATAAACGGGGCTTACTGCTTGAAATTATTGCGGTATTTGCCTTTATTCTGGCAGTTGTGCTTGGTTTTAAATTGATGGATGTTAGCTTAGACTGGCTATCTCCCTATTTTGGAGGCAATGGGAGTACCAATCGTTTTTTGCCGTATTTTGCTTTTGCTATTATATTTTTCCCGATTATTTTCATGGTAAATAAGCTGGGAAGTCTGCTCCGTAAAACGCTGCAATATACGCTGATCGGTAGTTTTGATAGCATGGCAGGAGCTATAGTGGGTATATTTACCTGGGCTTTTGGGATCAGCGTTTTTTTATGGCTGATTCATGCGGTGGGTGTGATTATTCCATCTGATGCCACTACCGAAACTTATATTTATCCGGTAATCCGTCCTATTGCGCCAACCATCATCAGCAAAGCTTCTTTCCTGTTCCCCATGGGCGAAGATCTGATTGAATCGGTGAAAGAAACCTTTCAGAAAATAAATGATTAATCAAAAGCCGGATTGTGGCTAATAAATGTAGCTTATTCTGAGCCAGGTTTATATAGATCTGGTTCATCATAAAGCATAATACATCAAATCCGTAGCTAATGTGCTATCGTATGTGAGATATTCACAATATTTCTGAAATTCTAAAATCATGAAAACAGAAACCTTACCGGTGCGCGTCATTTTCAGGCCAATACGGTTTGTACTCGCTGGTATCGTTCTTTTGCTTCTTTGGATACTGACTGATATTTATATTCCCATACAGAACAACATCCGGAATTTTGAGGCAACAGAAGTGGCCAGGCTGGACACTGAGATGTGGCGTTCCTATTACGACCGGAAACCAGTCGTATTGTTCAACCAGTTAGCAGAGCTCATGCGGAAGCAGTTTCATGCCCCCTTTTTTAGATCGTACCTTATGGCCTACCAGGCAGCCAAAGCTGCTTTTGTTTTTAAAGACGGAGAAAATCGCTCTGACTATGAAAAAGCCTTACCTTATTTGGTTGATTTCTATGGAAACATTGAACTAATGAGCAACGAATCATTTAACGTAACTGCTGCCGCCAGGCATGAACTGGAATGGTGGATAATACACCGGCAACGGGCTAATAACCAGCCTGGTGACCTGGAAACGGCTCTTGCCCAGACAGCAGAATCGATTTATAATCAACCTGCTTCTCAATTTATGGCGCATGCCAGACTCCGGGCACAAGCTATGCACATCAGGGATATCAAAGCCGTAAACGGAGGCGTAACCGAATCAGACTGGCAGGAAATTAGCCGTTTGTTAATGCAATCCTGGGATTCGTTTGAAAAGGTGGTTAAAAGGTAGGTTGCTCTTATTTTCCATGTGTCAAACCAATCACCCTGGCATCGGTTGCATCAATAGCAATTTCAAAGACTCCTCCTTTGTACCCTTCCGGTAAAGTTCCGGTGATTACCCAGTACAGCTCTGTTTTGTATACTTGATAAGGTCTTTGCTTAAGAATATTTTCTTCGCCATATATAGGAAACAGTATGGCTTCTGCAACGGCTATAGCAGCTTGTTTGTCTTTAATAATAGGTTTCATTCCTGCAAGAAGTAAACCCTTGGTTTCCAGAGAACGCTTTATGAATTCCTTTGCATAGGTACTGTCTTCAGAAATTTGTGAAGTAATTTTATAGGAGGTGTTTTCTCGCAAGACAATAGAATCCCCAGTATTATGGCGATCAATAGTTTATTCATTGTGACCTTGTGTAATTCTGTAATTCAATCACTCATTCGCCACTAACAGGCTTAGTTGCTCTGGTCATTTCTCTTTTGCCGGGAGGTCCCTGAAGGGTTTCTACCAGCCATCCGGTTTCTTTCAAATCCCGTTTAAACTGGCCTTTGGCACTGTAAGTAAGCAATATACCTCCTGGAGTGGTGATATCATAAAGCTTTTTCAGCATGGGTTTTTCCCAGATCTGCGGATGTTTGGAAGGAGCAAAGGCATCAAAATAGATCAGGTCGAAAATCCACATCGGTTTAAAATCTTCCAGCGTATAGGGCATTTTCCGTAACTCAAACTCAGGAGTAAGCGATATGAATTTCTCCCATTCTGTCCGGTGCAGCTGTTGAAACAAACGGTTGCGGTACTCTGTCGTATGCAGCATCTGCGGATAATTCAGCTGATCAACGAGCGAGATGTCTACCGGATGGGGTTCAACCGCTACATAATGTACTTTGGCATCGGAATGCAACACCTGGTTTATCGTGAGCCAGGCATTCAGCCCGGTACCCATTCCCACTTCCAGCACCCAGATATCCCGTTTTACCTCCAGCATATAATCCAGACCAGATTTAATAAATACATGCATTGACTCCTGTACGGCTCCATGTACAGAGTGATAACTTTCGTCCAGGTCAGAATTGTATAAGGTGTGGGAACCATCGCTTGTCAGGCGAATCTCAATTGGCATACCAAGCGGGCGTTAAAATCCTTGACATAAAAAACTACCGTTCACTAAAGAAAGTTTATTGTACGTAAAAATGTCGCCGGAAGCATCCAGTACTTTCCCACCAGCGGCGGTAAGGATGGCTTGTCCGGCAGCAGTATCCCATTCCATGGTAGGCCCATGCCGGTAATAAATGTCCGCTTTTCCTTCAGCCACCAGGCAGAACTTCAGTGAACTCCCAATAGAAATTGTCTCCACCACATCATATGGCTTTAACACTTCCTCTTCTGCCGGATCAGCATGTGAACGGCTTCCTACAGCGGTCAGTTGATTTTTTTTACGGTTTACCTGAATAGCTACTGGTTCCTGCTTTTCTTCTTGCTTAAAAGCGCCAGTACCCACCATCCCATAATACAAGGTTTGTAGTACCGGGGCATAAATCACCCCAATGACAGGCTGTTTATTTACGATAAGGGCTATATTTACAGTAAAGGCTCCATTGCGCTTAATAAATTCCTTGGTACCATCCAGCGGATCTACGAGCCAGAAAGCTGTCCAGTCTTTCCGGATTTCGTAAGCCGTATGTTTTCCTTCTTCAGAAATGATCGGAATCTGCGGATACATTGACTGCAGGCCTGCAGTAATAATTTCATCAGATTCATGGTCGGCCAGGGTAAGCGGCGACTGGTCTGCTTTCAGCTGGGTAATGGAAGAAAAATCTTCATAACCATATATTTCCATAATTTTTATCCCGGCTTGTATAGCCAGTTCATTTATGGAAGTAACGTCTATTGATCGGGGAAGGAGGCTTTCTGTGCTTGACATCCTGTAATATTACAATATTTGTAATACTTTTGCGAGAATAAATCCCTAAGACTTTTGCAAAACATTCATCCCATATTCGATAAAGTACTTTCCAGGCAGCATAAAGAGCAATTGCTTCAACAAAAATCCGTTGTCATCTGGATGATCGGATTGTCTGGCTCCGGTAAAAGTACGATAGCCAAAGAGGTGGAGAAATCCCTTCATCAGCAAGGCTTTCTCACGCAGCTACTGGATGGTGACAACCTCCGAACAGGCATCAACAACAACCTGGGCTTCAGCGAAGCCGACCGCCTGGAAAACATCCGCAGATCAGCAGAAACTGCAAAACTGTTTTTGAACTGTGGTATTATCACGATTTGCTCCTTTATAAGTCCCACTAAACAAATCCGGGAACTGGCAGCAGGTGTGATCGGACAAGAAGATTTCCTGGAAGTATATGTAAATGCGCCATTTGAAGAATGCGAACGTCGGGACGTGAAAGGCTTATATGCCAAAGCGAGAAAAGGCGAGATCAAGAATTTTACCGGACTCGATGCGCCATTCGAAGCCCCTGAACAGCCCTTCCTGGAACTTCGCACCGATCAGAAAGACCTCCCAACTTGTACACAGGAATTATTGCAGGCGATTTTACCCAGAATCCAGATAAGCTAATTGTATTTATTTCGTTGTTAGCAGCAAGTAGAGATAGTAAAAATAATATGGAATGACTTCAGGTGGATTAGTTTTGTTCATAGGAGGAGCTTTTTTTTCAATAATATCTTTTAAGCGATATAAACAGGAGAAGCGATTGAAAAATAATGGAATAAAAACTACCGGTATAATTGTAGATATAATTGAAAAAGTAGATGATGGAACCTTTTATCATCCCATAATTGAATTTAAAACTATTAAAGGTGAAGTGGTCAAATTTGAAGGAGTATCTTCTATGGATAAACCAATAATAAATGATCAAATAGAATTGCTTTACAATGAAGATAACCCTCAAGAGGCTGTGGAAGAAGATGGTGTTGCATCCAAAGGTGGAATATACTTTGCAATAGTATTGTTAATACTCTCCTTGTTAGATCTTTTTTCTATTATTAATTTAACCTATGAATCAGGGACACCCAAAACATAATTATAAAATAAACTATGCTGCTAACACTAAACCCTGCTATCTAAGCTAAAACCTAAGCAAAGGCAGGGTATGTGAGGGTTTATGTTAAGTTGGTTGTTCGTTATTGATTGTCAGGTATATATTGCCTATGTTTAAATCACAAACATGAAATTAATTCATCATGATTTGCCAGTAACTAATAACGAACAACCAACAACCATTACTTACCTTCTCTCAAAGCGTTCGCCGTCGAGAATCATGAATGTAACTCCATTGGCATCTATCTGCGGGCGTTCATCTATATCAAATTTTTTACGGGGAAGCGAAGAAGTTTCTTTGTTGCTGGTAAATACAATCTTATCACTTCTGACCGTAACATATCCTTCGCAGGTTAAGCCGCCCCACTTTCTGGTATTACAGACGCCATATCCATTGCTGTAGATTTGCAAGGCATACGTTTTAGAATCCCAGTCACCCCGGTAGACCAGGTCATCATCGTCGAGTTGGCGCTGGCAGGAAAGCAAACCAACAGATAAAATCAGCAGGAATAAAGGAAGTAGCTTTTTCATAGGAAGTCTGGTTAAAGTCTATACATAGATTCAGTAAATGAGGACGGGTAAAACCTTGGAAACAAGATGTTTCTGGCAAAGTAATAACGATCTCAGAGCAAAAATCATGCATTCGTTGTATACTATTTTACTTCGCTGAAAAAACAATCCGTCTCAAAGATTATTACTATTGCTCAAAGAAAAAAGTTTTAGAATAGCCCTTTGGATTTTCTATTTCCTGCACCAGAACTTTATAGTTCCGGATGCCTTCTTTCCGGAAAGCAGCTATATCAAAGCGGATCAGGTTTTTGTTTTTAGAAGAGGTAAGCATATATGCTTTTTTCAGCAGTTTATCGGTAGAGGCATTGATTAGCAGAATCTGAACGTTCATCTTTTTGCGGATGGGAACTTCTACTGTCAATATATCTTCCGGTGCAGGTTTGGCTTTTGGAAGCGGATGAATCTGAATATTTACTTCTTTAAGCAGATAATTTTTTTGCTGGCTGGTACTTCCAATAATTTTATAGGTATACATGCCTTCCTTTTGTACCGTATCGGTGTGAGTATAGCTATTTTGCCTGGAGCCAAAGGTATTAGTTACCGCAGCAAAACGAGTGAGTTCCAAAGATTTCTTTTCTGACTGATGGCGGCGCAGGATGTAAAACCCGGTTAGTTCGTCCCGTAAGGAATCTGGTAGCATCCATTGCAATTGCACCAGACTATCCTGTGCCTGAGCCATAGTTTCTACAGGTTGGGGTAAGCTAGTCACCGCAAAATCCGGCATCCGGGTGCGCAAGGTAAGTTCAAACTGGCAGAAATCATTCAGATACCCGTCTATATTCACCAGGTAGGTATGGTTCGCCTGTAAACTGTCAAGCGTGAGCGAAATATCATCCTGGTAACCGGTGGAATAACAAACGAGATGTGTATACGTGGAAGGTTTACAAGCTTCGCCATCAATCACTAGTGCCTGTACGCCCCGTATATCCCGGCAAGCCTGGTTGGTAATGGTGAGGTAATAGGTGCCAGCTTGTTTAGTTGTAAACTCAAACCACTGGTCGTTGTGGAAAAGAATGCAACCAGTTACGGCTTTAGTATCTACACAACTCCATTGAACGGTGCAGTTGGTGGTATTGGAAGTAAGGGTAGTATTAGACTGTAATACCAGGCGTTTCGCAATATCATCATTAATCACCTGAGCGATGGAGGGAAAGGAGAGAAGCACAAATACAAGAAATACTATTTTATTCATTTATTAGCCATAACAATATTAGAAAGTCAAGAGTGTTCAATTATAGAATGCAAAGAATGATTGAAAAGATTTAGAATTAAGTTGATGATAGCTCAGGCCGTCTTTACTTTTATTTTGCTTGCCCAAAATAAAAGTAACAAAACAAAAGGGCAGCACCAACAGAGACTTTTTTCACGCCAGATAAAATCATCGCACAATCCTCCGGCCCTCGCAAAAGGCCAAAAAAGTCCGCGCTATTGCTGCACCACCCACCGCACTCTTTCATCATCTAAAGCTGTAATGAGCAGTATGGTAGGTATTACACTCATTACAGAGTATATATTGAGTAACTTTTTAGATAATTATTGAAGTAAAATGTTAGAAAGAGAAAAAATGAACATAAAACTAAAATCAAAAAAAATCCATGCGCGGGAGGAAAAATGAAAAGCGGGGTGCGCGTGAGCCATGAGTGTTGAAGCGTTTTTCATTTTGCCAGAACTACATTCGCTTGCTTCGGCTCTCGCCTCACAAGTGTTTTGTTACTTTTATTTTGGGCAAGCAAAATAAAAGTAAGGACGGCGTATGAATAGAACAAGATAGTTATTTGTCGCAAACAGACTCTAAAAATAACTTCTCAATCAAAAACATACCCTATCTAACTCTGCTCATTCTCCTTAATACTCTTTATAAACTTGTTGGCGAATAAAAATTCTTTCAATTCCCGTACATCTGTATCAATAATGTTATTGCTGTCGCCTTCCCAGACTTTGCGGCCTTTGTATAAAAACATCACATACTCCCCGATTCCCATCACAGAGTTCATGTCATGGGTAACAACGATAGTAGTCATTTTGTATTCGTCAGTAATTTCCTTGATAAGCTCATCTATGGTTACAGCGGTAAGCGGATCGAGGCCGGAGTTAGGCTCGTCTACAAAGAGATACTTCGGATTCATTACGATTGCTCTGGCAATGCCTACCCGTTTCTGCATACCTCCGCTGATTTCAGAAGGCATCCGCAGGTTTACATTCTCCAGACCTACGCGTTTGAGACAAAAATTCACCCGGTCGAGTTTTTCCTGGCGGCTCATGGGCGTAAGCATATCGAGAGGAAACATCACATTCTCTTCTACGGTCTTGGAGTCAAACAAAGCACTTCCCTGAAAGAGCATCCCCATTTCCCGGCGGACTTCTGTACGCAGATTGCGGTCGCCATTGATAAAATCCCGGCCATCAAAGAAAACGTTGCCGCTGTCGGGCTTAATCAGGCCCACGATACATTTGAGCAATACGCTTTTACCTGTTCCGCTGCCGCCAATAATCAAACTGGTATCGCTGTCTTTAAACTTGCCGCTGATGCCAGCCAGTACTTCTTTGCCGTTAAAGGTTTTGCGAATGTCTTTAATCTCAATCATACGCTGTATCTGTAATGAGTATTGGTTAGAAATATAACCAGATATGTATTTTCAGAATTCCCCTATTGCGAGGAGATAAAGGAAACTACTTCGTTTCCTGCTTCCAAACACACTGACTTTGTGTTACCATTTAAACTCCTGTTGAACTTTATAGCAGAAGCTGAGCCAGAATGAAATCTGCCAGCAGCACAGCAATACAGCTATTGGTAACCGCATTGGTACTCGATTTTCCTACTTCCAAGGCTCCGCCTCTGGTATAAAATCCCTGGAAAGACGATATAGAAGAAATCAGAAAAGCGAAAACCACTGATTTAATGAGTGCAAAGGTTACATTGTATGCGTTAAAATCTGCGCGGATACCGTAGATATATTCCTGCGGTGTAATCACGCCGGTAAGTGTACCGGAAAGATATCCTCCGAAAATACTCAGGAATCCCGATAGAATCACAAGCATTGGGAATACGATAATAGAAGCTATGACTTTGGGAAGTACCAGGTAAGAAGCCGCATTAATTCCCATTACTTCGAGTGCATCAATTTGCTCGGTGATACGCATCGTACCTAGGCCACCAGCAATGTTGGAGCCCACTTTTCCGGAGAGTACCACACATGTAATGGTTGGGGCGAGTTCCAGAACCGTCATATCGCGAACGATAAGGCCAATAACGTAGGTCGGAATCAAAGGGCTTACCAGGTTATAAGCCGTTTGTACGGCGGTTACTGCCCCGATAAACGAGGAAACGATCACCACAATAAAGATAGAGTCTATTCCGATCAGGATACATTCATCTACCACCCGGTTTATATATACATTGAATTTTTCGCGGTTTGAGAAAAGATTTCCCATAAATGTAAGGTACTTGCCGAGCTGAGCAATCAAACTTATCATATAATAAAGGCTGGATTAATTAGGTTTATGTTACGCATCACGTGATTTTTCGGACAGCAGGTATGTGCCGTAAAGGCGCTTGCGCTAAAATACAAATCAATTGGATTATTTTGCTTAACAAACAAGTATATTTCAGAAATATTCACATACGCAGGTGTAAGTATTAGGTTGTAAATGCCAGGTTTTAGTCATGCCCCCTTCAGCAAAGTATACCTGATGTTCATCTTTAGACGCTCAGCAACATAAGTAGTACTATTTACTAAAGAAATTGGATACTCATTATGAAGCGTTGTCAGAATTGCCTGGTGCTATGCCAGATTCGCGTTGAGCAATGAACGCTTAAATGTAGGAGATGCATCATTCAGGTTAAGCAATATAGGCTTCCGGTTAAACAATGAATAGTAAATGTATGGGATGAACGCTTCGGAGTAAGCAATGAATCCATCGCTGTAAGAATTGTTAGCTCAGCCTCTGAAAAATACTTTTCAGGTTAAGAAATGCACACTCAGAGGTCAGCGTTATACTCTCAAGATCAAGCAGAATACAGGAGCCTGAATTAGATAAATAGAGATAGCTAAGTAATTAAACACAATTAAGTATAATATTTTCATCTACTTCAAGTTTTTTAAAATCAAGTTTAAAGTAAGTACCCAATCCTGAAAAGATGGTATAAAGTGCCTCCTTAAGCGCTTCTACAGACAGATAGTCTTCGGCTTTGAGCCAATGATATTTCACCTGCTTCCAAAATCGTTCGATCCTGTTAAGATGAGGACTATACTTAGGCAGCAAAAAGATGTATAATCCTTTCTGTTCCCATTCTTCTTTTTTGACTTCCCATAGGCCACATGTATGCCAGGAGGCGTTGTCTAAGACTATGACAGTAAACTTGGAAATAGATGTTGAGAAGGCCTCTACACATTCAATGATAAAGTCAGCGTTTAGACTCCCACTTTTCTGATAAGTAAGCAACTCATTATTTGTACTTAACAAGCCAAATACATTTATCCTTGTACTTCTTTGGGATAAAATAGGGGCGTGTTCGCCTTTTTTGATCCATCCATAAGGTACACAAGGGGTAAGGCAAAACCCTGATTCGTCTCCAAAATATAAATCTATACTGCCTGTCTGTGCCAAATAAAGCAAAGCATGTAATCGCTTGACTTTCTGCTCATATGCTTCTTTGTTTTGCAATGGCTTTATCCATTTACGGAAACGTTTCCATCGGTAGTCAATTTTTTTAAAAACCGCTTCAAGGTCATCTCACTCATAGCCGTGCCTAATTTAGCTTCTATCTCTCGCTTAGCTAATTTAAGTTGTTGTTTTTCTTTCTCTATGCTATTTTCCACTACTTCAACATGGGTAGCATTACTGGTAGTAAGGATGGGTTTTCTGCCTTTCCCTTTTTGGTTCTTTAACCCTACCACACCTGTTTTCTCAAAGCGATCAAACCACTTATAAATACTTAACTGACTTACTTGAAAAATGCTTGCTAACTTCTGT
The DNA here is from genome assembly GCF_010119975.1 of Rhodocytophaga rosea. GTDB lineage: Bacteria > Bacteroidota > Bacteroidia > Cytophagales > 172606-1 > Rhodocytophaga > Rhodocytophaga rosea. Next base: position 7,034,527 of record NZ_CP048222.1, read on the forward strand.
ACTTGATAGCCTTGATTGGATAACAGTATACATTGGCAACGGTTACGTTCCTGATAACTTTTACTATCTTTATGAATCTTCTCTAAGTCTTGTTTTTGCTTGTCTGTAATCTTCTTGATATAACGCATAAGCAAAGATACAATTTGCCAAAATCTTATACTTAATTGTGTACTCTTACTTATAGCAAGCTGCCGACATAAATTTTATTCTTGTGCCGCTGGCATATGGGTGTGTTTATTTTCCTGGATTAAGAAATAAATGCAACTGCTAAAAGAGTTGTGTATCCACATTTGGGCCTTAATATAGACAGAAAGAGATATTAGAAATAAAAATAAGTTCAAACCTACAATATGAATAAACAACTCTTACTTTTTGCCGTATGCTTGCTTACTTTTGTCTTTCCTGCTTTTGCACAAGTATCTTTGATACCTAAATTTGGCCTGACCCTTGGCACTTATCAACTAAATAATGTGGAAGATAAAGAATTTATGGTAGGCTTTGCATCAGGTCTTGGTGTACACATTCCTATTCCACAGAGCACTATCTTCTCACTTCAAACAGAAGTGAATTATATTCAAAAAGGCGCTCACTATAGACGAACCGATACTCCCACAAACACGCCTATCGATTTAGCCCTCCAGATTGATAGCAAATATAAAATCAACTACTTAGAAATTCCCTTACTATTTAAAGCTACATTTGGTAAGGGTGCACTCAAATATTATTTTATGGCAGGTGAATCCATAGGTGTTGCATTGGGCGGGAACTATACCAGTCAAATCGAGGGCAATAACCAACCAGGTATTAAGCAAGAGGGCAAAATACTATTTAAAGTAAAACCTGATCAATATACCGGAGAGGATGCCTATTTTTATCCAAAGGGTTATAACCGAGTAGACCTAGGCATACAAATAGGAACAGGTATAGGCTTGCAGGTAGGCAAAGGGATGCTTTTTGCAGATGTCCGTTATGGACGAGGAGTGACTCATCTGATCAGGCATCATAAAATTGTTATTACAGAGCCCCACCCATATCTGGGAGAGATAAAAGTTGATGTAAACCGACCTGCTGATATGAAAAGCCGAACTTTTGTTTTTAGCCTTGGCTATATGATCCCTGTTGGAAAGACAAATTAAATCAAACCATAAAACGCAAGAAAAGACCGGCATAGAACACTTAACCCACTACTAAATCTAGAGCTTTAGTAGAAGCATGGGTATGTGGGGTTTGTGTTTAGTTTGCAAGGGAGAATTAAGATATACAATGAGATTAATAAATTATAATTCCAAATAGGAAAATACTTCCTGAAAAACGATTAATTAGTTAACTAACCGCTTAAAATCATGAAATATCTATTGATTTTTTTATTGTTTGGCTTCAACTTATTTGCTCATGCACAAAAAGGAAACTTTGTGATCAATACTCAAGCTTCGCCTTTAATCTTCAAAGACATAGATGGTGTAGAAGTAAATCTGGAAAAGTATAAGGGTAAAGTTATAGTGCTCAATTTCTGGAATATTGGTTGCACTGGATGTGAAGAAGAAAGAGCAGATTTAAATAAGATTTATCACCGAACAAAGAATGATAAATTAGTATTCCTTTCTGTAACAATGAACAAGGAAGAAAAAATAAAAGATTGGTTAGGTAAACACCCCATTGATTATCCAATTTTGGGGAATGTAGATTTTCTGGGGATGAAAGGGAATGAGTTCTTTCAAATTCAATGCATGCCTACTACCATTGTTATCGACAAAGAAAACAGGGTTGTATATAATCAATGTAAAACTATTTTTGAGAAGGAGAATGGGCCTGCATTTGAAAAACTCTTATCTGAATCCTTATCAAAATAAGAGCCTTAAATACCTGCTGCTAATACTCTGTAAACTGCCAACCATATCATATCGACACATTACCTAAGCACAACCAACTGATTTGCAATTGATTCATTGAAGACATTCAAATAAAATCAAAACTATGACACAGCCTACTTATCCTCTTGTAATGGTTTACAATAATAGGGTGTTAAATATAATACCAACAGAGGTTGATCTTTCTCAGCCTACACCTTTTGGTACGATCAGACCAACCGATCAAGAAGTGGCCTTTGACGGGAATGGCAATAAGTGGACTTATCGGCTAACTTCAAACCAATCAAATCAATTCGAAGTTAGCTTTTCAAAAAAACTTCTGTTGTATACGTTGCCTAGCCCGATAATAATAGTTAAGCCAGAGTGGACAAACCAGGGTGTGTATCAATTGGAAGAGTTAAAAGAGGTAATCATTGCGTGTGTTCGCAACAGTGATTATGTTATTGCATCATTCACAGATATGGATGGCGTAGAAGCTGCAATCAGCCAGGCAAATTCCTTCTATGAGTTGTATCAGAATCTAAGTAAATATGAATTTATAATAGAAGAGAATGTCCTTTGGGGGGAACAATAGCATAAATCATAAAAGCCATCAACACTTAACCCTATGACAACTATTGTCATCAGTGCAATGGATCAGCATGCAAGCAGTATGAGAGCTTTGTGCTCTATTGCCAGTAATTGAATTATGAAAAAAATTGGATTTTCACTTCTGTTATTTTTAGTCTTTACGAAAAGCTATCCACAAGTAGAAATTCGGGGTGTAAGTAGAATTGAAACAGATGGTATACAGTCTGACTCTTTAAGTAGATCGCCAAATAAGGATTTTGAAGAGCGAATTAGAATAAAGCCAATAGTAGGATCAAGCAATGATGTAGAAATAAGATTTTATGCACATACACTATTGACTCATACAAGGGATTTGAGAATTATAAAACTAAATAAAAATACATGGGAAGGAATTCTTTTTAAAGAAACAAACCACCCAAGGATTAAGATTAGAAGATATAAACTGAACCCTAAATCAGGGTTTGATGCACTTTTTAGTTTACTCCTTGAAAATAATCTGACAAGATTACCAGACCAAGAGGAACTCAAGCCCAAAATGAGGAAGGTTACAATAAAAAACGGCTGGGAAGTTGAACATAAACTTCTTGTTACCGATGGAACTGTCTATACAGTGGAGTTCAAAATTGGCGATAAATCTAGAATTTACTCTTTTCATAGCTCTGAATCCTATGCAGAGTTTTATGCGGATGTACAAGAACTGAAAGACTATGTGGCCATAAAGAAGATTTTCGAAACACAACTAAAAGAATAGCTACTGGCAACTACAAATTTGACCGTCAACCGGGTCACCCAAGCACATAATTAACGTATGAGGACAATGTCGGCTGCACTTGGTGTATTGTGCACAAGCAGGAGAAAAGCAATATATTGGTAAACAAATGTGCGATTATAAAATAAATATCATCTATCAGATTGGTCTTGAAAACCTATGAGAGCAGTATCTGGGCAGCTTCTCGTTTTATTCATTTTCCTGACAAGTTGTATGGATGAGAGCATTGCAGAAAAGCTTTATAGCAAGTGTAAGGAGAAAGATAAGTGTATCCAACAAGTTAAGCAGGTGACAAATTTCAAGTGGGAAAAGGTTTACATTTTTTCGGTTCAGGCAAATCTGGAATACATTGAAAAGATATTGGGTGTTCCTTATAAGCAGTGGAAAGACGTTGGAGACCGAATAATTTTTGTTGACAAAGGGAAAGTAGTTTATCACGAAGAATATTTTCCATATCCCGAACAAATAGAAAATGGAAGTACTTTTTTTGAAATCAATAAAGATACTTATGTGGGGCAATATAATACAGCAGTTTTTTCTGTGGAAAAGCAGGAAAATGACAAAAGAGAATGGTATTATGTTATAAAACCAATTCAATAAAAAGCATTTCATCCCCTGGACATCAGGAGAAAAGAACTTGAACCTGATACTTTGCGGAGATGGCCAGTTTTATAATGTAAACAAAAACCATATACAAACGCATGTTCACCCTCAGTCAGATAAACGACATACATGAACGTCTTGGAAAACAAGCAACCCTGGCTCAATACCTGCAGGCGCTGGAAGCTATTGGCGTAGTGAAATATGATTCATTCCTAACCGATGGGCATTCAGAATATTATGGAAAGAACAATGAAAAAATAGTTTCTCCTTCTGTGCATAAGACATTGGAAATTACCCATACTAGCAATGCGGAAAGTATGCATACGCAATTACATTTACATGAGCAGGGCAAAATAGATTATCTGGAAATGTCAAGGGGATTAGCTGAGAGCGGAATTGAAAAATGGACATTTGACACCATTCATAAGACAATTACCTATTATGGTAAAGATGGGAATAAAGTATTGGTGGAAGAGATTGAGTGAAAAAAGCATAAACTACGCATGCAAATTTGCCTGCTAATCCATACCACATGCCATACCTAAATTCCTGCCGTCTTTTTCTGTGCATTCTTCTTTTTTCGCTCACATTTCGCTGCACGCCTTCATCACCACCGCTGAAGGAACATTCTCCGGAAAAGAAAGCCAGTCAAAAAGTGTTTGCTATTCAACAAGTGAATGTTATCCCGATGACATCCGGAGGTAACATACTGCCCAATGCTACGGTGATCATTAGAAATGAACGGATTGTATCGCTCAATGGGCCCATTCCTGCTGAAGCTGAAATCATTGATGGTAAAGGAAAATGGCTTATTCCTGGTCTTATTGATATGCATGTGCATGTACCAACAGATATGCATTTTGGTCCGGCACGCCCGACGCAAGGAGCTACTCTATTTTTTGATACACAAGATATGATGACGCCTTACATTGCGAATGGAGTTACTACAATTTTCGAACTCACAGCTAAAGCTGAACACTTTGGCCAAAGAAACGAAATAGCCAGGGGCGATGTGATTGGGCCGCATATGGCACTGGCAGCGCTTATTAATGGAGGGGAAGGATCAGGAAGAGTAGTAAATACCGCCTCCGATGGTCGTCAAGCTGTTCGCAGTGCCAAAGCCGAAGGCTACGAGTTCATCAAGGTATATTCTGATCTGAATGTAGAGACATATCAGGCTATTATTGATGAAGCTAAGAAGCAGGGATTAAAAACCATCGGACATATTCCTAATGCATTTAAAGGCAGGCTGGAACAAGCCTTTGTGCCACATTTTGGAATGGTGGCGCATGGAGAGGAATTTTCGAAACAGACAAATGAATATAGCGAAGGGGATGCGCAGCGTTTTGCACAGCTTGCCAAAAAGAATGAAACCTGGCTGTCGCCTACCTTAACAACCATGGAGCGGATTTTAACTCAGGTGCGTTCACTAGACGAACTTCGTGCTTCTCCATTACTTCAATATGTGCATCCGCTTTTGCAGAGTAAATGGCTGACAGCTAATAATTATAACAGGGACACAAGCCCGGAACGTGTCGCTCATATCGGGCAACTGGTTGATTTCAATGTTAAATTGGTACGGGCTTTTAAAAAAGCCGGAGTACCGATTGTGGTCGGCACTGACACTGGCGTTTCTGGAGTAATGGCTGGATTTGCCGTTCATGATGAAATCGAATTGTTGGTAAAAGCCGGAATGACACCCCTGGAAGCGCTCGCCTCAGCCACCCGTTTGCCTGCCAGTTGGCTTGGTATCGATAACGAAGTGGGAACCATCGAAGTAGGCAAACGGGCAGACCTGATTTTGCTTGATGCTGACCCACTCACTGATATAACAAACACCAGAAAAATCAGGGGAGTTTTTGTCAATGGCAGATGGGTGGACCGGTCCACGAGCCAGGCTATGCTTTCCGGCCTCTCCAAGCGTAATCAAGCTGCCAAAAATGATTATGACTGGAACAAAAGAAGAGACTACTAAAGTATTGTTTGGCAGCAATAGGCAAGAACAAGCCCTGATCGAAATTATACCCTTGGAATCTTAGTTCAATAGCATTATTTAACTTATTTGACCTGGTGTGAGGCAGTGTTTGTTCCATTCTTACAAATTATAAATAAAAATAGCATGAAACCCACCATTTCCTATACGATCTGGTTTAGTCAGCGCAACGGAAGCACCCTGCTTTGTGAAGCTTTAAAATCTACAGGAATTGCAGGTAAACCTGGAGAATGGGTAGAAATTCCTCCTAGTAATACATTGCTGGAATTTTATCAGGCTAATGATTATTTAGACCTGCAAAATAAGCTCTGGCTACAGGGCACAACTCCTAATGGTGTGTTTGGACTTAAGGCCAATGCTCCGCGAAAAGAAAATGATTCCATCATGTGGGAGTTGGCCCAGATTCCTGGCGCTGGGTCAACGACTCTTGCTCACTCTGAGATATGGGAAAATGCTTTTCCTCATGGAAAACACATATTTCTCACCCGGAGAAATAAAGTCAGGCAAGCGGTTTCCTGGTGGAAAGCGATTGTTACCCGGCAATGGCATCTGGTAAAAGGAGAGGAGAAACAACTGTTTAATGATAATCTCAGGGAACAATATAATTTCGAAGCAATCAGGCATCTGTTCATAGAAATTTCGCTCCGGGAAAGCAAAATTCAGGCATTTCTGGAAGATGGAAACATAGTGCCCCTCACCATCGTGTATGAAGATTTTATCAAAGAATATACACACACCATCCGCAAGGTGATTACTTTCCTGGGGATTACACAGGCAGAGTATCCTATTCACGAACCTTATTATGAGCCGCTTTCCGACGAGGTATCTGAGGAGTGGGTAGAACGGTTTAGAAAAGAACTACAAAAAGATTGGAAGAATGTGATCTGGTGAAAAGAATATTAACATCTGGATAGGTATATATATAAATATTTCTACAATTGATGCAAAATAAAAAAAGTATTCTATAAGTAATTTTATGTAGGATGAAAATAGTATATCCAAACAGTTTTGAAGTAGAAGCTCAGATATTAAATGGAAAGAAACTTAAACATATAATTCAGGGACACAACTATATCATAAAACCAGATTTGTATAAGGATTTAACAGGCCGTACCTATTTGCTTGATTCAAACCAGATTATTATTGAGTTTTATGACCGTCAAGGCATTATAGTGAATACCATTGCCGATTTTCAACAAATGAAATCAGTAAAGTTTATTAAAAATCAAGTTGGTTTTCTTCACCAGAGAATATCTTATTATTTCAAACTCGTCAGACAGGAGGCAGACCGTTTAATTAATGAATTGCAAGGACAACACTTAAAACAATATAAGTCTGAATTTGAGGGTTTTTATGCATTCAAAGTTTTTCATCTATATAACAATCAAGTAATTATCCTATATGAAGATGAAGCTTATCTGTATGAAGATATAGATGCATTAGCATTTGATAATGATTATGTGTTAAATATTCATTATCCAAAACGTGGCGAATCTGGAAGAGAAGATTTCATTAAAGGGAAGTTACCTACAGAATATAACATCAACGACTACTTTGTTTATCCAGAAGAAGCAGAGGAGATAATAAGAATGCATCAATTAGGTGTAGAGCTGTATGATATACAGTACCATTCCCATTTTACAAGTATTCTTTATAAATCTTCTTATGGGTATTATATATTAATGCAAGATTTTAACCAGTTAAATGTAGGTCGTACAGGCAAGATTGGTATTGGTGAGGTATATATTTTTATGACAAAGGAAGATTTTGATAAAGACTACCAGAATAAACTTAAATGGAGAAAAGAATTTGACTCAAATCCAGAATTAAGAAATGGAGTACATATCTACAAAAAACTTTCAGATAAGTATGGAAAATATTTTCCAAATCATACGTTTGAAGAAATTAAAAAATTACCTGTCCTATTAAACTTCGACCCAGAAAGACTTAATTTTTCAGAAGAGTGCTTGCAAATTTTGAGTGAATCAATTAAATGGAATTATGGAGGCGAAGAGTTTTTTCGATTACTTATCCATCCTATTTTGGCTTATATTGGTGAGTACAATAAAAAGAAAGGAAATGGTGACTGGAAAATGAAATTGGATCGTGAAGGAGAAGTTTGGGAACCACGGTTTATAGATTCTCGGGGAAATGAAGTTTTTGATATTTTTTATTTATGGAAGGATTTTCATGAGGCTGAATATGGAATCCCACGCGTTGAATATTATATCAGGTAGTATTATTACTGTCGTATACTAAAGCTACAAAAAGTTCTTATACATGATTAAAAATCACAAACTATATTTACTAGCAACCAGCAACAAATAACTATAACCAAAAGCAGTAGCTATGAACAAATTAATTGTGGTAACAGGCGGCACTAAAGGAATTGGCCGGGCAATAATTGAGACATTTGCCCGGAACGGCTTTGATGTAGTAACCTGTGCCCGTAATGCGCAGGATCTGCAGCAGCTACAGCGGGAAATCAAGCTAGCCTTTCCCTCCATACAGCTTTTTGCCCGGCAAGCCGATCTGTCAAAAAAAGAAGAGGTGAACCGTTTTGCCGGTTTTGTATTGGGGCTGCAACGAAATATAGATGTACTGGTAAATAATACCGGGTATTTTGTGCCGGGACAAATACACAATGAGCCGGAAGGTACACTGGAAAATATGATGGATACCAATCTGTATAGCGCCTATTATCTTACCAGGCATTTAATTTCAGGCATGATGGAAAGGAAGGATGGCTATGTGTTTAATATCTGTTCCATTGCCAGTATTATGGCTTATCCTAATGGAGGGGCCTATAGCATTACCAAATTCGCCCTTTATGGCCTCACCAAAGTATTGCGGGAAGAAATGAAACCTTTTGGTATCCGGGTCACAGCAGTACTTCCGGGAGCAACCCTTACTGCCAGCTGGGAAGGGGTAGATTTGCCAGCTGAACGCTTTATGAAGGCTGAAGACGTAGCTGAATCTATGTACAATGCCTTTGCCCTCTCCAGACAATCGGTTGTAGAAGAAATCCTCATCCGTCCGCAACTGGGAGACCTGTAGGGTAATACTGCGGAAATCTGGGGAATGAGAAGAGAAAACTGAACGAATACTTCTCTATTTCGGGTAGATTAGTTTTAATTATTATGGGTCAAACTTCCGGCAATAAGTTAACTACTGGCCAGTTATCCGGCCTGTTTTCGCTTACCGGCAAACGGTGAAAAGAACATGCCTTAAGTAACCCATCTCAAGGCTTTCCCTTTAAAATGTACGCCTACGCTTTCTGGCAGCGAGATTTTTTCTCCTCAATCATTGCAATGAATAAAGCAAAAACGTTCTGGCGTAATGCTTTCTGAAAACGCCTGTGGCAGGCGGCTAAAGAGAATACCATTAAAATTATCCTGCGAGGAACAGCAAGCAAATAGGATTCCAGCCAGCCTTTTCCTGCTGACAGGATATGTTTTTAATGTATTCATGACTAAATGCCAGTAATCATGCTTAGCCACAAAAAAGCGCAACCTGTTTATGGCTACGCTTATATAAAATGCTGAGAAAATTCCGGTTTAACCAGAGAATTTACTTCTTGTCTTTCTTCTTCTTATCTTTTCCTCCGCCAAACACTGAAAAGCGTATATAGCGTCCCGGGTTTGCCTTTACATCAATAAACAAACTATCCAGGTCCTCGGCAGCATTGTTAAGATTCGTATATAAAGAATCGTTTTTAGCCAATTTACCTAAAGTCCCCTGGCCTTCATTAATCTGATTCAAGGTCCGGTTGAGGCTGGCAATTGAAGCGTTGGCGTTATCTACCGCTTTGGCTAGTTGCATCCGCTGCAAGGTATCGGTAAAATTGTTCAGGTTGCGCATGATGGGTTTTATACCGGTACGGCTGTCATTGAGTGTAGTTGACAAGGTATTCAGATTGCTCATGATACCTTTAATGGCATCATCATTACTATCCAGTGTATTGTTCAGCGAAGAGGACGTTTTTTTCATGCTTAGTAAGGTGGCATCAATGGTTTGGGTAACCCCTTGGAATTGCTTCACCAGCTGGTTAATATTATGAATAGCAGAATCCAGATTTTGGGCAAGCGGAGTAGCTTTAGCCTGAATGATCTCAGCAATTCCCTGCTCTTTGGCACTCCGCAGTGTATCATCCGATTCTTTTACACGGGTAACTGGGCCTACAATCAGGTTAATATATTTACCTCCCAATACTCCACTGCTGGCAAGCATCGCTGTGGTAGAATCGCTCAGGGCTATCTTGCGGTCAATATCTAAAGTGACCAGCAGCTTGTTGTTCCGGTTTTGCAGAATGGTAATCTCTTTCACCCGTCCGACAGCTAGTCCGTTCAGCGTAACCGGATTGGAAACAGTGAGTCCATCTATATTATCATATACGGCATAATAACTGTTATTGGGGGAAAAAAAATCTACTCCTTTCAGGAAATTAAAACCCAGGTAGAGCACTATACCTGAAACGATGGCAAGCAGGCCTACTTTTACTTCTTTGGATATTTTCACACAAGTAAAATTTAATTATATAATTTGGTTATGCGGAATCCGGTTTTCCGGAGCCAGTTTAAACGGGAAATATACTTAATCGTTCATGGATTCAATGTCCTCCTTGTATTCACGGAAGGCTCTGAATATACCGGAAGCAATAAATTCCTGGTTGGCTACATTTGTTAGATAGCGTTCTTCCGTCTGGTTGGTCAGATAGCCGATTTCTACCAGCACACTGGGCATCGATGTTTTCCATAATACAATAAAACCGGCTTGTTTCACCCCACGGCTTTTACGGTTCACCCGTTTCTGGAACTGTGTTTCGATATGACTGGCCAGTAACAGGCTGTTTTCAATATAGGCACTCTGGTAGTTGGCAAGCAGGATGTGGGCCATAGGCGAATTAGGATCAAACCCCTCGTATTTCTCCTCATGGTCTTTTTCCTGCAAAATAACAGAATTCTCCCGTTTGGCTACATCCAGGTTATCTTCCGATTTATGCAAACCAAGTGTATAGGTTTCAGTGCCGTATATAGACGGATTTGAAATGGCATTGCAATGGATAGAAATGAACAAATCTGCATGGTTTTTATTGGCCAGGCCTGCCCGGTCGTGAAGTTCAATAAACTTATCGGTAGTACGGGTATAAATTACTTTCACTTCAGGCATAAATTTTTTAATGATTTTGCCTAATTGAAGCGCAACTTTTAGGGCAACATCTTTTTCCTTGGCAGATTTGCCATGCGTACCAGGATCATGACCTCCATGCCCGGCATCAATTACAATTGTTCGTACCTTGAATGGATTACGTGTCTCCAGGCTGGTGAAAGAACAAAGTATAATAAGTAAGGTAAGAGATAAACCTGCAAGAATATGTTTCACGGTACCTCCCAAGGTTAATAATGACAGGTTATTTGACGCAAAAATGTAAATTTTATTTGATTTTTCTGCTTTCCCTTGCATTTTTGACGTAAGAATACTACTTAAAGTACTATAAAAATTAAGGTTTAGGAGTGTTTATCCTCATTTTATAGGATTTTGTTATATTTTATTAACGTTTTCTAATCCCGGAAATTATATCTTCTCAATCTGGCTAAATTATATACTTCTTAAGTATTCGCCTGAGCCCTTTGTTGAAAAACGAGATTCATTTAGTAAATAATAAACTGCATTCATTATTACTATCCATCTTCTAGTGTTTTTCTTTATTGTTATTCATTAAATCTGTATTGGATAATACTACGTTAAAATCTTCGTCCAGCAACTTCACTACATCACCCTTCCTGGTACATCCCGGGCATAGGCTTTCATACAAGCCCATGGCTCTTTTATGGTCTGGGGCTTTAAAATAAGATTTTATGGTGCCTTGCTTGTCCTCCACCCGTACCAAGTAGAACATATAGAAATATTGAAGATCAATAATCCTTTACCTGTATTATACGCATAAGGTTTCAAAAGTTCTTTATCTGATGAGTAAACCAACAGGCAGGTCTATGATAATCAGCTAAATACTTTATGCTTTTAAAATTACAGAATTGAGCGGAAAAATAATGCTAATATTAAAAAAACCAGAATAAAGTTATAACAGGTAAGAAATTACGTATAAGACAAAGATTTCTGGTTCTTCAAACCTTCCTGATCAAAGCCTTGTTATTTTTGAATAGAAGGATTGCATGTAAGGCTGTTGAAACTTTTTCTGCCTGAAATTTTATAGAAAGTACCTACATTTGCTAAAAGCT